>JBILLV010000169.1:0-19891 GCA_044375895.1 Polyangiales bacterium | reverse complement strand
GTCATGAGCCGCGGGTCGTCGAGGAGCGCCTCGATCTCGGCCTCGGCGGCGTCGGGGAGCTTGAACCCGTCGGGCCCGAACACCTTGATCCCGTTGTCGGCGTAGGGGTTGTGCGACGCGGAGATGACCACGCCCGCGTCGGCGCGCATCGACTGGACGATGTACGCGATGGCGGGCGTCGGGAGGGGGCCGGTGAGCAGCACGCGGCCGCCCTGCGCGCACACGCCGGCGGCGAGCGCGGTCTCGAGCATGTAGCCCGAGAGGCGGGTGTCCTTGCCGATGACCACGCGGGCGGCCCGACCCCCGCGCGACGACCACCACGTCACGGCGGCGCCCACCTTCAGCGCCACCTCCGGGGTCATGGGGAACTCGTTGGCCAGCCCGCGGATGCCGTCGGTGCCGAACAGCTTGCGGGTGGGGGAAGGATGGTCTGCGGGCCGGGTCATGGCCCGCGACGTATACCTCCGAAGGGCGGGGTGAAACAAAGGGTGTGTGCCCCGCGCGGGTGTGCAGCGGGCGACGGAGCGGACAAACCGGGCCAACGGGTGGGTGGTGGTTGCGCGGCGGTGGTGTTCAGGGGTATTCCCCAGCGCGCTCCGGAGAAGCACCGCCATGTCGATGAAGCGCACCAAGAAGGCCACCGCCGCCAAGGGTTCACAGGGGGAAGGGTCGCTGGGATTCAACCCGCCCACGGCCAACCTGCCGAAGTTCGAGGAGCTCATCGCGGACAAGCCCGACTCCGCGTTTACGGCCTACAACCCGGCGCGCCCGCTGGTGCGCGGCGACCTCATCGCCCACGCGAAGTTTGGCAAGGGCGTGGTGGTCGCGATCGAGTCGAGCCGCGCTGAAATCCTCTTCTCCGAGGGCATCAAGAAGCTCGGTCAGGGCGTCGTCGCCTAGACGCGCCTCCCGCCTCCCGCCTCCCTGCCTCTCCCCGCCCCACCGCCTCCACATCCCCCACGGACCACCCCGATGAAGTACCGACGATTGGGAGGCTCCGGCCTCGAAGTGTCGACCCTCTGCCTCGGCGCCATGACCTTCGGCGAGGCCGACGAGAAGTCCTTCATGCACGGCGTCGGCGCCGACGAGTCCACCGCGTTCGCGATCATGGACCGGGCGCGCGACGCGGGCGTGAACTTCATCGACACGGCCAACGTGTACGGTCAAGACGGGCTGAGCGAGCGTGTCGTCGGCCGCTGGCTCGCCGAGCGGGGCGCGCGCGACACGACGGTGCTGGCGACGAAGTTCCGCTTCGTGATGCGGCCTGGGCCCAACGGGCGGGGGGCATCGCGGATGCACATCCGTCAAGCATGCGAAGACTCGCTGCGACGTCTCGGCACCGACCGCATCGACCTCTACCAGATTCACATGCAGGACTCCGACGTCCCCGAGGAGGAGACCCTCCGCGCGCTCGACGACCTCGTGCACGCGGGCAAGGTGCTCTACCTCGGCTGCTCCAACTACGCGGCCTACCGCCTGATGGAGAGCCTCTGGATCAGCGACAAGCGCAACCTCGCGCGCTTCGTCTCCAACCAGGCGCAGTACTCCCTGCTCATCCGCGACCAGGAGCGCGAGCACGTGCCCATCGCGCTGAAGTTTGGCGTGGGCATTCTCCCGTGGTCGCCGCTCGCGGGGGGGATGCTGTCGGGCAAGTACACGCCCGGCGCGGCGGCTCCCGACGGCACGCGCATGACGAGCAAGCGCTTCGAAGGGCGCCTCGCGAAGCTCAACGAGCCGCGCAGCCAGCGCGTGCTGGAGGCCCTCGGCGCGGTGAGCGCGGAGGCGGGGCGGAGCGCGTCGCAGGTGGCGCTCGCGTGGGTGGCGCAGAAGCCGGGGGTGTCGTCGGTGATCTTCGGCGCGCGCACGCTGGCGCAGTTGGAGGACAACCTCGGCGCGGCGGACCTGGTGCTGACGGACGCGCAGATGAAGCGCCTCGACGACGCGAGCGCGTTCGAGGTGGGCTATCCCTACGACTTCATCCAGAGCGCGCAGGGCCGCTGGTAGGGCCGCGGCGACACCCTCATACACCCCTCACGGCGCGCGAAACGGATCGAAGCCCGGCGTCGGCACGTGCTCGATCCAGCGGGCGCCGCCGGGCATCGTCGCGGGCCACACGAGCGCTTCCAGCTCGGGGTTCACCACCTCGCCCGTCACCGCGAAGGTCGGTCGCACCGTGGCGGGCATCGGCGCGCTCCCGTCGAGCCCCACCGTGAACGGCACGTCGAGCGTCTGCCCGCCGTCGCCGGTGAGGCGCACGCGGAAGCGGCACGGGCGCACCACCGCGTCGCGCGACTCCACCCGCACCGCCACCGTGAGCGATCCGTCGGCGTTGGGCGTGCGGGTCACCGTCACCGCGGGCCACGTCGGCGCGCCGGTGCCGCGGAGCCACGCGCGGAAGTAGCGGTCGAGCTGCGCGCCCGTGGTGCGCTCCAGGGCCATGCGCAGCTCGTCGACGGAGAGCGTGCGCTCGCGGCCGAGCACGCTTCGAATCGCGTCCATCACCTGCCGCCGCGTGAACATCACCTCCAACTGACGGAAGAAGATCATCGGCCCGGGGCCGTACGCGTTGCCGTAGAAGAGCGGGAGGGCGATGTCCTCGTCGGGGACGGGGTAGCGGTCGGCGCGGGCGGCCGAGTCGCGCCACACGGTGAGCGCGGTGCGGGCCTGGTCGGGGAGGCCGTTCTCGTCTTCGAAGACGTACGAGAGGTACTCGGCCATCGCCTCCTTCCAGACGAAGTCCTTCACCGCGGTGACGGTGGTCTGGTCGCCGGCCCACTGGTGCGCCACCTCGTGGCGAATCGTGTGGTCGGCGCGGCCGCCCGCGACGAGCGTCTCCGCGAGGGCGACGTTGCCCGGGTGTTCGAAGCCCGCCCAGTACGTCGGGCCGCTCACGAAGCGCAGCGTGTCGCCGTAGGGGTAGGGTCCGAAGCGCTCGGTCATGAAGCCGAGGAAGCCCAGGAGGCGCGGGCGGTCGATGCTCTCGGCGAGGCGCGACTGCGGCGTGTCGTGGAGCGTGACGCGCACGTTGCCCGCCGCGCCGAGCTCCGTCGCGCGCCAGCCCCCGGCGAGCGCCATCACCCCGAAGGACGAGTACGTCGGCGCGCCGCGCTGGTCGAGCACGCACACCGTCTCGGTGGCCCCCGCGGTGCGCGTGCCGGGGCAGAACACCTCCGTCCCCATCGGGTGCGTGACCGCGACGCGGTACGTCGCGAAGCTCGAAGGCGCCGCGTCGCAGGGCCCCACGCGCGCGCACTCGCCCACCCACGAGAGCAGGTAGGTGAAGCGCTGCCCGTTGGCGCTCGTCCGCCGCGAGAACCCCACCTGCGTCGGGAGGAGCGTCGTCTGCGGGAGGGTCGAGCGCACCGTCAGCGTCACCGTCGCGCCCGGCCCGAGGCCCCCGTCGACGCACGCGAGGAGCGTGTTGTTGGCCACCATCACCTCGCGCGCCGGCGCGTCACCGAAGAGCACCTCGTCGGCCGCGGCGTGGCGGAAGCCGAGCGTGAGGCAGTCGCCGGGCTGCTCCACCCGCAGCGAGAGGCGCGCCGTGAGGGAGCGAGCGTCCAGGTCGATGGTGTGGTCGTAGCGCGTCACGATCACACGCGCGGGTCCCTTGAAGCGCATCGGCTGCTCGGGGGCGAGGTCGGCGAGCGCGTCGGTGGTGACGTCGGGAGACACGTCCGTGAGGGAGGCGTCGGGGGAGGGAGCGGGAGACGGGTCGCTGCACGCGAGGAGACCCAGCGGGGCGACGGCGGCGAGGAAGCGAAGCGGGCGGGGCATCGCGCGCGATTGTCGCGAGTGCGAGGGGAGCGGGTCAACCCGCGAGGCGAGGGCGGGAGAGGTTCTTCTGGCGGTGGAGGAAGCGCTCGAGGGAGAGGCCGTGGCGGGCCTCGTAGTGGGCCTCCGTGGGCGACGCCGCGCGGATGCGGTCGAAGCGGAACGAGCGGAGGTCGGAGCGCGTGCGGCAGAAGGCGAGCACCGTCCAGTGGCCGTCGACGTGGGAGAGCGAGAGGGGCTCGATGCGACGGGGCTCCCAGGCGCTGGCCTCGACGTTCCAGTAGTCGATGGCGAGGACGGTGCGCTCGGTGAGGCAGCGCGTCACCATCGTTCGGAGCTGTACGTCGGTGACGGCCCGGGTGTCGCCGTCGAGCCGCGCGAGGAGCCGCGACGCCGCGTCGGCCACGGCTCCTTCGCCCTCCACCGTGAGCAGCCGCGCGCTCATCCGCAGAGCCGTGCGCCAGCGGGTGGCGACGGGGAGGTCGGGGCCGTCGTTGGCCGCGTCGAGGGCCGTCGCCACCGTGCGCAGGCGCAGGCAGCACGCGCGCGCCGCCCGCGCCGAGACGCCGAGCCAGGCGGCGAGCGCCGTGATCTCCCCGTCGCCGGGCTCCGCGGCGCGCGGGCTGTCGAACATCGCAGGGAGTTGAGCTTCCATGAGGAGGAGTGTGCGCCCGACGCCGGGGCGCGCAACCTCACCAGGGACATAGTCTGACAGGGGAGAAGAGACGGGTGGGAACGGGGCTCAGTAGCCCTGCTGGGCCGGCGCGAGCTGCACGATGAGGTTGCCCGCGTTGTCGGGGCCGCCAATCTGCACGGCGAACATCTTCGCCACCTGGGTCGAGCCGTCGTTGGCCTTGTAGGCCTCGCCGATGGAGATGACGCGGCACACGCCGTCGCCGAAGCGCGCGGTCTCGATCACGAAGGGGCGCGTGTCGAGGAGGCGCGTGAGGGCCTCGTCGTACGAGAGCCAGCCCTCGGCGGCGCCCTCGTGGGCGAGCTTCGCCAGCGCGTGGGCGCCGGTGGGGGCGGCGACGGCGATCATCGCGCCCTCGGCCCCGGTGGCGAGCGACGAGACGAAGGCCTTCGCGCACGCGGCGTGGGCCTCGCCGTACACCACGCGGCCCGCGCGGAGCCCGAGCGCGGCGTCCACGGCGGCGCTCCAGTCGCCCTCCGCGCGCACCGAGAGGGCGTCGCGGCGGGCGCGGTTCACCTCGTCGCGGTCTTCGATCACCACGGCGCGGTCGCCCGCGGGGAGCGACGCGACGAGCGCGGAGAGCACCATCGAGCGCCCCGAGCCTCGGCCGCCCGAGACGATCACGTTGCGGCGCTGCGCGAGCACCGAGAGGAGCGTGCTGACAGCCTGCGGCGGGAGCACGCCGCGCGCGCCGAGGTCGTTGAGCGAGACGCCGCGCGCCGGGCGCTCGAGCTGGGCCACCACGCCGCCGTGCGAGAGGGCGCCGAAGAGGGCCGTGAAGAGCGCGCCGTCGTGGAAGGTCGCGTGGACCGAGGGCTTCCCGCCGCGGTCGACCCCGCTGGCGCGGAGCAGCCGGTCGGTGCACTCGGCCGCCGCCGCCGCGCTGGAGAACCAGTGCGACCCGGCGTTCCACTGACCGCCGCGGAGCGTCGAGACGCGGCCGCGGTGGTCGACGGTGACGAGCGTGATCTCCGCGTCGTCGCGCACGGCGTCCCACGCGCCCGCACCGGCGATCTCCGCCAGCGCGTCACGGGAGAGGCGGTCGTGCGTGACGCCCGCGGGGAGCTGAGCCACCGCGCGGGCGGCCTGCTCGACGATCGGCTTCGCGCGCTGGCGGGAGGCGTCGTCGCCGGGGGTCGCCTCGGCGCCGCGCTGCCGGGCCGCGCGGATCACCTGAGCGAGCAGGTCGGGGTATTCCTCGCCCGTGCGAGCCTCTGCGATCGGCGTCGCAGGAGCGGGCGGAGGCGGAGCGATCGAGCGCGACGGAGCCGGCGCGGGCGCGGGCGCGGGCGCGGGCGCCGGCGCCATCGCGGGCGCCATTGCAGGCGCGGGTGCCGGAGCCATCGCGGGCGCAGGTGCGGGCGCCGGCACGGGGGCAGGGCCCGGCATGGGAGCCGGTGCGAGGGGACGAGCCGCTGCCGGAGGTGCCGCCATCGGAGCGGGCGCCGGGGCGGGCGCGGGCTCGGGCGGCGGCGCGAGCGGCAGCGGTGCGAGCGGACGCGGTGCGGGCCCACCCATCGGCGGAGCGGCCTCAGGAGCGCCATAGCCACCGTCCATCGGCGGCGGGTCGCGGTGAGCGTCCATCGACGGCGGCGTGTTGGCGTCGTTCAGCGCGGCGGGAACGAGTCCCCCCATCGGTCCACCCTCACCCGGCAGCGGGAGCGCGGGACCCGGGCCACGACCCGGACCGCCGATGCCAGGAACGCTCGAGCGCATCGCAGGACCACCCGGGCCACCCATCGGTCCGGGGCCTCCCATCGGGCCAGGGCCTCCCATCGGGCCAGGGCCTCCCATCGGGCCGGGGCCGCCCATCGGGCCGGGGCCGCCCATCGGGCCGGGGCCACCCATCGGGCCGGGGCCTCCCATCGGAGGACCCATCGGCGCAGGGCCACCGACCGGGCCGGGGCCACCCGGAGGCGGGCCGAGCGGGCGCGGACCGGGGCCCCCCATCGGACCCGGCGGTCCACCCGCAGGGCCAGGAGCTCCCGTTCCTCCGAGCGTCGATCCGATCGCACGCGGTCCGGGGGGGCCACCCATGGGGCTCGGCGGGCCACCCATCGGGCCGGGAGGGCCGCCCATCGGGCCGGGAGGGCCACCCATCGGGCCGGGAGGGCCACCCATCGGGCCGGGGCCTCCGCCGGGAGGCGGCAGCGGCGCAGGACGCGGCGGTCCAGACGGGCCGCCCATCGGGCCACCCATCGGACCGGGCGGTCCACCCATCGGGCCGGGAGGGCCACCCATCGGGCCGGGCGGGCCACCCATCGGGCCGGGCGGGCCACCCATCGGGCTCGGCGGTCCACCCATCGGTCCCGGGGGTCCACCCATGGGGCCACCCATCGGGCCAGGCGGGCCACCCATCGGGCTGGGGGGGCCTCCCATGCCGCGCGGGCCAGGCATCGGACCGGGACCCACGGGGCCGGGCGAGGTCATCACCGCCGGACGGCCTGCCGGCGGCGGCGCGAACTGCGGCTGTGGCGGCTGCTGCGGCTCAGGGGTCTGCTCCTCGTAGTCCTCGGCCTGGTCGGCGTTCTCGAATTCGCCGCCGCCCGCTTCCATCGGCATGTCGCTCATGTCGCCGGCCGAGGCGAGGTCGATCGCCGACCCGTCGCCCATGTCGACCATGATCACGAAATCGCCGATGTACACCTTGTCGCCGGGGCGGATCACCGACGGCGTCGTGATGCGCCGGCCGTTGAGGTACGTCCCGTTGGTGCTCTTGAGGTCGACGACGAAGAAGCGCCCGTCCTGCTTCACCACGCGGGAGTGGCGCTTCGAGACGTTGCCCTTGTTCAGCACGATGTCATTGCCAGGCACTCGGCCGACGGTGACTTCGTCCCGGTCGAAGTCCATCTTCTTCGGCGTACCGCCCTTCTCCGTCACGATCAGCGTCAACATCGGGGCTCTCGTCTCCTGAGGGTCGCAGAATGAATCGTTGCAGCAGGGTCGTCGCGCGGGTTCTAGGCGTGCGTGCCTGTCCGTGCGCCGGGAGGGCCTTGCGTTCGAACTCGTTCGCTCGCACCCTTCGCCGCCCATTGTCGTCCCCCTGGTGCCGTCGCATCAAGGCTCTTCGACATGGGGGCCCTCATCGGGCGCCGTTGTTGTCCCCCGCTTCGCCCTGACGGAGGCGCCCCGTGGTCGGTCCCCAACCCTTCGACGCGATTCTGTTCGACCTGGACGGCACCCTCGCCGACTCGGCCGCCGACATCAGTCTGGCCTTGCGCCGGGCGTTTGAAGACCTCGCCATCACCAGCGTTCGCCCGGTCGACTCCCTGGTCGACGGGTCGCCCCTGGAGGAGATCTTCGCCGTGGCCGCCCCCGGGGCCGACCCGAGCCTCTTCGACCGCTTCGTCTCGCGCTACCGGGCCCACTACCAGGGGACAGGCCACGCCCGCACGCGGCTCTACCCCGGCGTCATGGACACCCTGGAGGCCCTGGCGATGCTGCGCCCGCGGCTGCGCCTCGCCGTGGCCACCTCCAAGCGGGCCGAAGCGGCGCGCGGGCTCTGCGTCCACGTCGGCATCGCGGGCTTCTTCGACGTGATCGAAGGCTCCGGCGGGACGAGCATGCGCCCCAAGCCCTCCCCGGAGCTCCTCCTGCGCGTGTGCGAGGCGCTCGACGTGCACCCCTCGCGGGCCCTCATGGTGGGCGACACCGCGCGCGACGTGCTCGCCGGGCGCGCCGCGGGGATGCGCACCGCCGCGGTGCTCTACGGCCTCGGCGCCCGCGACGCGCTCATGGGGACGGCGCCCGATCACCTGTTCGAAGACCTCGAAGACGTGCTGTCGGTGTTCTCACGCCGGAGTTGAACGGGCGCGCCGACCCTTGGCGCTCGCTCAACCAGGGCACACCGGGCAGGCGCCGTCGCGCCGTCGCCCCGCGTCGATGCAGGCCGAGCGGGCGCGCGCACAGCGCACGTCGCGGGGCTGCGCCGCGATGAGGTCGCCCGTGATCCGACAGATCTCGCGCGTCGCCGTGCACACGTGGGTCGCCGCCATGCAGATGACGCGGCACTGGCCGACGCTGGCCGCGAGCTCGTCGCGCCCGCGCTGAAGCTCCGCCTCCCAACGCGCGATCGAGCCTTCACGGCCCGCGTCGTCGGGTTCGCCCGGGACATCGAGGCCCTGCGCGGACCCGTTCGGCGCCACGGGGGCAAAACGGAGGCTCGAGGGCGCGTTCGTCGCTCCTCCGCTCAGGCTCGCCGGTGGCTCGCGCGTGTACGACGGTGCGGGGGAGATGGAGGCGGTCGCGGTCGCAGGAGGCGCGGCGCGCGCGGCGCTGTACGACGCGCACCCGCAGGCGAGCACGGCGGCGAGTCCCGCGCGCCTCATCGCGTCGCCCCCGGCGTGAGGCGGCGGAGGATGCGCGCGTTGATGGCGATCGAGCGCTCGAGCGCGGCGAGGGCCTCGTCGCGGCGGCGCGCGGCGGTGGGCTCGTCGTGCGCGCCCGCGGCCCGGTCGGCGAGGGTGCGGAGCGTCTGGCCGCGCACCATGTACAGCCGCGCCTGGAGCACGCTCTCACGGCGCGTGGCGGCGAGCGCCTCGTCGACGCGAGCGAGGGCGCGGTCGGGGTCGTTGCGGCGCAGATCGAGCTCGGCGAGGCGCCCCCACGCGTCGGCGCGGACGTCCTCCGCGCCGGCGAAATCGCCCGGGAGACGCAGCGCGAGCACGCGCTCCATGGCCTGTGAGGCGCGGACAAAATCGCCCGTCCCCTCGTACACGTCGGCCTCGTGGTGGAGCGCGCGGGCCGTGCCGAGGAGCGCCATCGTGACCTCGCCCGCGCGGTGGGGGTCGGGCGATCGCCGGCAGGCCGTGAGGGCGACGAGCAGCGTGAGGAGCGCGAGCAGGCGGGCGGTCACGGCGAACCTCCGAGGAGGCTGTCGCGGTACCCGCGGAGCCCGTGGTCGTAGAGCCGCGACGCGGGGGCGGAGCCGGCGCCGGGCTCGACGGGCGCGTCGAACACGACCTCCTGCGACGGGGCGGCGGCCGGGCGGGCGAGCAGGTACTCGCGGCCACCGACACCCGCCGCGGCGAGGACGGCGGCGGCCGCGGCGGCGAAGCGCAGGCGCGCGGGGCTCCACCACGCGGCGGGGCGCGCGGGGGCCTTCAGGGCGTGGCGGATCGCCCGGTCGACGGCGGCCTGCGCGGCGGCGTCGTCGGGGCGGGCGACGGCCTTCACGCGGCCCGCGACGGAGAGGAGCTCCGCGGTGTCAGGGGTCATAACGGCGGGGGCCACCGGGCGGTCGAGGGCGTCGGCGAGGCGCGCGGCCTCGCGGAGCTCTTCTTCCGTGGGGGCTTCGCCGTCTTCGGGGTTCCAGTCGGTGTCGGGGGTGCTCATCGCGCGCCGTAGGCCTTTCTCAAGGCCGCAAGTGCCCTGTGGAGGATGACGTCGAAATTGCCCAGGGTCACGTTCATCGCCGCCGCGCACTCCTCGCGGGGGCGCTCCTCGACGAGGCGGAGGGTGACGGCGAGGCGGTATCGTTCGTTGAGGGTGGCCATGGCGGCCTGGAGCGTCTCCGCGGCGGCGGCCCGCTCCTGCGCTTCGATCATCGAGGTCTCGGCGCCCGCGTGGTGGACCACCTCGGTGTCCTGCACGTGGCGTTCGAGGCGCTCCTCCATCCGTCCGCGACGCTGACGGCGCCGCGCCGCGTCGATCACCAGGTTCACGGCGATCTGGCGAAACCAGGGGAACACCCCGGCGCCCGTCCAGCGGAAGGTCTCGATGCGCTCCATCCCGCGGAGGAGCGTGTCGCGGAGGATGTCCTCGGCGTCGGGCGCGTTGCCCACGCGCGGCAGGATCACCGCGGAATAGAGGGGCTTCGCGACGCGGTCGAGGATCTTCTGGAGGGCCTCACGGTCTCCCCGCTGCGCGGCTTCGACGAGGCCTCGCTCCTCCGCTGCGGCGTCGTCGGTCGCGCTCATCTCCCGGGGTCGGCGCGGACCATAGGCCCTTTCGCCCTCGTCGGGAAGCGCGTCGAAGGCCCACCACGGGCCGGCTGGGAGCGCCATCGCGTCCATCGTGAGGGGGAAACGCCCGACGGGGTGCGGGCTTACGGTTCGCCCCCTGCGCGCAACCCTTTACAAGACCCCCGCGTTGCCGGAATCCTTCGCGCGCCATGGCCGACACGTACATCGACTACGACGAGACGCAGATTTACGGCGACTACGCCATCGACCAGATCGCGCGCCACCTGATGGGGCAGTTCCGCGAGTTCGACCCGGCGCTCCACTACGTCGCGGTCGCGCTGCGGCTGGCGGGCGACCAGGTGGCGGCGCAGCTCCACGCGGCGCGCGCGGGCGACCCGAGCCTCCACGCGCTCGTCACGGTGCGCGAGGCCCCGCAGCGCGCCGCCCGCGACGTGCTGCAGCGCTTCGCCCACCACCTCGACTCGCACCGCGCGGGGACGGTGGACTACGACCGCTTCTTCGTCGACCCGCCGCAGACGCTCTCGCGCCGCGGCCCCGGGCGCCTCCTCGCGGCCCTCGAGCACGTGCTCGGCACGCTCGACGAGCACGCCGCCTCGGTGCGGGAGTCGGCCCTGTGGCGCGACGAGCTGGCGGCGGCGCGCGCGGCGATGGAGGCCGTCGTGGCCGATGAGCGGCGGTTGCGCGCGACGGACGTGAGCACCCCCGAGCTGGCCGCCGCCCGCGAGCACTGGCTGGCGGTGTACGGCGCCGCCAAGAACGTCGTCGCCGCGGCCCTGACGCTCGGCGGCTCGACGCTGCCGCTCGAGGAGGTGTTCGACGACCTCGCCTCGACACACCGCGCCGAGGGGGCCTACGACGACCTCGTGCCGGGCGCGCAGGTGGCGTCATGACGCTCCGTCGCGCCGCGCTCCCGCTCGCCCTCGCGCTGGCGACGCCTGCGGCCGTCGTCGCGCAGGCGCGCCCGATGATCGAGCACATCGAGCCCACGGCGGGGCCGCCCGGCACGCGGGTGCGCATCGTGGGGCGGGGCTTCCAGCGGAGCTACCGCGTGCTCTTCAACGAGCAGCCGGTGACGCCCGTCGAGGTGCTTCCCGAGCGCATCACGGTGGTGGTTCCCGACGGCGCCCAGACGGGCCGCTGGGTGCTCTCCAACGGGACGGATGAGGTGGAGACGCGCGACCTGTTCCGCGTGACGGCCGCCGAGCCCGCGCCCGTGGTGCAGTCGATCGAGCCCGCGGCCACGGCGCCCGGCGCAGAGATCGTGGTGCGCGGGCAGAACTTCTCCGCCCGCCCGCTCGACAACACCGTGCGCATCGGCAACCTCCCGATGGTGGTGCGCAGCGGCGACACCACCACCCTGCGCGTCATCGTCCCCGACGGCGCGCGCACGGGCCCCGTCTTCGTGCGGACGGGCGGCGGCGAGGCGCGGAGCGCGGCGGATGTCACCATCAACGACCGGCTCGTGGTGCGGGAGTTCAGCCCCGCGGCGGTGGCCCCGGGCGGGCGCGTGACGCTGCGCGGGACGGGCTTCGCGACGACCCTCGCGAGCAACCGGGTGACCCTCAACGGCCGACCCGTGCGGGCGCTGCGGGCGTCGGCCACGGAGATGGAGATCGAGGTCCCGGTCGACGCGCAGGGCGGCACCATCGCCGTGAGCGTGCAGGGCGTCGGTCGCTACGAGACGGCCCAGCGGCTCTTCGTCGGCGCGGCGCCCGTCATCCGCGAGATGGTACCCCCGCGCGCGGCGCCGGGCGGCCGCGTGCTGCTGCGCGGGACGCAGTTTGGTGACGACTCCACCCGCGTGCAGGTGACCGTCGGCGGTCGCCCCGCCACCGTGGCGAGCGTCGCCCCGCAGGAGGTGGCGATCACCGTCCCGGACGGGTCGCAGACCGGGCGCGTCGCGATCACCGTCAACGGCGTCGGGCCGGTGGAGAGCAGCACCGACCTCACCGTGCTCGTCCCCGTCTCGGTGACGCGGGTCGAGCCGCGCACGGGCGACGTCGGCGACCAGGTGACCCTCACCGGCACCGGCTTCTCCACCGTGGCCAATGAGAACGTCGTCACCCTCGGCGCGCAAGCCGCGCCGGTGATGTCGGCGACGCCCACCGCGCTCGTCGTGCAGGTGCCGCCGGGCGCGCGCTCGGGCCAGTGGGGCGTCAACGTCACGGGCAACGGCCAGGCCCGCGCCCGCGACCCCTTCATGATCACGCTCCGCCCGCGCATCACCGCGGTGGAGCCCGCGGCCGGGGTGCCCGGTTCGCGCGTCACGCTGCGCGGGGTCAACTTCCCCACCGACCGCGCGCTGGTGTCGGTGCGGCTCAACGGCCAGGAGGTGCAGGCCGAGCGCTACGAGCGCGACATGATCGAGCTCGTCGTGCCGCGCGGGTCGCAGACGGGTCGCTTCGAGGTCATCGCGCGCCTCCAGGGCACGGGGCGGGCGCCGGCGGATTTTGTCGTTCTGCAGCCCGTGACGCTCCGCGAGGTGTCGCCCCCGGCGGGCCCGCTCGGCGCCACCGTGACCCTCCGCGGCGAGGGCTTCGAACCCGACGCCGCGCGGCTCCGCGTCCGCCTGGGCGCCGCGGTGATCCGCCCCACGCGCACCAGCACCACGGAGATCGTGTTCACGGTGCCGCGGCCTTCGCGCGGCGGGGTCATCACTGTCGAGGCCGAGGGGCGGCAGACGGTCACCTCGGCGCCCTTCGCGATCACCGTCCCGCCGGTGCTGACGGCGGTGACGCCGGCGCAGGGCGCGGCCGGTACGCGCCTCACGCTGCGGGGCAGAAACCTCGGCGCCGCGGTGGCGGAGGTCGGCGTGACGGTCAACGGCGTCGCGTGCCCGATCGCGACGGCGACGCCGACCGCGGTGACGTGCGAGGTCGCGGCCGACACGCAGACGGGCCCCGTGGTGATCCGTGTGGCCAACGCGGGAGAGGCGACGTGGCGCGCGCCGTTCCGCGTGACGCCGCCGGCCGCGGGGGCCACGCCGCAGCCCGCTCATTGATTGTCAAGGTGCCCGCCGTCACGTTCTCGCGATAGAGTCACCGCGGAGGATCCTCCCGGTGCAACGAACCCCCGCCCCCACCCAGCTGATCGAGCGCAACGGACGCACCGTCGCGCGTCGCCTTCACAAGCTCCGCATCACCGTCATCGACGGCCCCGATCGCGGTGCGCTCTTCGAAGGCGCGCAAGACGAGATCCGCGTCGGCGGCGCCGAGGACGCCGACCTCTCGCTGCGCGACCCTTCGGTGTCGCGCCGCCACGCCACGCTCCGCCTCACGCCCGAAGGGATCCGCGTGACCGACGCGGGCAGCACCAACGGCACCTTCATGGGCGACATTCGCATTCATGACATCGTCCTCTCGGGGCCGCGCGAGCTCGCCTTCGGCAACACGCGCGTGCGCGTCGAGGCCCTCGGCGACAGCGTCGAGCGCGAGGTGTCATCGGGCGTTCGCTTCGGCCGCCTCGTGGGCACGTCCGTCGCGATGCGTGAGGTGTTCGCCGTCCTCGAGCGCATCGCCGCGAGCGACGTGATCGTGCTCGTCGAGGGCGAGACCGGCACGGGCAAGGAGCTCGTCGCCGACGCCCTCCACCGCCAGGGGCCGCGCGCGGGCGGGCCCTTCATCGCCGTCGACTGCGGGGCGATCCCGAAGGAGGCGCTGGAGGCCGAGCTCTTCGGCGTCGACAAGGGCCAGGACGGGATGCGCGCGCGCCAGGGCGCCTTCCGCGCGGCCGAGGGCGGCACGCTCTTCCTCGACGAGGTGGCCGAGCTCCCCGCGGAGCTCCAGGCCAGGCTGCTGCGCGCGATCGAGTCGCGCGAGATCAAGCCCATCGGCGCCGACCGCCCCGTGGCCCTCGACGCGCGCGTGGTGGTGTCGACCGTGCGCAACCTGCCGCGCGAGGTGAAGGACGGCCACTTCCGGCAAGACCTCTACTACCGCCTCGCTGCGGTGGTGGTCCGCCTCCCGCCGCTGCGCTCGCGCCTCGAAGACGTCCCCGTGCTCGTGGACACCATCCTCGACGACCTCAACCGCCGCCGTGACGCGCAGTCGCTCCCGGCCTATCCCGGCCTCGACCGGCGCGCGATGGAGCTGCTGTCGCGCTACGAGTTTCCGGGCAACGTCCGCGAGCTGCGCAACCTCGTCGAGCGCTTCGCCGTGCTCGGCCCCGACGCGAGCGCCCTGTCGCGCACGGCGCCCGCGGTGGAGCGCGTGGCGGGCCACGAGATCCGCACCGACCTCCCCTTCCACGACGCCAAGGAGATCTGGACGGAGATCTTCGAGACGGCCTACCTCACCAAGCTGCTCGCGACGCACAGCCACAACGTGTCGGCCGCCGCGCGCACCTCGGGCATCGACCGCCGCCACCTCCAGCGCCTCATGGTGAAGCACGACCTCCGCGAGCGCGAGGCGGGCAACACCGGCCGCTGGCCCACGCAGGGCTCCGGCGGCTCCGGCGCCTGATCAGATCGCCCCGGCCCTCACCAACAACGTGTAGGCGTGGGCCATCACGGTCTCCGCCGCGTCGAGCGTGCGCTGGTTGGAGGCCGACGTACGAAGCACCACAAAATCTCCGCCCGGCAGCGGCGTCTCGGCGAGGTGACGGGCGGCCTCGCGGACGACCTCGGGCGCCGTCTCGTCGCGGGCGAGGGCCTGCAGGTGGTCGACGTAGGTGCGCCCGTACGCCGGGTCGGGCGTGTCGGCGAGCGCGAGGACGCCGTTGAGCGCGACGCCCCCCGCGCGGCGGCACCCGGCGAGCCCCGCCCGCGCGTTGCGCTGGTCGAAGGACGCGCGCGCCTGGCCGAGCTCATGGAGCGAAGCGCGCACCCACTCGGCGGGGGCGTAGCGGTAGAGCCAGTGGTCGGGGTCGCGGCCGGGCATTGGGGTCAGTCGCGCTTGACGCCGAGCGCGCGGATCTTCTTGTGGAGGTTGGTGCGCTCGAGGCCGAGGAAGGTGGCGGCGCGGGAGATGTTCCAGTCCACCTCGCGGAGCGTGTCGAGGATGTACTGGCGCTCGGCGTGGTCGCGGTACTCCCGGAGCGACGGGCGCGTGCCGGGGGCGCGCGGGGGCGGCGGCGGGAGGTCGTCGTCGTCGTCGTCACCGCCGCCGCCCGCAGACTGTGGCGGCGCCGACGGGCGGGCGCCGACGGTCTTCTCGCGGAGCTCGCGGGAGAGCCGTGACTCCTCGGGGAGGTCCATCACGGTGATCTCATCGCCCGAGAGGATCACCAGGCGCTCGACGAGGTTCTTGAGCTCGCGGACGTTACCGGGGAAGCCGCGGCGCTTGAGCTCGTCGAGCACCTCGGGCTCGACGGGCTTCGGCTTCGTGCCGCTCTCCCGCGCGAAGTCGTCCACCATGCGCCGGATGAGCAGCGGGATGTCGTCGGCCCGCTCCCGCAGCGCCGGCGAACGCAGGGGCACCACGTTCAGGCGGAAGTAGAGGTCTTCCCGGAAGCGCCCCTCGCGCACCTCGCGCTCCAGGTCTTTGTTGGTCGCCGCCACGACGCGCACGTCGACGATGAACACCTGGTCGCTCCCGACGCGCGACACCTCGCCCGACTGGAGCGCGCGGAGCACCTTCGCCTGCGCCGCGAGGGGCATGTCGCCGATCTCGTCGAGGAAGAGGGTGCCCTTGTCAGCGACTTCGAAGTGCCCCCGCTTGCGCGCCACCGCGCCCGTGAAGGCCCCCTTCTCGTGGCCGAAGAGCTCGCTCTCCACCAGCTCCGCGGGGATGGCCGCGCAGTTGACCTTCACGAAGGCCCCCTCGCGCCGCGGCGACAGCCGGTGGATCGCCCGCGCGATGAGCTCCTTGCCGGTGCCCGACTCGCCCGTGACGAGCACGCGACCGCGGGTCGGCGCGACCTTCTCGATCTCCGCGAAGAGCCGCTGCATGACGGGGCTGTTGCCCACCATCTCCTCGCGGGCGCCGACGGCCGAGCGCAGGTCGCTCACCTCGCGCTCCAGGCGGGCGGTCTTGAGCGCGTTGCGCACGCTCACCAGCACGCGGTCGCGGTCGAGGGGCTTCTCGAAGAAGTCGGTCGCGCCGAGCTTGATCGCGTCGACCGCCTCGGTGAGGAGCGCGTGGCCGGAGATCACCACCACCGGGATGCCCGCCCACTCGGGCGTCCGCCGCACGCGCTGGAGCAGGTCGATGCCCGACATCCCCGGCAGGCGGATGTCCGTGACGATCACGTCGACGGCCTCCTCGGCCAGCACGGCCAGGCCCGCCTCGGCGGACTCGGCGTCGCGCACGTCGATGTCGTCGCCCTCCAGCACCATGCGGAGGGTGCGCCGGATGTTCTTCTCGTCGTCAATGACCAGGACGGTGCCGCTCATGGGTTGCGTGGGCGCAGTTGACCCCGCCTCCGGCCCCGCGCGCAACGCCGAAATCCCTCACCTCTCGTCGCGGGGCTGTACTAGGGTCCGCGCCCCCTGCCATGAAGACCCCCCCGACCCTCGCGCCCGTCCAGGGCAAGCTCGGCGTCCTCCTGCCCGGCCTCGGCGCCGTGGCCACCACCACCATCGCCGGCGTCGAGATGATCCGCCGCGGCGCCGCCGAGCCCGTCGGGTCGCTCACCCAGATGGGCACGATCCGCCTGGGCAAGCGCACGGAAAACCGCTCCCCGCGCATCGCCGACTTCCTCCCGCTGGCCCCCCTGCCGAGCATCGAGTTCGGGGCGTGGGACTGCTTCCCCGACGACGCGTACACCGCGGCGCGCAAGGCGGGGGTCCTCTCCAACGAGCACCTCGCCACGGTGAAGGACTTCCTCGAGACGGTGCAGCCGATGCCCGCGGTGTTCGACCCGGGGTACGTGAAGAAGCTCGACGGGACGCACGTGAAGCGGGCCGCCAGCAAGATGGAGCTCGCCGAGCAGCTCATGGAGGACATCGCCCGCTTCAAGCGCGAGCGCGGCGTCGACCGCTGCGTGGCGGTGTGGTGCGGCTCCACCGAGACGTGGCGCGCGCCCACGGCCGTCCACGAGACCCTGGAGAACTTCGAGCGCGGCCTCCGCGAGTCGAGCGACGACATCGCCCCGAGCGCCATCTACGCCTACGCCTGCGCGCGCTCGGGGGTGCCCTACGCCAACGGCGCGCCCAACCTCTCGGTGGACTTCCCCGCGATGCAGGAGCTCGCCCGGCGCGAGGGCGTGGCCATCGCGGGCAAGGACTTCAAGACCGGCCAGACGCTGATGAAGACCATCCTCGCGCCGGGCTTCAAGGCGCGGCTCCTCGGGCTGGAGGGCTGGTACAGCACCAACATCCTCGGCAACCGCGACGGCGAGGTGCTCGACGACCCGGAGAGCTTCAAGTCGAAGGAGGTGTCGAAGCTCGGCGTGCTCGAGCACATCCTCCAGCCGCACCTCTACCCCTCGCTCTACGGCGACTACTCCCACGTGGTGCGCATCAACTACTACCCCCCGCGCGGCGACAACAAGGAGGGGTGGGACAACATCGACATCTTCGGGTGGTGCGGCTACCCGATGCAGATCAAGATCAACTTCCTCTGCCGCGACTCGATCCTCGCGGCCCCCATCGTGCTCGACGTGGCCCTCTTCCTCGACCTCGCGCAGCGCGCGGGCATGTCGGGCATTCAGGAGTGGCTGTCGTTCTACTTCAAGAGCCCGATGACGGCGCCGGGCCTCTACCCCGAGCACGACCTCTTCATCCAGCTCATGAAGCTGAAGAACACCCTGCGGTGGATGAAGGGCGAAGACCTCATCACCCACCTGGGCCTCGATTACTACGATTGATCGGTGCGCCGCACGGCGGCGGTGGTGACTAGCGGCGGCGGCGACGCGCGCCCGCGAGCATCAGCGCGGCGAAGAGCGCCGAGCCGCTGGCGGTAGGCGACGAGGTGCTCCCGGGCACGCTGCATCCGCAGCCGGGCTTGGGCGCCTCGTCGGCGGTGTCACCAGGGACGTCAGCATCGCGCGACGGGGCATCGGTGCTCGGACCCGCGTCGACAGGCGGAGGGGCGGGAGCATCCTCGGCGGGCGTCGCGGCGTCTTCGCTCACCGAAGCGTCGGTCGGTGCGACGTCGGCCGGCGACGAGCCTGCGTCCTCCACGGGGAGCGGGGCATCCGGGGTGATCACCGCGTCGGGCGCGGATGCGGCGTCAGAGACGACCGCCGTGTCCGGCGTCGGCGTGACGTCCTCCGAGATGGCAGCGTCGGCAACGGTTGAACCACCATCGGCTTCGGTGGCGTCAGCATCGTCCCCCGCAGCGTCGGGAACGCTGGCATCAGAGACGCTGGCATCGGGAACGCTGGCATCGGGAACGCTGGCATCGGGAACGCTGGCATCGGGAACGCTGGCATCGGGAACGCTGGCATCGGGAACGCTGGCATCGGGAACGCTCGCGTCGGGTGAGCACGCCGGCGTCGTGAGCCGCGCGTGGGTGCATGTACCCGCAGGGCCGTCGCAGCCGTCGTCGGTGCAGGGGTCGCGGTCGTCGCAGGCGCTCGGGCAGCAAAGGCCGCCGGCGCAGAGGCCCGTCCCGCATTCGATCGCGGCGCTGCACGAGGCGCCCACTTCGGCGCCGAAGGCGACCATCCGCGCGCGCACCCGATCGCTGCCGTAGGGGTGCGACGCGTCGAAGCGCGAGTATGCGACCAGCCCCGTCCCACCGGCGCTCAACGCGATGGCGGGGGAGGACTCGGGGGAGGACTCGGTCGCCACCGGCAGCCCCGTCGGGTCGAGCACCACGCCGGTCGGCAGGACGCGCGCCACGTAGATGTCACCACCACCGCTGCGTGCGTCTTGCCAGGCGAGTTCGAAGAGGCCGCCGCCAAATGCCACGGACGGCGCGCGCTGGTCGTCCGCCGCGGACGAGACGGTCAACTCGGCGCCCGGCGTGGTCGCGTCCGGGGCGAGGGTGGTCGCGCGGAGGTCGGCGTTGGCGCCGCGGCGGTCTTCCCAGGCCACGAGGAAGGTCCCCGCGCCGCCAGCGACCACCGGGTGGGTCTGCGGCCCGGCGGCGGACGTCACGGTGAAGCGAGAGCCTGCGCCGAGCGCGGGAGTGACCCACGACGCATGCACATCGACGCGCGACGGGTCGGCGTCACAGACGAACTCGCAGAAGGGATCCACGTCGGGGTTGCAGCCCGCGTCGACGCCGCAGCCGCCCGTCGCGGCGCTCCACGCGACCAGGTAGCGCGAGCCGTCCGACGCCGCCCGCGGTTCGGTCTGGTTGTTGGGGGCGTCGCTCACTGCAAACGAAGCCCCGTCCCGGACGCCGAGGCCGCTGATGAACGCGCCGTACACGTCCCAGGCGAAGATCGATCGGCCGTCCTGCCACGCGACGAGCCATCCGCCCGGACCCGCGGCCACGGTGGGGGCGCGCTGGTCGCCCAGGCCCGGCGCGACGTCGATCGCCGCCGCGTCGACGAGCGAGCCGTCCGCGCCGACGCGCCGCGCGCGGACCGCGGCCATCGCGAGGGGGGCGCGCGCCTCCCACGAGACGAGGTAGTGGGCGCCGTTCCAGGCGATGGCGGGGGCGCGCTC
>JBILLV010000501.1:0-5113 GCA_044375895.1 Polyangiales bacterium | reverse complement strand
GTTGCCCCGCGATCAGCGGTCAGCGTCGAGCCTCCATCCCCCGCTCGCGGACTCGCGCGTTTCCCCTTCCTCCGCGGCAGGAAGCCGCAAAGGAAGGGCGCATTCGTATCCGTGAATGGGCGCTCCCGTGGGAAGGCGCTCCTCGCGAAGTGCCCATTCCGCGCGTCCCATGACACCCTTCCTTTGCGGCTTCCTGCCGCGGAGGAAGGGTGTCATGGGACGCGCGAGTCTGCGAGCGGGGGATGGAGGCTCGACGCTGCGCGCTCACCGCAGGGTGACTTCCGCCAGCGTGTACCAGTAAGCACTTTGTTGGCGCCAATGCAGGTCAGTTGGCGCCGACACAATGCCACTCGCTCCGTGGCCGACGACGCCCGCGACGCGGATGTATCGACTGCTCGTCGAGCTGCGTCGGGGGATGTGAGCGCAGGGGAGCGGGCGGCGGACTTCAGCCCCCCACGACCCGTCCGTGCTCGTGGAGGTGCTGCCACACCGCCCGGTGCTGCGCGCGGCCGCGGCCGGCCTCGTCGCGCTGGCCGAGGCACTGCTCGGCGCGCGGGAGGGTGCGCTCCAGCGTGGCGCCGACGTGGTCGCGGGAGACGATGACGAGGCCCGCGCGGTGCCGCGAGGTCATCACGCAGAGGCGCCCGGTGGCGAGGTCGAACACGGACGCCTCGGTGACGCCCGACAGCGGGTGGACGATCACCATGAGGGCTCGCTCCAGGCCCTGCCAGCGCTCGGGGGTGTCGACGCGGACGGCCCCCGCGAGGTCGCCGAGGGCGTCGGTGATGCGGGTGTTCATCACGCGGTGGGTGGCCGAGACGCCGATGTCTGCGGCGGTGAGCGGGCGGCTCTCCCCGTCGGCGTGCACGACGGCGGCGCGGTCGAGGGCGCGGCGCACGACGGCGGCGGCCGCGCGGGCGACCTCCAGGTCTTCTTCGAGGGGAGGGCCGCCCGTGGGGGTGGGGAGGGTGAAGAGCACGACGCTGCCGGTGGCGAGGGCGTCGAGGGCGCGGTCGACCCCGTCGGGCGTGGCGGCGGGCGGGAGCGCGACGCGGCGCTCGCCCGGCAGCGCCCAGGCGTCGAAGGGGAAGTCGTAGAACGACCGCACCAGCGCGCAGGTGTCGTGCGGGAGGCGCATGGTCACGGGGAGCTCGACGCGGACGGTGGGGAGCGTCCGGTCGCGCAGGATGACCTCGGGGGCGGGGACGTGCGGGGGTCGGCGGGAGGTCTGCCAGCGGGAGACGTCGATGGGGACGACGGGCGGAATCTGCCCCGGGTCGCCGACGAGGACGAAGCGCGGCGCGATGGCGCCGAAGAGCATGAAATCGGCCCAGCAGAGCTGCCACGCCTCGTCGACGAAGAGGACGTCGAAGGGGTCGGCGCCGCCGAGGTCGGAGGTCCCCCACTTGGCGCTGGTGGAGACGACGATGGCGGGGCCGGTCGGGAGCTCGCGGGCGCTGCGGATCCAGCGGACGGAGGCGCCGAGGGGGCGTTGGACGCGCGCGGCGGAGGCCCAGCGGTGCACCGTGAAGCGCGGGAACTCCGCGGCCATGCGTCGGCAGAAGTCCTCGGCCTGGGCGTTGGTCTGCGTGGCGACGGCGACGCGACGTCCGCGGTGCCGCGCGAGGGCGACGGCGCGGGTGGTGACCCACGTCTTGCCCGAGCCGGGCGGAGCCTTCAGCACGAGGAGGCCGTGGTTGCCTTCGACGTGGGCGAGGACGCGCTGGACGACGTTGTCACGACGGGCCTCGAGGGCGGCCCTGGCGTTGCTGGGGGTCACTGCAAGGTCCTCACGAACGCGACGAGGTCGGGGCGCACGACGGCGGTGGGGGAGGGCTCGGGGAGCGGCGCCGCGTGGGTGAGCCAGGCGCCGGGTCCGTCGCTCGGGTCGAGGGCGCGGGCCTTCCGCAGGGAGATGCCGACGGCGCCGCGGTCGAGCAGGGTCACGGTGCGCCCGACCCACGTGCGGTCGATGGCGTCGGGCACTTCGGGGACCGCGCGGCGGGTGAGGCCGTCGCTGAACTCGACCACGACGCGGCGACGGTCGCCCTCGGTGGCGAGGGAGACGATGACCCCTCCGCGCTTGGGCGCGCCGACGAGGCACACCTTGGACTCCTCGCGGAGTCGCAGCGCGTCGTCGGCCGGCGCGTCGATGCGCCAGCGCACCGGGCCGCTGGTGGCGCCGCCCTCGCGGTAGACGTCCGTCACGTCGCCCGTGAAGCCATCGCCCGCGTCGAGGGCGCGCTCCAGGAGGGTCTTGTCGCCGTGGACGAGCTCGTTGGCGGAGAGCTCGTGGGCGTGGAGGTGGTGGAAGTAGCGTCGCGCGGCGCGCACGGGGGCGAAGTCGGTCTCGGGGTGGGTGCCGAGGCGGCGACGTTCTTCGGGGTCGAGGGTGGGGTCGAGGCCGCGCAGCTCGTGGGAGAAGTACTGGTGCTCGCACTCGTCGAGCCCGAGGTCGATGACGGGCGCGAGCTGCGGGTTGGCGGGTCGCGGGTCGGCGTCGAGGTGGCCGAGGGCCTCGACGGTGAGGGCCCACCGCGTGCGCAGCTCGACCTCCAGCACGCGGTGGAGGGTGTCCGTGAGGGCGGCCCGCGCGCCGCCGCTGGTGCCGTGGAACGACTTCACCAGCCCTTCGAGCGTCTCGCGTTCGTGCTCGGGCATGAGCGAGGTGCCGACGGGGCTCCGCTCGGCCGCGGCGGCGCGTTGTTCGCGCGCGTCGCGGGTCCCCTCGGTGAGCCATGCGAGGAGGTAGCCCAGGTGCTGCTGGCGCACGGGCTCCGCGGGGAAGGTGTACGCCTCGCGGAGCCGGGCGGTCGCGTCGAAGACCCGCACCTGTCCCGGTCGCGTCGACTCGCGGAAGAGCCAGCCGCAGGCCCGCCCGAAGGCCCGGAGCGTCCGGCCGTCTTCGCCCTCACCGCTCTGGGTGAGGGTGTAGCGGAAGTCGAGCAGGTGGAGCATCTCCAGGTGGGACGGACCCGGAACCCAGAGCTGGCGCGCGCGGAGGAGCGCGCGGGGGAAACCGTTCGCGCCCGCGGGCAGGTGGCTGGGGTGTCCGACGTGCGCGAGGAGGGTGCGGGCGAAGCGGAGGACGAAGGCCGCGTGGGCGTCTCGGTCGCGCGGCTCGGGCAGCGTGAGGCAGGTGGGGACGGTGCCGGGCGCGCCGAGCGCCACGCCCCAGGGGACGGACTCGCCGCCCATGCGCACGAACGCAAGCGCGAGGCGGTCGTCGGCCGACGCGCGGGGGAAGGGGAGCGTGGCGGTGGTCGGGAGCGGCGCGCCCCGCTCCCAGGCGCGGAGTCGTTCGAGGACGGGCGCTGCGATCATCGGGCCCTCCGGAGGAAATCGCGCTCGGCGTCGTGGGCGACGGGTGCGCCGTTGAGGAGTTCGAGCGCGCGGTGGAGCGTGACGGATCCGAGGAAGCGCGCGAGGTCGTCGCCGAGGGCCGCGGGGAGCCCCTTCGCGAGCGCGTCGGCGCGGCAGTGATCGGCGAGCTCGCAGAAGGAGAGGCAGTGGTCGCCGTAGTGTTTGGGCGCCGCGAGGACGGCGTCGAGCTCACCGCCTGCCGCCGCGGCCTGGCCGAGGCGCACGAACATCTCCTCGGCCCGTCGCGCCTGGTACGCGAGGTCTTCTCCGGCGCGCACCGAGGGCTGGTTGGACGTGGGGCGCGTGAGCACGAGGAAGCCATCGTCGGCGATGAGCAGGTCGCGCGTGAGCCCGAGGCGCTCGACCGCTTGTTCGAGCACGTAGACGTAGGTGCCGGCCTGCGCGCGAGCGGTGGCGAGCTCCTGCGGGTCGGTGAAGCCGCCGCGGTCGGGGTAGACCTTCACCTCCCCGACGCGCAACGTGATCTGCCCTGGCCGTGGCTGCGGGTGCACGGTGAGCACATCGAGCGCGAGGACGCCGCCCCCCATGACGGACGGCGGCAGTTGGACCGCGGCGCCCGCCACCAGCGTCGGCAGGCGCACCCTGGCGTCGCCCGTGGTGCGCGCGGCGTCGGTGAGGAAGCGTTCGAAGCGCTCAGCGGCGCGCTCCAGGGTGTCGCAGGGACCTCCTTCGCGGGTGAGCCGCAGGTCCACGAACCCGTCCGCGTTGCCGGGGAGCACCTTGCGCTCCACCAGCGCGCGACGGAGCGGCGCGGCGTCCTCGGCGAAGAGGCTGCGTTCGAACATCTGTCCGCGCTGCAAGGCGAACGGCGACTGCCCGAACGGAGCGTCGAGCCCGACCCTCCGTGCGACCTCGCGCATCGGCGTCCCGTGGAAGGCCGCGCGGACGTTCGCTTCGCAGCGCGGGTTGGCGGCGTACTGTTCGAGGCGTCGTCGGAGGTCTCCAGGCATTGGTGTGGGCGTGATCCTACCAAAGGCTCCGCGCGCCGATGGCGACCATCCGATGGGGCGTCGCCGCTACCCCGCCGCCTGCGCGAGGTAGCGCTTGCGCAGCGCGGCGAGGGCCTCGGCGATGGCCGCCCGCTCGGCCTTCAAGCGCGCGACGCGGTGCTCCTGCCACCACGCCCCGACGCTCCGCAGGTGCACCCGATGGAGCCGCGTCTCCGTCACGTACCGATGCGCGAACAAGGCCGCGGGCGCCAGCGTCAGCGCGAAGAGGAGCGCCGCCAGCGGCCCCACGCGCCACGCCACGGCGGCGACCTCCACGGCCCAGCACGCGGCGAAGAGCGCGAGGCCGCCGAGCAGCTTGAAGAGCGCCACGCGGTACGACGACAGCCGCACCGTGGCGAGCGCCACCCGGAGCAGCCCGTACGGCACGAGCGACACCGCGAGGCCGTATGCCGCCACCGGCGCGCCCAGCACGAGGAAGGCCCACCAGCGCCACCCCGTGAGCCCCTGCCGCTCGCCGCGGTGTTGCAGCGCGGGGCGCTCGCCGCCCATCCCCATGGCCGCTCGCTCGTCCATGTACGACTCGAGGCGCTGGCGGAGGGCCGCCGTCTCCGCGGGGTCGGTCTCCATCGCCCAGCGGTACGCGTCGACCACGCGCTGCACGAGGGCGGTGCGCTCGGCGGGCGACTGGCCTCCCTCGTCGAGCCCCTCCTCCGCGCGGATGCCCGCGACGATGGCCGTCACCTGCGCGACGAGGCGCTCGTCTTCGGTGGACTCGACGT
>JBILLV010000500.1:0-5116 GCA_044375895.1 Polyangiales bacterium | reverse complement strand
AACGCGAGGTCTTCGAGGGTGGGCATCGAGGGCGTTCCGTGGGCCGAGAGGTGTACGTCGGGAGGGGCGCCGGACGCAAAGCGAGACAACACCTGGGCGTTCGCGCTCATGGCCGGGATCACCTCTGCCGTTGGAAGAGCACAGAAGGCAATGAGCGGTCACAAGTCCATGGCAACGCCGACCGGAGTGCGGGTCCCCAAGCGGGCCGCACCGAACGCCCCGCACAAGGAGACGCGCGATGAGCGGTGATCCTGCTACCTCGCGGCCGAACTCCCTGTTTCCCAGGGAGCCCCGCCGCGTCGGCAAGTTCGAGTTTCTGATGCGCCTCGGGCAGGGCGGCATGGCGACGGTGTACCTGGCTCGCTCCCTCGGGACGGGCGGGTTTCAGCGCCTCGTCGCGATCAAGCTGATGCACCAGTTCCTCGGGGCTGACGATCAGTTCGTGGAGATGTTCCTCGACGAGGCGCGGGTGGCGGCCAACATCCGGCACCCCAACTGCGTCTCGATCGTCGACCTCGGCAACGAGGGTGACCAGCTCTTCATGGTCATGGACTACGTCGAGGGCGACACCCTCGCCGCCGTCGAAGGCACCGCCGCCCGCCTCGGCCGCGCCATCCCCCTCGGCGTGGTGCTCCGCATCACCCTCGACGCCCTCGCGGGCCTCGACGCCGCCCACGAGCTCAAGACCCCCGACGGCGTCGAGCTCAAGGTGGTTCACCGCGACGTCTCCCCGCAGAACATCCTCGTCGGGGTCGACGGCACCTCGCGCCTCACGGACTTCGGGATCGCCCGCGCCGAGCAGCGCATCGCCACCACCCGCACGGGCATGCTCAAGGGCAAGGCCCCCTTCATGGCCCCCGAGCAGTTCGAGGGGCGCCCCGTCGACCGCCGCGCCGACGTGTTCGCCATGGGCGTCACCCTCTGGGAAGCCATCGCCCTCCGCCGCCTCTTTCCCGGCCGCGAGACCTACGAACAGGCCCTGCGCAACACCCGCGCGCCCTACCGCAAGCTCAAGGAGATCCTCCCCTCCGTCCCCGCGAGCCTCGACGAGATCGTCCGCAAGGCCCTCGCGCACAACCCGGCCGACCGCTTCCCCACGGCCGCGGCCTTCGCCGACGCGCTCGAGCACGAGTTTCGGTCGGTGCTCGCCACGCCCCGCCAGGTGGGGAGCTTCATGGCCGCGGTCGGGGCCGACAAGATCCAGCGCGAGCGCGACTCGGTCCGCAACGCCCCGAAGCCCGCCGAGGAGCCCGCCAACCCGCGCACCAGCGGTCGCACCTCGACCCGCAACACCTACGGCTCGCGCCGCGTCGAGGAGCCCATCTCCCCGACCGCCCTCCAGGCCTTCGAGTCGCGCCCGCCCGTTCAGGGACCCATCGAGCCGCGGCCGGCCAACGACACCGGCGCCGACGACGACCCCGAGGTGGCCGCCGCCCTCCAGGCGCTGACCGAAGTGCCCGCCACCGAGGCCACGGGGATGAACCTCGCCCCGTCGGCCTCCGGTCAGCACGCCGAGCTCCCCAAGCCGCTCATTCGTGACGAGGGAGCGACCGCCGCCTCGCGTCGCCCCCGTCCCATCGTGGACTTCAGCCCCGCGACGAAGGCCCGCACCCCCATCTCCGACCCGGGCTCCCGCACCGTCTCGCAGCGGCCCCGTGTCGGTACGCTCCAGCTCGGCGCGCCGCGTCGCGATGCGAGCGCCGACCTGCCCACGCCGTCGCAGCAGCCCCCCAGCCGCACGCGCACGGCGACCACGCCCCACGCTGCCGCCGCTTCTGCCCCCCACACGCGCGCGGCCGACCTCGCCCCGATGCTCACCCGCGACATCGGCGGACCGGACGCTCACTCGATGGCGCGCCCGAACCCGCCGCCGACCCCGCGGCCGCGCCAGAACACCCCGCCGAAGCGCCCCCTCGGCGAAGGGGTCGGGGAGTCGACGATCGAGTTCAAGCTCGTCACGGGCAAGGTGAAGGAGGCCACCGAGCGCCTCGAACGCGAGCGCCCTGACAAGGTGAAGCCGCTCCTCGACGACAAGGCGCTCTCGCTGCGACCGCCGCCGGGGCCGCCGGGCGAAGCCGAACTCGCGCGGGGACCCGCCCCCGTCGACACGAAGGTGACCCGCGAGGCCAAGGCCGCCGCCGACCGGCGCATCGCGCAGTTTCCCTCGCTCACCCCGTCGCCGCGCGGTCAAGGCCTGCTCGGCAACCGCTGGGTATCCGGCGCGGTCGTCGCGACGGTGCTCCTCGTCGTCCTCTTCGTGCTCACCCGCGGGCTCTGACGCCGCCGGGCCGTCGCTCCCCGATCAACGCCGCCGCATCGACTGCCGCTCCGCCTCGAGGATCTCCCGCGTGAGCGCCTGCACGCGCGGGTGGTTGCTCCGTCGCGACACCAGCAGCAGGAAGGCCTTGGCGTTCTTGAGGTCGCCGCGCTTGAAGGCCTCGGCCGCCTTCTCGTAGAGCCCTGCGATGTCGGGCGGCAGCGGCGCCTCGGACACCACCGACACCCGCGCCTCCTGCACCACCTCGCGGCGCTCGGCGTCGGGCGTGAGGCGCACCTCCCCGCGGGCGAGCGCGGCGTCGTAGCGAGCGCGCAACACCGCGTCGAGCAGCACGCGGTAGCCCTCTGAACCACGCTTGAAGATCCGCAGCGCGCGGGCCGCACCGGAGGCAACGTCCACGTGCTGGTCGGGGTGGTGGCGGAGCGCAAAGCGGTGAAATGCCTCGCGGACTTGCGCCGTGGAGGCGTCCCGGGCGATCCCCAGGATGGCGTAGTAGTCGATCCGGTCGAGGTTCTCGTCGAGGGCGTGGTCGGAGAGCATGGCGGGGGTGACGCTACCTCAGAAGGGAGACACGCAGCCGAAGAGGGGAGTCATGCGGTGGCGGTCTGCGTCGGGCGCTGGCGTGCGGCCATCTCGGCCTGCGACGACTCCGACGGGATCGTGAGCAGCGAGACGCGGGTAAACTGCTCCCGGTTGGTCTCGACGTCCTTGGCGCGGACGCTCAGGGTGCCGTCGGCGCCGAGTTCGAAGGTGACCGAGATCGACACTTCGCCACGAGGCGCCGCGCGCAAGCCCGCGAGCTCGAGCTCCCCGAGCGACTGGTTCTCCGTGAACTTGCGCGACTCGCCCTGCGCGATGCGGATGATCACCGAGGTCTGGTTGTCGTTGGTGGTGGCGAACACGCGCGACTGCTCCACGGGGATGGTCGCGTTGCGTCGGATCACGACCTCGCACTGGCCGCCCGCGGTCTCGACCCCGAGGCTCAGCGGCGTCACGTCCAACAGCAGCGGGACCGCGATTCCCGCGGCGTTGGTGTTGCGGGCGGGGGCGCCGCTCAGCGTGACGGCCGGCGGCGCGGAGGGCGGCGCGGAGGGCGGCGCGCTCATCGGTCCAGGGCCGGGAGCGCTGGGGCGGTTGGGGGCCGGAGGCAGCCCGGGCTTCAACGTGTCACCGCTGACCGGGCTCGAGACGAGGCTGACCCGACCGATGGCGGCCCCCGCGGGCGGCACCGAGCTCCGCGGCGCGTTGGCGCGGATGGCGTCGACGTTGGCGCGGACGGGCGCGGGAACCACGAGCGGCGGGAGGTTGGGATCCTCGTCGGTCACCGCGGGCATCGTGCGCGTCGCCTCGTCGAGCGCCGGGCCGCGCTGCGTGGACTCCGACTCGCGTACGGCGAAGGAGGGCGGTGACGCGGGCGGGCGCGGCGCACTGCTCACCGACGGAACCACCGGCGGTCGCGCGAAGGGATCGGGCGGCGGCGGGAGGGCCGCGGCCGAGGGTTCGGGCGCCGACGGGACCTCCATGGGGTCGAGCCCAGGCAGCGACGATTCGAAGGGAGACTTCGCCACCATCGTGCCAGCGCCAGGCTCGGACGAGGCGCCGAAGATGTCCTCCGCGTCGATGCGAAACGATGGCACCGAGAGGTCTTTGGCGTCGCCGCTCAAAGCGCCCTTGGGTTCGTCACCGAAGAGCGACGCGTCGAGGCGGAAGGACGGCACCGAGGCGTCGGTCACCGCGGGCTGCTGGGTGGTGGGCTCGTCCACCAGCGGCTCGGGTGAGCTCGGGCGCGGCGGCGGCGGACGGATGGCCGCTGCGATGGACGGGGGCAGCGACGCGAGCGCCGACGCGAGCCCCGCCGACGGGCCGGGCACCGCCTGGATCGACGGCGACGAGGGCCGCGGCGGCGCCCCGAGGATCGGCTTCATCGGCGGCGGTGGAGGCGAGAAATCCGCGGGCGCACCGAGCGGCGAGTGGGCCGACACGCTCGGGAGCTCCGCGGTCATCATGGGGAGCTCGGGGGCGAGCTCGGGCAGCCCTGGGGCGATGTTCGCCGGGAGGGGCGCCGGGTTCGCCGGGAGGTCGGGGTCGTGGCGAGCGGCGGCGGCCACCATCGCGGGCGTCGGGATCGGCGTCGCGACCGAGTCGTCGTCGAGGTTGTAGGCCCCGATGGGCTGGTCGAACATGGGCTTCGCTGGCGCTCCCTGGGGGAGGTTGCCCACAAACGACGGCTCGTCGAGGTCGGTGAGCCCCGGCAGCGCGCCGGGCAGGGGCGTGGGCTTGTACGGCGACAGCGGGATCGACACCGTGCGCGACTCGGTGGGGTCTTGGACGAAGGGATCGTCGAGGTCGAAGGCCACCACCGACGCGGCCGACGGGAGCGCGGGAGGTCCGGGGATCGGAGGCGGCATCGGCGGCCGCGGCGGCGCGCCGAGCTGCGTCGAGCGCATGCTCGGGATCTGCGGGGTGGGGGGCGGTACTTGTGAGGGGCGCGTCACCCCCGGCGGCGGAGGCGGCGCCGAACGCACCGGCGGTGGCGGCGGGGGACCACCACCCGGCCCCGCGAGGGTCGGACCGCGGAGGTTGGACACCGGGATGGGCGGCGGGACGGCGCTGACCGAGGGCGAAGGAAAGGCTCCACCCAGCGTGGGCGCGCGACCCGCCGTGGGGATCGGCGGCGGCACGCTCGACGGCGCGATGGGCGGCGGCTGCGGCGGCGCGGTCATCGGCATGGGCGTCTGACGGTTGCGGCGCGCGCCCGGGGTGAGGGCCTCCGCGAGGATCGCCGCGCCGAGCCCGACGACCTCCTCCGGCGGCAGGTGCGTGAGGGGGTCGCGCCCG
>JBILLV010000499.1:0-5128 GCA_044375895.1 Polyangiales bacterium | reverse complement strand
GCCCGCAAAGCCGGGCTCCCTCGTCGCGGACCCTCCATGGTTCTCCATGAGCCCGGCTCTGCGGGCGATCCGAATCCAGCCCAGGCGTGAGCTCCTGCGAACCCTGGGAACACTGGCCCCACGCGAACTGACCGGGATTGGGCGTAGCCCTCAGGCGGCGTGGCGCGCGCACCAGGCGCCGCAGCGCGCGGGGACGCCGCTCACCCTGCGCCGCCGCGAGCTGCGGCACCAGAGGATGAGGTTGCTGCGACGTCCCTCGGTGACGGGCTCGGCGAGGTGACGGAGCGCCCCCGCGTGCACGAGCGCAGTCCCCACCGCGTGGCCCACCGTGGCGTCTTCGTCGGCCTCGGCCGCGGTGTCGGCGTGGGCGAGGCAGCGGTGGCCGAGCACCCGCAGGTCGCCGCCCGCAAACTCGTCCCCGATGCACACGTTGAGCGTCACCTCCGCGTCGTCGACGTGGAGCGAGAGGTCGCGGTCGCGGTCGGGCGCGTAGTTGACCGTGAAGCCGTGGTGGTGGTCGAGCGAGTCGCCGCCGACGTGGGCGAAGAGGGCGGCCCCGAGGGGCGCCGCGACGCGCTCCAGGAGGTCGTCGAGGAGGCCCTCGAAGCCCACTTCGTCGAGCACGAGTCCGTCGCGGTTCATGGAGTTGGGGCGACGGAGGTTGACGCTGGCGAGGCCGGCGAAGCGCTCGCGGCGGTGCAGCTCCTGGCGCAGCCGCGCGCAGAAGTCCTCGGTGAGGAGCGGCAGCGCGAACACCCCAGGGGCCACGGGGCGAAGGCGCGCCGCGAGCGTTGGCGGCGGGAGTGCGAGCGCCGCGGCGGCGCCGGGCGCGAGGGCCGCGTCGCCGAGGCGGTAGACATCGAGGTGAAACGGCTTGTAGCGGAGCGCCATGCGCGTCGCCTAACACGCCCGCCCGGCGCGCGCGAGCGATCCCCGGAGGCGTTGACTCTGCGCATGAATGGATCGCGGGGGCCGCGCTCGCCTATACTGCGCCGCGCGATGGCCCACCGAGAGACCCCTGCTCCCCTGATGCTCCTGGTGGCCCTCGGCGCATCGGCGTGCAGCTACGACCTCGACATCCTCCGCGGTCGGGACGCGTCGGTCGACACCCCCGCGGAGTCCGCGGCCCCCGATCGCCCCGCGCCCGACGTCCCGCCGCCAGACGCGGCCCCGCTCGACGCCGCGACGGACGTCGCGCGCCCCGACGCCGCGGGGATGGACGCCGACGCGCCCGCGATCGACGCTCCCACGATGGACGTCGCGCGCCCGGACGTCACGCCCGACAACCCCTCGGTTGACGTCTCCCCCGCCGACGTCGTCGCCGACCTCACGCGTCCCGACGTCGCGCCCGACCTCCCCTCCCCCGACGTCGCGCCCGACGTGGCCCCCGACGCCGCGACCCGCGAGCCGGTCATCGGGTTGTGCTCGCTGACGGGCGTCGAGCGCGTCACGCCAGGTCCGCAGGGGGTCACGGTGATCGAAGGGACCACCGTCGGCGCGCTCCCCAACGCGCTGACGATGGCGTGCACGTCGGGCATCTCCACCGCCTCGACGCGCATCTACCGCTACGAGGTGCAGTCGGGCTCGCGCCTCGTCGCGTCGACCAACACGGGGCGCTGCAACACCCACGACACCGTGCTCGCGGCGTATTTCTCCTGCGAGTCGGGCGGGCGGCCCGTGGGCTCGGCCCTGACGAGCTGCAACGACGACGACCGCAACAACCTCTGCGGCGCCTGCTCGGGCGGGCCGGGCGTGAGCAACGGGTGCGGCATCGTCCTGTCGACCCTCACGCTCGACAACCTCGTTCCCCGTGACGTGATCTACTTCGCGGTCGCCAACTACGCGGGCGTCGGCGCCACCTCGCCGGGCCCCTTCCGCCTCACCATCGCCGAGAACGGCCTCCGCCCCATCCCCACCCCCGGCCGCACCGAACCCATCCCCGGCGCGCCGCAGTGCCTCTGCCCCTCGGCGCCGACGCCGCCCTTCAGCAACGGGATGGTGAGCTTCCCCTCGTCCTTCGACTCGGGATCGCTCGCGTCGGGCACGCGGACGCTCGTCGGCACGCGCCCCGCGCCGCTCGCCCGCGCGGTCGGCGTGTCGGCGCGGCTCGCCCTCTCGCGCTTCTCGGTCAACACCAGCGGAGCGTGCGCCGTGCCGGGCGACGAACCCCGCGCGGCCCTCGACCTCGTGGTGGGCACCTCCGTCGTCGCCACCGTCTCGCTCTCCGCCTCCGTCGCGCGGAGCGGCTTCGTCACCATCCCCTACGTCGCCTTCGCGCTGATGAGCCTCACGCCGGGCGCCGACCTCGCGCTCCAGTACCGCATCCGCCCGGTCGCCCCGCTCGACCCCTCGTGCTTCTCCCTCGACGTCGACCCGGCGGGCGGCAGCACCGTCACGCTCTACGGAACCAACTGATCCGCGGCCCTACCGGAGCGCGTGGGCGAGCACGGTGAGCCCGCACGCCAGCGCGCAGCAGGCCAGCACCCTGCGCTCGCGGCGCGTGAAGCACGCGGAGACCCGCTCGGTGCGGGCGGTGGCGAGCGCTTCCTCCGCGCGGTAGGGGGCCTCAGCGGTGTCCTTCAGCACCACGCGCACCTCCGCGCGGCGCTCGGTGTCATCGAGCCGCACGGGCCGTCCATCGTCGAGGCGGTGAACGCCGTCCGCCCCCCGCCGCGCCACCCGCCACGGCAGCCGACAGCGCGGCTCGCGACGCGCCCAGAGCGACGCCGCCCACGCCGTCGCAAGCACCGCGGCCCCCAGCGCGCTCCACCACGACGCGCCGCGGGGTCGATCGCGCAGGCCCAGCGCCCAATGCCCCGCGGGCTGGCTCTCACACCGCAGGAGCGTCACCCCACCCGGCGCACGCGCCACCTGCAAGGACGGGCAGCGCCCACCGTCACGAAGCGGCGGGAAGTAGCGCGTCCCCTCCGGCGCGGGCGCCTCCCACTCGCGCTCCACGTGGTCGGGTCCGTGGCCGTGCCACACCACCCGCGTCCAACGCAACGGCACGTCCGTCTCCGCACGAACACAGGCCGTGCGCGTGCGCGAAGGGTCGAACCACCCCTCCCGCCACGAGCGGCACCCGACGAGGCGACGCGGCACCGTCACCGCGTCTCGCGCGAGGCCCTCCACCGCGCGCGGGGGCAGCACATCCAGCGCGCGCTGCCGAGCCTCCGCCGCGACGAGCAGCCCCGCGGTCACCACCGGGGCGAGCGCCAACGCACGACGGAGCGCGCGCGAAGGCTTCGCGTCCAGGTTTGTGCGGTGTGGCGGAGCGTCTGACGTCAAATCCCATCCCCCAGCTTGGTGCACGCGAAGCTATCTTGGGACCCCCCGAAAAGGCAAAGCCTGCGATGGGTGGGGGCTACGGCGCCCAGGCGTTGCGTGACACCAACAGCATCACCTGCAGGCGGATGGTGTTGCCGAAGTAGCGCGTGGCGCCGAAGGGCGTGTCGACGACGTAGCCCCAGAGCGCGTCGAGCCAGGGCTGATCGCGCGCCTCCGCGGCCGCGGCCACCGCGAAAGGAGCGATGAAGGCCACCTCGGCGCCGGCGTTGATGCGCGCGCCAGCGAGGGTGTAGCCCGTGCCGAGCTGCGTGGGGCGATCGCCGGTGGTGCGCCGCGCCCAGGCCGTCATCAGCCGCGCGCCGTCGCGGGAGCGCGCCTCGCCGTGGAGGAGCCAGTCGGTGGCGATGCGCCACGGGGTTCGACAGGAGTTCCACCAGTGGTGACCGTCGTGGGAGGACTCGAGCCAGCCGCCGGGCGCGGGGCGCGGCGAGCGGGTGTTCATGCCGACGGCGAAGTCGGGGAGGAGCCCGGTGCGCCCGCCGCGGCCGTCGGCGGTGAAGTTCTGTTGCAGCGCCGCCACGACTTCGTACGAGCGCGTCAGCACGGTGTCCCAGGCGGCGTCGCCCGAGGCCGCGCGAAACGAGCGCACGTGATCGAGCATGTAGTCCGAGAGGCGCGTGCCGTCTCGCTCGGGCGCGTCGAAGGCCCAGTCGCCCACGAGCAGCGTGCGCGCGGTGGCGTGAACCTCCCGCCGGAGAATCGCGGCGAGGCTCCGACGGGCCGCGGCGCGGTAGTCGATCGCGCCGCCGCTCCCCCACTGGCGATCGGCGAGGAGGAGCGCGAAGGCGATGTCGAGGTCGCCATCGGTGGCGGCGTCGGCGCCCTGCACGTTGCGGCAGTCGGCCCCCTGGCTCCACGCCATGAGCCCGGGATCGATAGAGCTCGGGTGGTCCTGGTAGTAGCGCACCATCCCATCGAAGATCGTGCGGGCGTCGGGGTCGTGACCCGCCATGTGGACGACGATCACCATGCCCCAGCCGTGCGCTTCGGAGACGGTGACCCCCGAGGTCTCGCCGCCCGTGTCGACGAGGTAGCGGCCCGCGCCGCAGCGCTGCCGCAGGTACGCGGCCTTCCAGCGGTCGTAGAACGACGCCGTCGCGGCGTCGAGGGAGGCCGCCGAACGCGAGGGCGTGATGCTCCCCGCGGCGTAAGTGTGCAGGTGCGAGCCGAAGGGGTGCGTGGGCGTACCCGGTCGCGGCGCGGCATCAGGCGCGACGTCGGCGGGGGGCCGAGCGTCCATCGCCGCATCGGGAGCAGCGCGATCGGGGGCGACATCAGGCGGAGACGTGGCATCGGGTGGAGACGTGGCGTCGGGCGGTGCGACGGCATCGGGCGGAGCCATGACGTCGGGCGGGGCGGCGTCCTCGCCGGTCGAGGCGTCTGGCACGGCATCGACGGTCGCATCGGGCGCGGCGTCGCCGACGACCTCTGGAGCGGGGTCGCTGCACCCGGCGACGAGCCAGAGGGAGAGCATGGTGGCGGCACGGGCCGCGGAGCGTGAGCGCATGGAGTGTCTCCCTGTCGAGGCGGTCAGCGCCCGTTGAAGCGGTGCACGGTGGCGCCGTCGCGCACGTCGTTGGCGGACACCCCAGACGATGCGGCGAAGTCGAAGGGGAGGCCGTTCATCACGCGCTGGTAGAAGGCCATCATGCCGGCGCCCGACTGCCCGCTCGCGACGTAGTAGGCGTGGTTGACGTCGTTGGCCGTAAAGTCGACGTAGTGAACGCCCGCGGCCAGGCGAGCCCCGGTGATGCTGCGCCCGAGGCGCGTCGAGCGACCG
>JBILLV010000168.1:0-20076 GCA_044375895.1 Polyangiales bacterium | reverse complement strand
GCTCGCGCAGCGCGTCGATGATCGTGTCGGCGACGCGCGCCCCCTCGTCCGGGTCGGGCGTCGTGAGCACCGCCACGAACTCGTCGCCCCCGAGGCGCCCGATCCAGCGGTCGCTGCGGTCGCCGAGGACGGCCTCCATGCGGCGCGCGGCCGTGGCGAGGACGGCGTCGCCGGCCGCGTGCCCGAAGGTGTCATTCACCTCCTTGAAGCCGTCGAGGTCGATGAGCAGGACGACCAGCGGCCGCGCCTCCGCGAGCGAAGCGGCGAGGCGCGCGCGGAGGGCCGCGCGGTTGGGGAGCCCCGTGAGCACGTCGACGGTCGCGAGGCGGTGGAGCGCGTCGATGTCATGGGCGTTGAGCACGAGGCCCGCGACGTCGGGGTCGTCGCGGAGGTCGGTGACGCGGAGGTGGAAGTGGCGGGCCGCGCCGTCGACGATGAGCCGGAGGTCGGCCTCGGCGCGCTGGGTGGGGCTGCGCATCGCCGCGTCGAGGGCCTCGCGGAGCTGCGCGACGTCGTGCGGGTGACAGGCGCCCGTGAAGCGGTCGCCCGCGGGGGCGAGGTGGAGGCGGCGCGCGGTCGCGGGGGCCACGTCGACCACGGTGGCGTCGGCGAGCACGATCGCCACCACGTCGAGCGCGCCGGCGGACATCGTCCCGAGGGTGCGGGCGTGGGAGCGCGCGGATTCGCGGAGGAGCGAGATGCACCGCGCGGCGAAGAGCAGCGACAGGGCCGTGCTCGCGGCGAGGCTGAGCTGCGCGTCGAGGACGCCCAGGAGCCCCGAGAGGCCCGGCGCGAGGGTGGCGAGCGTGAGCAGGGCCACGCGCGCCTCGCTGCTCCGGCGCGGCATGAGGTCGAGGCGCAGGAGCTCGCGGAAGGAGGGGTGCCAGGTGGACACCGAGATCGAAGCGAGCGCGAGGATCTGCGCCGCGCTGGTGAGCCCGTCGGTGCCCCGGTGGTGGAGCCGCGCCGTGAGCAGCCCGAGGTCGGCGACGAAGGAGAAGGCGGCGAAGGAGAGCAGGGCGTAGAGCGATGCGGGCCGACGACGGGCCATCGTCACGAGCGAGAGCGTCACGCCGAAGACCACCAGGTCGCCGGTCGGGTACATCAACAGCCCGATGCGGTCGTGGAGGGTGAGGTCGTACGTCTTCGCGGACGGTTCGAACAGGGTCACCCACAGGAGCGTCGCGCCGCCCATCCCGGCGATGAGCGCGTCGATGAGGACGAAGTGGGCGAAGCGCCGGTCGTTGACGCGGCCGAAGGCGAGCACGCTGCCGACGGCCATGGCGTAGGCCAGCAGCAGAAAGACGTCTCCGACGCCGACGTCCACCCCGCCGATGCTGTTGCCGTAGCGCAGGGAGAAATCCACCAGCGCCCCGACGCAGAGCACGTTGCCGATGAGGTACCGCGTGAGACCGACCCGCAGCGCGGGGGTGCGCCGCCAGGCGATGGAGACCAGCACCGTGCTCGCGGTGAAGCACACCCCGATGAGGGGGTCGCGGAGGGACTCCACGCCGAGCGCCAGCGCGGCCATCCCGCACGAGATCGCGGCGAGCACGCGCCAGGCGCAGCGGGGTGCGCTCACGCCTTCGAGGACGTCGGCGGAGGGTGGAGGCGACACGTTGCTACTAAACGGTCGCGGACGACCCGAGCATGAGCGAGACGGTGTTCAATGGCTGCGCAGGACGAGGTCACTCGCCGCGAGGAGCGCCGCCTCGCGGAGCACCCACCAGACGGCGCGGCGACGGTCGGTCCAAGCGGGAGACACCGCCGCGACCATCACCGGGTCGAGGCCGGCCGCGCGGGCGAGGCGCTCTGAGCGAGCGAGGTGGAAGGTGTCGCTCACGATCGCGACCGACCCCAGCGGCAGCCCGTGCGCGCGGAGCACGCGGGCGGCCTCGGTCATGTTCTCCCGGGTGGTGTGCGAGCGATCTTCGTACAGCGTGTCGGCCTCCGGGAGACCCAGCGCCCGGGCCACCCGCATCGCCGCGACGCTCTCGGCCGGGCCGTGGTCGCCGACGCCGCCCGTGAACAGCACCCGCGCCGCGAGCCCTTGCCGGTGCAGCGCGACGCCCCGGGCGATGCGCGCGACGAAGACGGGCGACGGGCTCCCGTCATCGCGCAGCCCGAAGCCCAGCACGATGGCCGTCTCCACGCGCCGGGGGGCGTCGCCCGCGCTGGCGACCACACAGTGCCCGGCCTCGGCGACGAAGAGCGCGCCGAGCGCGGCCGTCGCCGCCACCACGACGCGCGCGACGGGGACGCTCCGCGCCGGGGAGCGCCGCGCGCAGGCGCCGCCGAGCGCGACGGAGAGGGCGCGGGCGGCGATCCACCAGGGGGCGGTCCACGGGACGCCGTAGACGACGTACACGCCGAGGCCGACGTCGAGCGCGACGGCCGCGAGCGCGCCGAGGGCCACGGCGCGCGGGGAGGCGTCCGTCCACCGACAGAGCGCCCACGCGGTGACGGCGCCGAGCGCGAAGACGACGAGGCGCGCGTACCCCGAGAGCGCGAAGGCCGCGAGGACGGAGCCGAAGAGCTGCGCCGACGCCGCCGCCACGAGCGCCGCGACGATGCGCGCGCGCTTCACCGCGGGGCCGCAGTGCTGAGGCGCTCGACGAGGGCGGCGCCGTCGCGCGGGCGGCGCGCGGGGTCGCGGGCGAGGCAGTCGTCGATGAGCTTCGAAAGCGCGCCGGTGGCCCCGGGGCAGAGCTCGCGGGCGAGGGCGCCGAACGCGTAGACGTCCGCGAGGGGGTCGGCGGGGGCGCCGTCCTGCACCTCGGGGGGGACGTACCCCGGCGTCCCTTCGAACGCGCTCGCCGCGACCCCCGCCCGGCGCGCGAGCCCGTAGTCGGTGAGCACCGCGCGGCCGTCGGCGCGGAGGAGCACGTTGCCAGGCTTGAGGTCGCGGTGAACCCAGCGGCGCTCGTGCGTGACGGCGAGGGCGCCGGCGACGTCGTCGAGCCACCCGAGGGCCTCGGTCGGCGTGACCTGACCGCGGCCGACGCGCGTGCGGAGCGAACCCCCCGAGGCGTGCTCCATGGCGATGGCGCCGGCGTCTTCGAAGAGGTCGTACACGCGCACCACGCAGGGCGACGTGACGGTTGCGGCCACCTGGGCCTCGCCGCGGAGGCGCGCGTTGCGGTCGGCGCGGGCTTGCGGGTGGTAGATCTTGAGCGCCACCTCGCGGCCGATGCGCTTGTCGCGCGCGAGGTAGACGGCCCCGGCGCCGCCGCGCCCGAGCTCGCGGAGGAGTTCGAATCGCCCCATCGCGACGGAGGCCTCCGGGGCGAGCAGCGTGGCGCCCGCCTCGCCGGCCTTCGCGGGGCGCTTGAGCCGGGCGTGGCGCTCGCGGGCGCCGGGGTACTGCAGGTCGATCGCGAGGGCGGCCTCGTACCAGCCGAGCGCCCCCACGGTGTCGCCCGACTCCGCCGCGAGGTCGCCGAGGCGCGTCATCGCGGCCGGTGCGTCGGTGAACGAACCCGCGGCGAGGGCGTGGAGCACCTTGTCGGCGGACTCGCGGTCGCCGCGCGAGAGGAAGAAGTCCGCGAGCTCGAGGCGGGCGGCGACGGTGAGGTCGGGGTGCGCGGCGTGCTCGCGGAGCCAGCGCATGAGGGCGATGGAGGCCATGCGGGAGAGCTGCGCGCCGTCGAGGGCCTTGCGCACGCGGCGAACGCCCTCGGGGACGGGGAGCCCGGCGAGCTCATCGAGCGGGTCGGCCTCGGGCTTCGCGCGCGGAGGTTCGGTCGAGCCTTCGTCCTTCGCGCCCACCTCCTGCTCGTCGGGGAAGGGGATCGGGTCGGGGCCGAAGATGCGTCGGAAGAAATCGCGCAGTCCCATCGCGGGGGCCACTCTGCACCGCCCGGGCGACGTCTTCAACGGGTCGTCTTGTGCGCCGCGCGTCAACCCGCTTATCGTGCGCCCATGCTGCACCTCTCGCGTTGGACGGCGGTCACGGCGACGCTCGCGGCGGCCTGCGCGGCCGAACCGCCGCCCATCGAGCCCGCGTGCGACGACCTCGGGCTCTGCGATGACGGCGCGGTGACGCCCGCCGACGCGACCGACGACGCCAGCAAGGCGCCGAGCTTCGACGTCCCGCGCGACCGCGCCAACGGCACCGACCTCGTGTCGATTGCGCTCGACCCGGCCAACCCTTCGCTCATCGCGCGGCCGGGGATGCCCCCGACGGTGACCTTCCGGGTGGTGGGACGTCAGCGCGACGGATCGACCCGCGAGGTGACTCAGTACCGCCGCTTCACGCTCGACAACGGCGCGCTCGGCGCGATGCACCCCGACACGGGGGAGCTCACCGGGACGGGCATCGCGGGGGTGGGGCGCGTGCGCGTGGCGCTCGTCGACGGGAGCACGCTCACCGCGGAGACCACCGTCACCATCAACGCGCGCAGCACGACGCTGGTGGGCGTGACCGAGGACGAGCGCATGGTGCTCGACCGCACGGCCGCGACGGGGGCGGCGGCGGAGGTTCCCGCCATCGACTACCCCCTCGGGCGGGCGGTGTTTCCGCAGAACGTCTACCCCCCGCTCATCCAGTGGACGCCGCGGCACCGGGCCACGGCGACGGACATCTACCGCGTGCGGCTCCAGCGCCCGCACGCCGTCGTCGACGCGTACCTCCGCGCCAACACGCCGATGTTCAACCACTCGTGGCGGCCGTCGGCGGCGGCGTGGGCGGCGCTCGCGCGCAGCGATTTCGCCGCGCCCGTCACGGTGTCGGTGACGGTGCTCTCCGCGGGCATGACGCGCGAGAGCGAGGCCCGCACCTTCCGCACGGTGGACGCCGTCATCGCGGGGAGCGTGTACTACTGGTCGCCCCCCGCATCGCGGCTCCGTCGCATCGACGTGGAGACGGCGCAGCGGGTGGACTTTCTCCCCGACCCCGGCGACCGCTGCATCGGGTGCCACTCGGTGTCGCGCGACGGACGTCAGCTCGCGGGCTTCCTCGAAGGCTCCGGCGAGAACCTCGCCCTCTACGACCTCACCCGCGACCTCACCCCGCGCCCCGCCCCCGTGGTCGCGCGGGTGCCGTACGCGGTGCGGCGCTGCACGTCCTTCAGCCCCGACGGCGCGCGGCTGGTGTCGGGCGACTGCGGGGCCAACCCCTCGTCGATGCCCTTCACCCTCATCAACGGCCGCGACGGTCGCCCCGTCACCGCGATGGGGAGCCCGGGCAACGGCTTCGACCCCGAGTGGTCGCCCGACGGCAACGTCATCGCCTTCACCAACCGCATGGACGCCCTCGCCGTCACGCCCGTCACCGCGGCGGACACCTTCGGCGCGTCGCGGGTGATCCACGCGCCGGTGTCCACCGAGACGTCGATGCGGATGGACTGGCACCCCACCTGGACGCCCGACTCGCGCTGGATCGCCTTCCAGCGCGGGGTCTCGCGCCGCACCGCGATGGGCGACGGCTCGCTCTGGATGATCGGCCGCGACGGCGGAGCGCCCGTGCGCCTCGACAACGCCAACGGCGGCGCGACGACGCAGACCACGTACCGGCCGCAGTTTTCCCCCTTCAATTCGGGGGGGTACTTCTGGCTGCTGTTCACCACGCAGCGACCGTACGGCAACATGGGCGCAGGGACGCGCAACCTGAAGCAGATCTGGGTGACGGCGGTGCGCAACACCTTCGACGGGCGGGGCGATCCGTCGGAGGTCGCGTACTACCTCGACGGGCAGGAGACGGCGACGGCGCTCTCGCCCTACTGGGCCCCGGCGCCGTGTCGACCCAACGGCAACGCGTGCTCTACGGGCGCCGACTGCTGCAGCGGGACGTGCGACCCCGACGGCGCCGGCCGCAACGTCTGCGTGCGCCCGCGGAGCATGTGCATCGCGCGCGGCGGCCGCTGCGGGGCCGATGGCGACTGCTGCACGGGCCTGGTGTGCACCAACAGCCTGTGCGACCTGCCGCCGCCGATGTGATGGGTCAGCGGATGGAGCGGGTGTCGACGTCGAGGTAGCGGAGCGAGGTGCCCGTCCGCGAAGGCTCCCACACGACGAGGAGCACGTGGTCGCCGCGGCCCGTCATCGCGAGCTCGGGGACGACGCCCGCCTCGTTGATGCGGAAGCGCACGGTCGTCGCCACCGACGCGTCGCCCACGCGGGCGAGGGTGACGGTGGCGCCGCCGCGCCGCGCGGTCTCGGTGCGCGTGCACATGCAGCGGGGCGGCACGACGCCGGGGCCGCAGCCGCTGCTGGCGAGGCTGTAGTCGACTTCGAAGTCGTGCGTGGCCCAGGCGGCCCAGAGCGTCCCGTCGCTCGTCCGCGCGAGGCCGAGCGCGCGCGACAGGCCGCGCGTCTGATCGGTGCAGCGCGTGAGGCCGCTGCACGCGTCGCCGCCGGGCGGACCGCCGCCCGCGGGGCAGTTGCTCGTCCCCACCGCGACGCCGGGCGCGAGGACGCGGTCGCGCCACGCGGTGTCGGCGACGCCGCGCGTGTACACATGGAAGCCGTCGGGGCGGTAGTCGGCGAGGGCGGGCCAGATCCGTCGACCATCGGCGCCGTCGGTGACCATCGCGGGCATCGCGTTGCCGACGAGGCCGCCGGTCGCTGCCGCGCGGAGGTCGTGGGTGCGCCCGTCGGGGTCGAGCAGGCGGAGGATGGTGCCCGGCCCGCCGTAGAGCCACCAGGAGACCCACGGGCGCGCGTTGGCGTCGATGCCCACGTTGGGAAAGGCCTGCGTCATCCCAGGGAGCGGCGTCGACGACCAGCACCCCGCGCGCAGCGTCGCGAGGAAGGCAGGCTCGCCGCCGGTGGGGTACACCGCGAGGTAGCCGTTGAGCTCGTCGACGAAGGCCGCGGCGGTTCCGATGAGCTGTGAGCCGCCGACGGTGGCGGGGCCGCGACGCCACACGCCGTCGCGCTCGTGGTGGGTGGCCACGCCGGGGAGCTCGCTCTCGACCAGCACGCGACGCCCGGAGGTGTCGACCGCGAGGCGCCCCACCGCGGAGAAGGGAGCGACGCGCGGAGGCTCCGGGTCGCCCGTCTCGGGGATCGTGAAGAGCGTGTTGCGGAAGCCGCCCTGGTTGGTGGCGTAGAGCACCGAGGCGCCCGTGCGCGTGGGGACGATCCAGGGGCCGTAGCCGCCCGTCATCGCGCAGCGGAGGGCGACGTGGGCGGTCACCGGGCACACGCCCGGGTCGACGCAGAGCGCGGCGGCGTCGACGCGCTGCACCTGCGCGGAGCAGTCGGCCGCGAGGGCCAGCGCGGGCGCCTCCGTGCGCTGCGCGCAGAGGGTGGTGTCGGCGGGCACGTCCAGGCGGACTACGTCGTCACCGACGGGCCCATCGGGCGGCGGCGGGGCATCGCCGACAGGCACGTCCAGACGCGGCACGTCGACACCCATGGGAACATCCGCGGGCGGAGCGTCGCTGGCGGGGGCGTCGGCCGTGGGCGCGTCGGCGGCGCCGTCCGCGGGCGCCTGCACCATGGTCTCGGCGCAGCCGAAGGTGAGGAGCGCCTGCGCGAGCACGACCACGCGCCAGGGCGACAAAGTCATACGCGACACACCGTGGCACGCGGCGAACACCGCAGAAGAAGCGGAAGGTGAGGAGGTCGGGGGCATGGTGAGGGTGTGGAGCAGGGAGCGTGCCGCGTGGGCGCTCACATGCGGGCCGTGGGGAAGGAGGAGGCCGTGCCGATGGCGCGCTCGATGGACTCGAAGGCGTCGCTGTTGAGCGAGAAGTCGGTGCCGCCCTCGACCTTCATCGTGCCGGCGGAGAACAAGCCGCCGCCGCGCGTGAGGGTGAGCGCGCGCCACGGGAGGAGCAGCGTGGGGTGGAAGGGGAAGATGCGCATGACGCGGACGACGAGGCCCTCGGGGGCGGCTTCGAAGGTGAGGACGCTCTTGTAGCTCGCGATGCCGACGCGGTTGGCGTAGCCGCTGGGCAGCGGGGTGCCGCGGAAGCCCGGGGGCGCGGCGTAGCGGGCGGCCATCGCGCCCCAGCCGGCGACGCCCGCGATGATCACGCAGACCAGCGACCAGATGGCGACGAAGAAGATGGGGAAACCGAGGAGGATCGCCGGGAGGAGGAACCAGGGTGCGGGCTCTTGCATGGCGTCGGGAGAATAGCGGGTTTGACGGCGCGGAGGGCATCGGGAGAAGCGCCTTCCGTGCGGCGCCCCCATCGCATGCCTCGCGGTGCGCGCGCCACTGCGGTATACCCCCGCCACCGCCCGATGTTTGGCATTGGTATTCCCGAGCTCATCCTCATCGCGATCGTGGCCCTCGTGGTCGTCGGTCCGAAGAACCTCCCCATGACCCTCCGCGCCGTGGGGCGCGCGATCCGCGAGTTTCAGCGCGCGTCGCGCGAGCTGCGGGAGCAGGCCGGCTTCGACGACGTCGTCGACGAGGTGACCCGCCCCCTGCGCGAGGGCCTCGCCGGCATCGAGAAGGACGTCATGGCGGATGGCACCGCCCACGGCCCCCACGACGACCAGGTCGACACCACGATGGAGTACCCCGAGGCGGGCCCTGACGACTTCGGCGCGCTCGCCGAGGGCGTGAGCTACTACCCCGAAGACCTCGAACATGGCGCCCATGGCGCGCTCCCCGCGGAGCAGGAGACCCCCCGTGAGTGAAGGGCGGATGACCTTCGGTGACCACCTCGAAGAGCTCCGCGTGCGCATCATGCGGGCGGGCTTCGCGGTGCTGCTCGGGATGGTGGTGGGCTGGCACTTCCGCGAGAAGCTCTTTGCGTGGCTGCTGCGCCCGCTGGAGATCGCGTGGTTCTGTCGCGCGCGGCAGGGGTGCACGGTGCAGGGCGTCTACGACTGGATGCTCCACGCCGACCGCTTCCGCGTGGCGCGGGCGGCGGGCGAGGCGCAGCTCCGGGCGCACCCCAACGGCTTCCCGGTCGACCCGCAGATCCACTTCCCCGACCCCACGTCGGCCTTCGTCTCGTACCTGAAGATCGCCGCCATCGGGGGCTTCGTCATCGCGCTCCCGGTGGTGTTCTACCAGCTCTGGGCCTTCATCGCGCCGGGCCTCTACGACCGCGAGAAGAAGCTCATCATGCCCTTCGTGGTCTTCTCCACGCTGTTCTTTCTGGGGGGCGCGCTGTTCGGGTACCACTTCGTGTTTCCCGTCGGGTACGAGTGGTTTCTCGGCTTCGGGGGCATGGTCGCGGGGACGCAGGTGAAGGTGGTCCCCACCATCATGATGGACGAGTACCTGGGCTTCACGTCCCAGATGCTCCTGGCCTTCGGGGTGGTGTTCCAGCTCCCGCTGTTCGTGTTCTTCCTGTCGCTGGCGGGCATCGTGACGTGGCAGCAGCTCCTGAAGTTCGGGCGCTACTTCACGGTGATCGCCTTCGTGGTGGCGGCCATCCTGACGCCGACGCCCGACGTGTACTCGCAGGTGATGCTCGCGCTCCCGCTGGTGGTGCTCTACTTCGTGGCGGTGGGCCTCGCCTTCCTCCTCGCGCCGAAGAAGAAGAAGGACGACGAGCCCGCGAAGGACGCCGCGCTCGCCGCCCTGCCCGACCACGGCCCCGCGAAGAAGATCATCGCCGCGAAGGAAGCCGCCGCCAAGAAGGCCGCGATGAAGGACGCTCCGCCCGCTGGGGTCGACATCCGCGCGGAGAAGATCAAGAAGTGGGAGGCGGAGCAGGAGCGGCTCCGCGCGGCGAAGATCATGGCGGGCCAGAAGAAGGACCCGACGCCCGAGAAGCCCTCGGAGGGCTGAGCGTTAGCGCACGCAGCGCATCGGGTGGAAGCCGTCGCGCGGCCACGGGGCCGTCCCGTTGAGCGCGACGGTGGGGGTGGTCGCCATGTCCGCGGGGGCGAGGTCGGTGTCGAGCACCACCGCGGTGCCGCCGAGGGAGCCCGTCACGCGCCCCGCGGTGACGTGCGCCTGCACCTGCGCGTCGGCGAGGTCGCTGAAGCGCACGCCGTGGTCGCGGAAGTACGGCCGGAAGTCCGTCCCCACGAGGAACGACAGCGCCACCACGAGGAAGTCGTTGCCCGGGATCTGCCCCACGGTGCGGCCGCCGTAGGTCGCGTCGCCGTTGTACGGGAAGCGTTCGAAGCCCAGCGCCGCGCGGCCCGCCGTCCAGCGCGTGGCGTCGCGCGCGGCGTCGCCGAGGAGCCGCGCCTGCGCGTAGAGCAGCGGGAAGATGTCCCACCCGTCGAGCAGCCGGCGACCGCGCACCATGCGCCCGTGCAGGCGGATCGGGAGCCCCACGTAGAAGGCCATCCGCAGGCCGTTGTCGGCGGCGTACGCGGGGTCGCCCCAGATCGCGTCGGGCAGGAGGTCGGTCTCCGTCGGCGCGGCGTCGGCGAGCACGTTGCAGCGCTCGTCGAAGATCACCCGCCGCATCGCGCCGCCCACTGTGCTCACGAGTCCCGCCCGCGCCGACTGGGAGGCCGCGAAGAAGGACTTGAAGTTCATGTGGCCGTCGCGCACCTCGGTGGCGTCGTTCTGGGTGCGGCGGATGAAGCGCCAGAGCGTGTGGTAGGGGAAGATGTTGTTGGAGTTCTCGCCCGCGCGGCCCTGCCAGCGCGACCAGTTGTTGCGGTCGGCGGGGGCCATCCAGTGGACGTTGAGCGCGTTGATCTGGAGGTTGTGACCGAGCTCGTGCGACTCGCCCCAGCCCAGCGGGATGATCGACCAGCTCGCGTCGAAGGGGTTGCCCGAGCACCCGCCGCCGCAGTGGGCGTACTCGTCGTAGTTGGCGTGCTGGATGGTCGAGCGCCGGTGGATCGTCGCGTCGGTGCAGGCCCACCCCAGCGACGTGCAGATGGCCTGCACGTCGGCCGAGAGCGAGGCGGTGAGCGTGCTGCCCGGCGCCGCGAAGCCCGCCATCGCGTACTCGGGGCCGACGTAGTGGTTCTGGAAGTGGTCGACCACGCGGGCGACGTCGCCATCGTACCGCACGGTGTACGCGCCCATCGCGCGGTCGGCGATGTCCGTCGCGCCCGTCACCGTCCCGAGAAACTTGTCCTTCCGCAGGTGGACCTCGAAGCCCGTGAGCCGCATGTCGACGTGGGGCAGCGGGTTGGCCATCACCTCGCGGACGAAGGTCGCAGAGGCCTCGGGCGTCGCTTCGAGCAGCGCGGCGTGGCGGCCGGTTCCCGTGGTCTCGACGGTGGCGGGCATCCCCGCGAGCGTCGCCGAACCCTGGAGGCGGAGGTAGATCGGTCCGCCGAGCGGCCACGAGAGCTCGACCTCGCGCCCCGCGGTGAGCTCCACCCACGGGCTCACGAGAAACTGCGGGCGGTCGTAGCGGGTGGTGGTCCCGTTGACTTCGAAGGCGCGGGTGGTGCCCTCGCGGGCGAAGCCGACGCGCGCGTAGAGGCGACCGTTGGTGGCGTCGGTGCGGCGCAGGCGGAAGGGCCTCCCGGCGAGCGCGTAACGCCCCGTGCTGGTCCACTCGTCGCCCGTGAGGAAGCTCGCGCTCACCGTGGCCGCGGCGGTCGGCACGGAAGACGGGTCGTACGGGACACACGGGGCCGTGAGCACCGACGCGCGCGGGCAGGCGAAGGTGCCCAGGTCGCTCTGCGCGCGGTTGGTGGCGTGCGCGAGGTGAACCGTGTGGTCGGCGAACACCGCGCGGGCGAAGGGGGCGGGGGAGGTGCGCCAGTTGACCGGGTAGCGGATCGGGGACGCTCCCGCGCGGAAGGCGTCGCCGAGCAGCACGGCGGCGCGGAGCACGCGGTAGCCCTCCTCGCTGAAGGGCGAGACGGCCTGCCCATCGAGGCCCGCGAGCTGGGTGCGGAGCGTCTCCGCGCCGTCCATGAGCTTCGTGCGAAACCCGGGGGCCGTGCAGGAACCGAGGCGCGACGCCGAGAGCGCGGCGCCGTCCTGGCAGTCCAGGTAGTCGGCGAGGGTGAGCGTGTCGCCGCAGACCGTCTCCGCGGCGGCGCGGACGCGGTCGAGCGCGCCGGGGCGGGTGGTGACGTCCGTCGGGGCGCCACGGGTCACCGTCTCGATGCTGAAGTAGTTGTTGCGCACGCGCATCCGCATGCGACGGTGGATGAGCGCGGTCATCACGTTCTCGTCGCGGTAGTGCGGGACGTAGAGGACGGGGATGCCGCGGGCCTGCGCCAGGTCGAGGGCGTTGCCGATGGCGGTGAGGTCGAGGGGGACGCGGCTGTTGTCGTCGCCCGTGCCGTCGTCGCCGCCGAGGACGAGGAGGTTGGCGGTGGCGAGGCAGCCCGGGAGGTTGGCGCTCTCGCAGGTGTCGTCGGCGTTGAGCCGCGCGCCCGAGAGGTTGCGCGTGAAGAAGGCCCGCGTGCCGGTGTCGTGGCGGAAGTAGAAGCTGTCGGCGAGGTGGGCCACCACGACGTTGAGCCCGGCGCCGGTGGGCGACTCGTTGCGCGTGAGCCAGCGCACCGCGCGGGTGAAGAGCGTCTCCGTGCGCGATTCAGCGCTCCCTGCGGCGGGCTGGGTGCGGCCCAGGTCGGCGAGGCCGTTGGTGCCGAGCGCGACGTAGCGCCACGCGCCCACCTCCGCCGCGAGGCCGAGCATCGAGCGCGGCGCGGCGCCCGTGCCCGCCCACGCGTTGGCGGCGAGGAAGGGGACGTTGCGCTCCTCGTCGAGGCTGTCGAGCACCATCGAGTCGTGGGTGATCGTCCAGGTGAAGTCGGTGACCGTCGTCGGGAGGACGTCGCCCGTGGGGGAGGTGCCGTAGAGGGCCGACCAGAGCGCGAGGCGCCGCGCCCGCGTCGCCGCGAGGCTCGCCTGGAAGGCTCCGCAGAGGCCCGCGGGGGTTGCGTCGCCCACGACGCCCGTGCGGAGTGCGCGCTCCACCGGGTCTTCCAGGGGGACGTCCATCCCGACGGGCTGATCGGTGGCGACGTCCGGGGCGACGTCCATGGCGACGGCGCCATCGGGCGCAGCGTCCATGGCGACGGCGCCATCGGGTGCACCTGCGTCAGGAGGCGCGTCCGGCGTCGGCGGAACATCGCCACCGGGCAGCTCCGACGCGACGTCCGCGGCGGCGTCGGGGCGGGGCGGGGTGGTGTCTTCGCTGCACGCGACGGCGGCAGCGACGACGGCGCACAGGCCGAGCGTGCGATCGATGGGGGATGCTCTCACGGTGCTCCGTTGGTGAATGGAGAAGGACGGCGCGGGCGATCGCTGCGATGGAAACGCGCGGTGTGCGCCAGGGTCAAGCGGCGCAATCTCTGCCACACGAGGATTCAGACTCCGCTTGTCCGCGACACAGACGTCGCATGACCTTCGTTGAGCTCGCCTCCGCGCGTTGCGTGCCCCAATGACGCCGTGATAGGCACCCGATGGCAGTGAGCGGAGAGGGAGCGACGGTACCGACCATGGCGCGCGAAGACGACGGTGCGACACGACGGCTGCTGCGCCGCGCGGTCACGGTCGGAGCCTACGCCCTCACCTTCGCCGCGCTCCTCGCGCTCACGCCCGCGTTGCTGCCGCTGTGCGCGCTCGTCGACCTCGTCGTGCGCACCCGCTTCGCGCTCTCGCGCATGCTGCTCATGGTGCTGGTGTACCTCGCGTACGAGCTCGCGGGCGTCGCCGTCGCGCTGTGGCTCTGGCTGCGCGGCGGCGGCGGGCCGCGCTTCCTCGCGGGCAACTACCAGCTCCAGTGGTGGTGGGCGGGGGGGCTCTTCGACGCGACGCGCGCGCTCTTCGGGCTGCGCGTGGAGGAGAGCGGCGCGGCGGCGGTGGTGCCCGGGCCGGTGCTCGTGTTCGCGCGGCACGCGAGCGTGGCCGACACCCTCCTCGCGGCCGCGCTGCTCTCGCGGCCCTACGGCGTTCGGCTGCGCTACGTGCTCAAGCGCGAGCTCTTGTGGGACCCGTGCCTCGACATCGTCGGTCACCGTCTGCCCAACGCCTTCGTGCGCCGTGGCTCGCGCGACACCGCGGGCGACGTCGCGGCGGTGCGCGGCCTCGGCGAGGCCCTGGGCGCGGACGACGGGGTGCTCATCTTCCCCGAAGGGACGCGCGCCACGCCGGCGCTGCGGGCGCGCGCGATCGAGCGGCTGGAGGCGTCGCCGTCGACCACGCCCGAGCAGGTGGAGCGCGCGCGGCGGCTGGTCCACCTGCTGCCGCCGCGCCTGGAGGGGGCGCTCGCGCTGCTGGAGGCGGCGCCGACGGCCGACGTGGTGTTCCTCGCGCACACGGGGCTCGATCGGGTGCGTACGCTGGCCGACCTGTGGCGCGGCGGGCTGGTGGGGCAGCGGGTGTGCGTCCACCTGTGGCGCTGCCCGCGGGCGGAGGTGCCGAGCGATCGTGAGGGCCGCGAGCGCTGGCTCGCCACGCAGTGGGAGGCGATGGACGCGTGGGTGGGTCAGCGCCCGTAGCGCTTCACCGCATCGCGGAGCTCGCACAAGCGAGGCCGCGGTGTCACCGGGGCGACGGGGCGGCGGTCATCTCCACGAGGATCCCGACGATGCGCTCGACCTCACGGAGGAAGTACTCGGTGAGGTCGATGGTCACGCGTTGCCCCGCCAGCCGGAGGAACATCCAGTTGCTCCCGGTGGTGACCGCGCCGTAGACCGTGGCCCCCTCGCGCTCCCGCGCGGTGTTGAAGAGCTGCGCGGCCACCATCTCGGCGATGCACTGCGCGACGCCGCCGCGGAGGCTCTCGTTCTTCGCCTCGACGATCGCGACCACAGGGGCCTCGATGGCGAACTGCTCCGGCGAGCGGCTCAGGAGGAAGTCGCAGAAGCCCGTCAGGCCGCGGGCCGCGTCGACCGTGAACTCTGTGCCCGAGAAGAGCCCGAGGGTGCCCTTGCGCTGCCGCCGCACCTCCATGAGCACGGGGGCGATGATGAGCTCGGACCGGGCCTTCTCGGTGGAGATCGCGAACGCGAGCGGGGCGCCCTCGGCGAGCGCGTCGCGGAGCTGCTGGCTCACAACGACGGGGGCGACGTGGGAGAAGACGTCCGTCGCCTCGTCGACCACCAGCGAGAACTCCCGCTTCAGTTGCTCCAGGGTGAAGGCGTTGTAGGGCACGGCGGGTATCTACGCGCGGAGTGCTCGCGGGCGCAAGCGGGGCGACGTCCCCAGAATTGCCTCCAGCGCCCGTAGCGCTTCAAGGGCGGGCGTGCGCGACCACGAGCGCCCGCACGATGTCGTCGAGCAGAAACGGCTTCCGAACGAAGGCCGCGCAGGGCACCTCGCGCATGTGGTCGATGCTCGACGCGCCCGTCATCAGCACCCGCCCCACGTCCGGCCACGCCACGCTCATCTCCGCCAGGAACGACGCCCCCGACTGATCGTCCCCTAAGCCCTCGTCGATGAGCGCCACGTCGACTTCGCCGCGCGTGAGCGCCTTGCGGGCGCCGCGCAGGTCGGGCACCGCCACCACGCGCGCGCCGCGCAGCGACAGCGCCACCTCCAGCAGCTCGCGGATCGTCGGCTCGTCGTCGATCACCAGCACCCGCAGCCCGAGCGGGAGCTTCGCGTCGCCCCCGTCGGTGATCGCGGACATCGCGGGCTCCGAGGGGCGCGACGCGCGGCGCAGGAGCAGCGTCACCTCGGCGCCCTGACCCGGCTCGGAGTGGACCTCGATGCGCGCCGACATCGCGTCGGCGAGCGTGCGCGACACCGCCAGCCCGAGGCCCCGCCCCGTCCCCTGGAGCCCGTCGTGGGAGCCCGTCGCCGTGGTGAAATACGGGTCGAAGGCGCGCGTCCGCGTCTCGGCGTCCATCCCCGGGCCGTTGTCGCGCACCAGCACCCCGATGCGGCCCTCCGCGGGGTACGTGTCCGTCGAGAGCTCCACCATCCCCGCGCCCGGCGAGCGATACGACGCCACCGCCTTGCACGCGTTGAGCACCAGGTTGGTGAGAATCTGCGCCACCCGCGCGGGGTCGCCGCGCACGAGCAGCGGCATCGGCGCCGTCACCCCCGACGTGCGCAGCACCCGCAGCGAGACGCCCTTCGCGCGGCAGCGGGCGTCCAGCAGTTCGAAGACCTCCACCACCACCAGGCGCAGGTCGAAGGTGACGTCCCGCACGCGCAGCACCGCGTCGGGGTCGGAGAGCGTCCCCACCATCTCCGACGCGCGCCGCACGCCCCGCTCGATGATCGGGAGCGCCCGCGCGATGGTGTCCGCCGAGCCCTCCTCGCGCGCCACCTGCACCCAGCCCAGCACGCTCGCCATCACGTTCTGGATCTCGTGGATCGCCGCGGAGAGCGCCACCTCGTCGTGACGCGGCGGCGGCACCGAGGGGGCCGGCACCGGCGACGACGAGCGGGTCGAGGGCACCAGGATCACGCCCGCGTCGTCCCCATCCGTGTTCTCGGAGGGGAGCACCTGGACGGAGTTGGGGTGCCGCGGAGACATCACCACGGATCTTCCCGGACCCTGGCGACAAGGTCAACCATCCTGCCGAAGTGTAGGCAATTTCGTACCATGCCCCGGGAGGGCCGCGGGGAGGCGGGATTCCGTGGGCGGATTGAGGGTATCTTCGCGCCCATGCGACGGAGTGTTCCTGAGGTGTTGATGGCGAAGCGCGATGGGAAGGGTCTCTCGGGGGAGGAGATCCGCGCGCTGATCGACGGGTTTGTGCGGGGGGAGGTGCCGGACTACCAGATGACGGCCTTCGCGATGGCGGTGTTCTTCCGGGGGATGACCCGGGAGGAGACGGTGGCCCTCACCCTCGCGATGCGCGACTCCGGGGTGGTGGTCGACCTCTCGGAGATCGCGGGTCGCAAGGTGGACAAGCACTCCACCGGCGGCGTCGGCGACAAGGTCTCGCTCTGCCTCGCCCCGATGGTGGCCGCCTGCGGGGTGTACGTCCCGATGGTCTCGGGCCGCGGGCTCGGCCACACCGGGGGCACGCTCGACAAGCTGGAGGCCATCCCCGGCTTCTCCGTCAACCTGTCCATCGAGCGCTTTCGCGAGCTGGTTCGCGACGTCGGCACCTGCATGATCGGCCAGACCCGCGAGCTCGCCCCCGCGGACAAGCGGCTCTACTCGCTGCGCGACGTGACGGCGACGGTGGAGTCGATCCCGCTCATCGTCGCGAGCATCCTGTCGAAGAAGCTCGCCGAGGGCATCGACGGGCTCGTGCTCGACGTGAAGGTGGGGAGCGGGGCCTTCATGAAGACCCACGACGACGCCCGCCGCCTCGCCACGGCCCTCGTCGAAGTGGCCCAGGGCGCGGGCAAGTCGTGCTGCGCGTGGCTCACCCGCATGGACCGCCCCCTCGGTCGCACCGTCGGCAACGCGCTCGAGACCATCGAAGCCTTCGACGTGCTCCATGGCCGCGGCCCCGACGACCTCACCGAGGTGACCCTCGCCCTCGGCGCCTCCATGCTCGTCATGGGCGGCGCCGCGGCCAGCGACGACGAGGGGCGCGAGAAGCTCCAGGCCGCCGTTCGCTCGGGCAAGGCCGCCGAGGTCGCGCGCAGGATGGTGGCCGCGCAGGGAGGCGACCCCCGCGCCGTGGACGACCCCGCGGTGTTCGGGAAGGCCCCGCTGGTGGTGCCCGTGAAGGCGCCGCGCGGAGGCTTCATCACGGCCATCGAGACGCACGCGGTGGGCGTCGCGGGCGTGCTCCTCGGCGCGGGCCGCACCCGCGCGGAGGACGCCATCGACCCCGCAGTGGGCTTCGTCTTCGAGCACAACGTCGGGTCGGCGGTCACGGCAGGAGAGGTCGTCGCGACGGTTCACGCCCGCGACGAAAAGAGCGCGGAGGCGGCCGTCGCCCGTCTCATGGGAGCGATCACCGTGGGCGATGAAGCGCCCGCGGCCGTCCCGCTCCTCCACGAGCGCATCGGGTAGCCTCACGCCCTCGGCCTACCGGTTGCACCGAGCACTCTCCGACCATGCGTGCATCCACCCCCACCTTCGCGCTCCTCCTCGCCGTGACGCTCGGCGCGGCGACCGCGTTGGGCCGTGGGGACGCGGTGCGCGTGGGGAGCCTCTTTTCGCACGGCGCGCGGCCCGTCCGCGTCGGTCGCCTGCCGCCCGGTGTGGGCGACGGAACCTCCGCGGCGTGTGCCTCCTGCCACGCTGAGATCGCCCGCGAGTGGCGCGAGTCGCAGCACGCCTCGGCCTGGCGCGACGAGGTGTTTCAAGCCGCGTACGCCGTCGAGCCGATGCAGTTCTGCCGGAGCTGCCACGCGCCCCTCGCGCCGGCGGGACGTCACCCCGACGCGCGCGCCGCGGAGGAGGGCGTGTCGTGCACCGTCTGCCACGTGCGCGACGGCCACATGCTCGGCCCCGGGCGCAGCGCCCCCGCGGCCGGAGCGCACGCGAGCGACGCGACCGTGGCGATGCGCACGAGCGCGTTCTGCGAGGGGTGTCACCAGTTCAATTTTCGCGGGGACTCGGGGCCGCGCGGCGAGGTGTACGCCACCGACGAGCCCATGCAGGACACGCACGCCGAGTGGGCCATGAGCGCGTCGGGGGCGCGCGGCGAGCACTGCCAGAGCTGCCACATGCCCACGGTCACCACCGCCGACGGGCGCACGCACCGCAGCCACCGCTTCCCCGGCGGGAGCGACCGCGCGCTGCTCTCCGCCGCCGTCCGCGTGGAGGCGAGCGCGCGCCGCGAGGGGGCCGTCACCGTCGCCCGCGTGGCCGTCCACCCCGACCGCATCGGCCACTCGTTTCCCACGGGCGACCTCTTCCGCCGCGCCGAGCTCCGCGTGTGGATCGACGGCGACGAGGCCCACGCGCAGACCGTCGCCATGGCCCGCGAGTTTCGCCCCGTGCTGGAGCGCGACCCCCACGGGCGCCCGGTGTTCGTCCGCCGCGAGGCCCACGACACCCGCGTCGCGCCGCCCGGCGTCGGCGTCGTGACGCCCACCGAGCTGCGCTTCAGCGCCCCGGGGACGCGTCTCCGCTGGCGCCTCGATCACCTTCTCATGCCGTCGCCGCTCGCCGCCTCGCAAGGCTTCGGCGACCCGCGCGTCCGCACCACGATCGCTGAAGGATCCGTCGACCTCCCAGGAGCCCCGCCATGATGGTTCGTATCCGAACGTTCTGCCTCGCCCTCGCGCTGACTGTCGTCGCGCCGGTCGTCTCTGCGCAGGTGGTCACCGACACGCCCGGCCGCGCGCCCGACGCCCCCAGCGCCCCCGAGGCCGACGAGCTCACCATCGCCCGCCTGCCCGAGGCGCCCGCTTCACTCCAGGGGCGGGTGGCGGCGCTCACCCGCATCGTGGAGCGCACCGAGGAGTGCTACGCGTACCACGGCGAGCGCGTCGAGCACTCGCCCGACCCGCGCTGCGCCCAGTGGTACGCGGCCCTCACGCGCGGCGGCGAGGCGGCGGCCTACGCCATCGGCGAGGTGCTCAACCGCCCCAACGCGGACGAGAGCGTCGCGCGCGTCCACGGCAACATGGGGAGCGAGCAGCGCGGCCCGCGGCTCGTGCAGATCCTCATGGCGACGCGGTCGAACGTCGTGGCGCCGTTTCTCCTCGCCTACCTCGCCAACGACGTCGACGCGGACGGGGGCTTCGACGACACCGACGCCGAGGTGCTCCGCCAGCTCCCGCGCCTGGCGGGCTACGACGCGCACCCGGTGGCTCCCTGGGAGAGCGGGGTGTTTGCGCAGACCGAGGCGCGCCGTGAGGTGACGCGGCGGTGGATCCGCTGGTGGCGCTCGCACCAGGACGAGACGCCCGCGCAGCGCGTCGCGTCGGGCGAGTCGCGCGCCGTCGCCGACCTCACCCACGCCGACCCCGCCGTCCGCTTCGCCGCGATGCAGCGCCTCGTGGGCCTCCCCGCGCACCGCGCCGCCGTGGCCGACGCCACCCGCGCGCTCCTCGCCGACGAGAACCTCCCCGCCCGCGCCGCGACCCACGTCACGCGCTGGGCCCGGCGCAACCGGCTCCCGCTCGCTCCCTCCGCCGCCGCCACCACGCTCGCCCGCCGCTGATGCTTCGCCTCCGAACCATCTCCCTCGCCGCGGCGCTCGTCGCCTGTCGGGCCGCCACGCCGGCGGTGTCGGTGCGCGCGCCGCTCGCGCCGCCTGCGCCCGCACCCGCGCACGTCACGCCGTCTGAGGCACTGCCCGAGGTGGTCAGCGTGGCGGCGGGCTTCGGCGCGACCTGCACGCTGCATCGCGACGGGACGGTGTGGTGCTGGGGAAGCAACGACCACGGGGCGCTCGGCGACGGCACCCGGC
>JBILLV010000167.1:0-20128 GCA_044375895.1 Polyangiales bacterium | reverse complement strand
GCCCGCAGAGCCGGGCTCACGCGTCTCGCTTCATAGGGTTCTTCCTGAGCCCGGCTCTGCGGGCGATCCGAACGCAGCCCAGGGTGAGCGCCTGGCGAACCCTGGGACGATGGGGGCTCGGATGCTCAGGCTCGGATGCTCAGGCTCGGATGCCGCTCCGCAGCGCAAACTGCACCAGCTCGGCGAGCGAGCGGGCGCCGACGCGCGCCTTGATGCGGTGCAGGTGTGTGCTCACCGTGCTCGCGCTCAGCCCGAGCGCCACCGCGATCTGCGAGGGCGTGCGGCCGCCGACGAGCATGCGGAGCACCTCGAGCTCGCGCGCCGAGAGGGCCTCCACCGGGGCGGGCTCGTGCAGGAGGCGCAGCGCGACGTCCGGGTGCAGGTACGTGCGGCCCGCGTGCAACTGACGCACGGCCGTGACCAGGTCGGTCGCCGACCGCTCCTTCGAGAGGTAGCCCCGCGCGCCGGCTTGCAGCAGCCGCGCGGCGAAGAGCTCCTCCTGGTACATGCTCATGATGAGCACCGGGAGCCGCGGTCGGAGCTCGCGCAACTGGCGCAGCACCTCCTGGCCGCTGAGGTCGGGGAGCTCGAGATCGAGCACGAGCACGTCCCAGCTCTCCAGCGGCGCGCGGGCGAGGACGGTCGCCGCGTTCGCCGCGTCGCCGACGACGCGGAGGTCGACCTCGGCCTCCAGGATGCGTCGACAACCGTCGCGAACGAGCGCGTGGTCGTCGGCGAGGAAGACATCGATCACGCGATCCTCCGTTGCTCGGTGGGGGCGACCGGGATCTCGATCGCGACGAGGGTCCCGCGGCCCGGGGCGCTCTCCACGCGGACCTCGCCGCGGCTCATGGTCACCCGCTCGCGCAGTCCCGCGAGCCCCGAGCGCGTCGCCCCCCACGCCTGTGCGGGGTCGAAGCCGACGCCGTCGTCGGCCACGGAGAGCGCGAGGCGATCGTCGACGAGCGCCACGCGGACGGTGACCACCCGCGCCCGCGCGTGCCGACGGACGTTGGTGAGGCACTCCTGCACCGCGCGAAACGCCGTGAGCGCCGTCGCCGGGTCGACCCGCTCGTCGTCGACGGAGACGTCCCAGTCGCACTCCAGCTCGCGGCCGAACGCGTCGAGCAGACCGCCGAGGGCGGCGGACAGGCCGAGCTCGTCGAGGGCCCTGGGGCGCAGCGACAGCACCACCGCGCGCATCGCCGTGAGGCTGTCGTCCAGACGCCGGATCACCGCGTGCATCGCGGCCATCGAGCCCGTCCCCGCGGCCAGCTCGGCCTCCAGCCGCGCCGCCGTGAGGTGTTGCCCGAGCTCGTCGTGCAGGTCGCGGGCGATGCGTCCGCGCTCGGCCTCCTCGGAGCCCAGCAGACGCTCGGTGAGCAGCGCGTTGTCCGTCACCAGCGCCTGCGTGCGGCCGTGCGACGTGAGGAGGTTGCGGACGCGGGCCAGCAGCTCCCGCTCGTCGAAGGGCTTGGTGAGAAACTCCTCGGCGCCGGCCTCCAAGGCCTCGTGGCGCGCCTCGTCGCCGGCCTTCGCGGTGAGCATGAGCACGGGCACCCGCGGCCGCGCCGGGTCGCCGCGCAGCGCCCGGAAGAAGGTCATCCCGTCCATGCCCGGCATCATGAGGTCGGTGATCACCAGGTCGGGCGCGGCGGAGTCGAAGGACCGCAGCGCCGCCTCGCCATCGCTCGCGGCGAGCACTCGATACCGCGGGGCGAGCAACGAGCGGAGGTACCCGCGCAGCTCGGCGTTGTCGTCGACCACCAGGATCGTCGCCTCGCCGACCGCGCCGGTCGCTGCGAGCGCGAGCGGGGGCTGCGACGACGCGCGGGCGGCGAGCTCGGCGACGTCCTCGCGGGGAAAGGTCCCCGCCACCCGCGGGAGCGTGAGGGTGAAGACGCTCCCCTGGCCGAGCTCGCTCGCGACGTCGACGGATCCCCCGTGGTGGACGATCACCTCGCGGACGACCGACAGCCCGATGCCCGTCCCCTCGTGGCGACGCGCAGGCCCGCCGGTGCCCTGGACGAAGCGATCGAAGATGGTGGGAAGGATCGCCGGGTCGACGCCCTCGCCGTTGTCGCGCACCGTCAGGCGAACGCTCTGCGGGTCGTCGGTCAGCGTCACCTCGACGCGGCGGTCGTCGGGGCGGGTGAACTTCTGCGCGTTGCCCAGGAGGTTGTTGAGCACCATGCGGAGCTGCCGCGGGTCGGCGTTCAGGAGCACGGACCCGTCGCAGCCGTGGAGGTGCAGCTCGCTCCCGAGGCGGAGCGGGAAGTTTCCGGCGACCTCGCGGACGAGGCGGGCGAGGTCCATCGCGCGGCGATCGGGCTCCCGGCGACCGGCGTCGAAGCGGGCGAGCTCGAGGAGGTCTTCGACGAGGTGGAGCAACTGGTCGGCGTTGCGCAGGCCGGGCGCGATGGCCGAGCGCACCGCGGGGTCGGCGCTCACCCGATCGAGCTGGTGGAAGGCGCCGCGGATGAGCGTGAGGGGCGTGCGAAACTCATGGGACAGGTTGGCGAAGAGGTCGCGGCGCACGCGGTCGAGCTCCTGGAAGTCGCGGGCCCGCTGGTCGAGGGCGCGGTTCTGCGCGAACAGCCGGCGGGTGAGGGTGTAGTACACCTGCCCCACCGCGATGGAGCACAGCACCACGGTGACCATCACGCTGAACACCGTGCCCACGAGCGGGTGGTGGAGGTGCGCGGGGTTGCACGCGAAGAAGCTCGTGAGCATCGCGGTGGGCACCGCGACGGTGAGGATCGCCCGCACGCCGATGGGCACGACGAGCGGAACCGTCGCGAAGGTCACGAGGTAGAGGGCGCCGAAGGCCGGCTGCTCGATGCCCCCCGAGCGGGACAGACCCCACGCCGGGATCGCCGCGGCCACCATCATCAGGAAACCGACCCACGCCGGGTTGCCGCGCAGCACGCGCGGGGTCCGATGGTGAAAGAGCGCCAGGGGGACGGTGAGGGCGAGCATCGTGAGGCGCCACACCGGCGACACCTCGCGCTGCACCGCCCCCGAGTGGAAGAGCAGCGGGTCGAGCGGCCACGCGGCGAGGGTCACGGCGATCACGGTGAGGCAGAGCTGAAAGGCCACCCGGTGCGAGCGCTCGCGCGACATGAGGGCGAAGGCCTGCGCGTCGGCGGGGTCTTCGTCGGCGAAGGTGATCTCGCGCCGCACCAGCGCGCGGATCTGGTCAACAAACGGCGACGCCACTGCGACGGAGGGTAGCGTACGTCGTGCGCGTTGTGGGTGTTTTGAACCCGGCTTTGCGGGTGATCCGACGATAGCCCAGGCCGAGCGTCCGCGAGCCCTGGGTCGCGACGTGTCTCGCGACACGTGTCTCGCGACGTGTCTTTCAACGCGGTGAATCTGGCAACGCCGCCCTGCGAACCCGTCTGAGCTTCCTGGGGTTCCGCCACGGCGCTACACGCCCTTGTGAAACCGCCGCGCCGAGCGCGCCTTCGCCCGCGCGACCTCCACGTCCCGGTCGCGCGGGCGGGCGTCGGTCTCCAGGGTGTCGAGCAGCGCGCGGGTCGCGCGCGTGATGGCCTCGACGGCGGCGTCGAAGCGCGGCTGATTGGCCTTCGACGGCTGGCGCGTCCCGCTCACCTTGCGAACGTACTGGAGCGCCGCCGCGCGCACCTCGTCGTCCGTCGCGGGCGGGTCGAAGTTGAAGAGGAGTCGGATGTTGCGGCACATGCCCGCGATGCTACCGCAGCGACCCCGCGCGCCACTACGCCGCGTGCTGCGGGCGGTTGCGGCCCACCCGACGGCGTGCGATGCGCAGCGCGCGCGTGTGGCAGCGCGCGGTGTCGTACGCATCGGGAACACCGAGCCCGTTCGGGCGGCGCTCGCTCGGCGCTCGGCCGGCCCCCGCGACGCCTTCGAGCGCGTCGGCCACCGCGCGCTTCACCGCGTCGCCGCCGGCGGCGCAGCACCAGTCGAGGGTGTCCCAGGCGAGGGCGGCGTGGCGGGCCTCGTCGCGGGCGATGAGGGCGAGCGCCTCGCGCACCTCGGGGTCGTCGGCCTCCGCGGCACAGCGGGCGGCGAGGAGCGCGGCGGCCCCCTCGTTGACGCAGCCCTCACGCAGCGTCGCGACGGCGAGCGTCACCAGCGTCGCGGCCTCGTGCGGAGCGACGGCTTCGGGGAGCGCGCCGGGCGCGACGGGCGTCGCCCCGAAGCGCGTCGCGAGGGCGGCGCAGCGGCGCGCGTGGAGCACCTCGTCGAGGGCCGCGGCGTGCGTGCGGGCGACGAGTTCGAGCGGGGCGCCGAGGGCCATGAGGGCGAGGGAGGTGCGGGCGAACGACGCGATGGACGCGTGCTCGTCGAGCATCGCGCGCGTCCAATACGCAGCGGCGGTGGCGTGGGCCGGGTCGAGCTTTGCGCCGTCCACCGCGCCCCCGATGGGCTTCGCGGAGAAGGCGACGCCTTCGAGGGTGAGCGGGCGGCCCGGGATGGCGACGCAGCCGCCGTAGATGCCGCACCTGGCGTCCCACATGCGAAACTCGCCGCCGCTGGTCTCGCGCCACCAGGCCTTGGCGGTGAGGGAGAGGGCAAACTCGTTCGCGCGCTCGGGCTCGCCGCTGAAGCGCCGCGTCCAGCGGAACGACGCCCCCGCGTATCCGACCGTGAGGTACGGCGCGACGTGGAGGGCGAGGGCCGGGTCGTCGCCGTGGGGAGCCACCACCGCGAGCCCGAGCTCGGCGCCGACGGGGGCGAAATTGCCCTGTCCTCCCGCGTCGATGCGCCAGCCGCCGGAGAGGAGGTACTGGGCCTGGAGGAAGGCGCCGACGTTCCAGTAGGTGTCGTCGAAGGAGGCGTTGTAGGAGGTCTCGACGCCGACGCCGACGTTGTCCATCGAGCCGCCGAGCGGAATCGACACGAGGACGCCGGCGGTGAGGTAGCGCGTGGTGTCGTTCGCGTGGGCGGTGGCCTGGGTGAGGGCGGCGCCGAGGGCGATGGCGCCGCAGGCGAGGCGGCGCGCCGTGGTCGTCGAGGAGAGCTTCATGGTGCGCGACGACATCGCAGGACCCGTGCCGTCGTACGCGGCCGCAACGAGCGCCGAGATGACGCGGGAGGAGGCGTGCCGGGCGGGGTCGGCGTGACGGAGCGGCACTGGGTCCGTGCGGTCACCGCACACGGTGGGCCGTCGGTGTACGTTCGGCGGGTGTCGGGCGCGGCGCCGCGCGGTCGGTGAGGTGTGACGGAGCACGCGAGACCTGGCTCGTGGGGCCTGGAGATCCGAGCCGTGAGATTTCGACAAGGAAGCTCCACCAGCCCGCCAATTCGGGACCGAGTGCCTCCGGGCGGACGACGTGGCGTCGTCGACGCGGGGCAGAAGGTTCGACGAAGACACCGTGCAAACAAAGAGACTGTGTTCGCTCGTGCTGGGGTCGGCCGTGCTGCTGCCGGTGGTGGCAGCGGCGCAAATCACCCCGCCGCCTCCCGGGCCGATCGTGGTCGCGCCGACCTACCCCATCTGCCAGACCGGGTATCGAGGCCTGGCGACCACCCCCCTGGCAGAGCCGACGTGGGACCTCCGCTGCGTGCTCCCGCCGGACACGCCGGTGACCGTCCCGATTCCGCCCCCTCTGCCCCCCTTCGATCCCACCGTCGAGTGTCCCTCCGCGAGCGCGTCGGCGTGCACGAGCCGCCAGTGGATCGAGAGCGCCTGCGGCGTGGTCACGCTGATGGCCGCTCCGCACGCGTGTGACCCGTGGGAGGCGGAGATGCGCGCCGTCGCCGCCGCGGCGAGCGGTGCGACGCGCGAGGTGGTCGGCCGTCGGCTCGGCGCTGCGGACGGTGGCGCGGATTTTATGCGCGCCGACCACCAGCTCGCGCAGGTGGCGCCGCAGCGCTTCAACCTCCGCGTGACGCCCGCGGTCAATTCGTACCGCAGCCAGGTCGACGCGATCGTGGCCCCCGCCGCGATGATCAACGCGAGCGCCGACAGCGCGTCGGGGACGTACACCTGCGGCGGGCGGAGGCTCGTCGACGCCGCGATCGGCCTGTGGGAGTGCGACGGCCACACCATGAAGAGCTGCGCGGAGTTTGTGCACCACGCCTTCTATGACGTCGCGCACCCGAGCTTCCTCGCGCGTGTCTTCGGGGGCAACGGCCGGGCGCTCTTCAACGCGCTCTACGCGCCGGTGGCCGCCAACCCGCTCCTCCCCGTGGCGACGATCACCCCCCGCAGCGCGCTGGGCACGCGCGGCATCTGCAACAACGACAACACCCCGCGCAGCCGCGACAACGTCGCCCTCGCGCTGGACTCACCCTTCGCCGGCGGCCGGGTGCTCACCAACCCCTTCTGGGTGCAGCCGCGCAACAACCTCGGCGCCCTCGACGCTGGCCTGTCGCTCCTCATCCGCTGGAACGCCAATCGCGTCTTCTGCGCGGCCAACCCCGAGCACGCGCGCTGCCGCGGCGAGGACCTCTCGTGGCAGTGGCATTTCAACCGCTCGCGTGATCTGCGCGCGATGGCGCGCATCGGGCCGGACGGCGGCGTCGCCCACACGCCCCGCGTCAGCGGCGACCCGGCGCACCCCTGCGGCGGCGTCCGCACGCACGGGTACACCGACGAGGAGCTCAACTACCTGCACCGGCTCGGGGTGCGCTACCTCACCCTGCTCAACGAGCTCGTGGGGTGGCGCGAGCCCGTCCTCCAGAGCGGCACGCCGGGCTTCCTCGACCGGCTCAACCTTCCTCGCCCTGCGGACTTCACCGCCCTGCAGGGCTCGGTGCTCACGCGCATCGGCGGGCTCGGCGGCGGGCTCGGCGGCGGGCTCGGCGGCGCGACCTTCTTCGCCGGGCCGACGGCCCCCGGGGAGGCGCCGGTGGCCAACGAGGCGTCGGTCGTGACCGAGCTCGCCCAGATCGCCGACGAGGCGGACGCCTGGGGCTGTTTCAGTGCGGGACCCACCCCCTGCGACTGGTCACCGGACTTCTTCGCCGAGAACGTCGCGTCCGATCGCTACGTCGGCGAGGAGGAGGCGGCCTACCAGCAGTGCGTCGGCTTCGTGGAGAGCCCTGGTGACTTCAGCGCCTCGCGCCCGTCGCCGCCGAGCGTCGGCACCGCCCCCGACCGCGAGCACACCTGGTCGAGCCGCAGCCCGGCCGCCGCGCGGTTCCAGGTGACGATCGACGTCCCGGGCTCCGCGCCCGACGCGACGACGCGCTGGTCCCCCTACTCCTGGAACTTCAACGTCGATCAGATGCTGCTGGCGACGGGCCTCCGGGCCAACGCGCGGCCGTCGGCCATGTGGTCGGGCGTCCCGGCCGATCCGCGGAGCCCCTACACCGGGGCGATCAACGCGTCGTTGTTGCCCAACCTCGACCGGGTCAACTGGCTCCCGCCGCAGGCCGGGCTGCTGGGATACAGAGGGTTTCCAGGCGGCAACCTGCTCGGCGTCGTGGTGCCCCCTACGCCTGGCAACGTGCTGCCGCAGTGCACCCGAAGCACCTTCTTCGACACCTCGTACTGCTACAACGAGTTCTCCAAGGCGGGCATCGCGCGGCGCTACGTGGCCGTCATCGGCTCGCAGGCCCCGGAGCTCGTCGGCGCCGACGGTCGACTGCACCTCCCGTCGCGCCAGTTTGTGCGGGATGAGGAGCTCGGCAACGACCTCATCGGCGTGAAGTACACGGTCGCGTCGTCGTACCGGGTCACCGGCGGCGTGCCCGCGGGCAATGTCGACCCGACGAACCCGCAGTTCGGGTTCACGGGGAGCAACCGCATCGGCGCCCACGCGTCGAGCCGCCTCCAGGCGGAGCTGCGCGCGCTGGGGCAGCCCAGAGAGGTGGTCGACCTCCAGGTCGACGCCGACCTCCAGAGCGGCGCGAGCGGTTCGATCGAGCTCCTCGGCCAGCAGGTGTTCGCGCAGAGCGGCGCGGACTTCTCCTTCACGGGCGAGAGCTCGCAGACGCTCCTCGACTTCTCCACGTACATCCAGGTCGGCCCCGTACCGCTTCGGCTCACGATCGTCTCCGTGGGGACGGCGGGCATCACGGCCGCGGCTTCCGCCCAGGCGCCCACCAGCGGCGGGGCGCTCAACCTCCCGCAGAACGGCTCGCTCGACACGAGCGTCGAGCCCTACGCCTCCATCGAGGCGTTCCCCTCCGCGGCCGTCTCCATCGCGGGCTTCGTCGACCTCGTCGGCGTCAAGGGCCGCATCAACGTGTTCACCGTGAACCTCCCCACCGTCGCGTCCGTCGACCTGACCGACGCGCGGCTCAGCGCGGCCGCCAGCAGCCAGATCCGGCTCACCGCGCTCAACGGGAGCATCTCGGCCTTCGCGGAGATCGGGTTCTATCCCGTGTCGAAGACCTTCGAGGTGCCGGTGGTCTCGTGGCCCGGCGTCACGCTCGCCACCGAGCTCTTCCGCTCCGACATCCCGCGCATCGTCGGCGCGCCGGGCATCCGCCTCGCCGACATGCGCCGCGCGCCCTGGTACCCGTAGCGAACGATTGTTCTCCAATTCGGCGCCCCTCGCGCCAATACCGCGCGTGAAGCTCCCCGCCGCCGCCCGCCCCTCCCTCCTCGCCGCCGCGCTGCTCGTGGTCGTGGCGGGCACCCTCCTCCGCCATAAAACGTCCGCTCGTGGGGGAAGCGCCGCGACCGCCCCCACCCGACCGACCAGGGATCCGAACGCGCTCCTCCGGCGCTATGGGCTCACCTATGACCTCGAAGACGCCACCCAGCCCGCGGGGTCGGGCGCCGGGGCGCCGGTGGGGGCGTCGACCCACCTGGAGGGCGTCGCCGTCATCGCCCCCGTGCGCTCGTCGCGCGCGGACGCCCCCATGTGGAGCCTGCGCTTCGAGCCCGCGCGCGCCGATGTGATCGTCGCGCGACGCCGCCTCTTCGCCGACCTCCCCGCCGCGCGCCGGGCCTTCGGCGCCGCCCAGGTCGTCGTCGAGTGCGCCGCCGACGGGACGCCGCGGAGGATCCTCGAGCGCGAGGACGACCCCGCGATCGCAAGGGCGACCCTGCGCCTCCTCGCCATCGAGATCGGACACGGCCGTCGCGCCGACGCCTCGTGGACGCAGGAGGAGACGACGCCGCAGGGGACGGTCTCCGCGGAGTACCACTGGGCCAACGACCGGGCCGAGCTCGGCCGCGAGCGCGTGTCGTACGCGCGGCTCTTCGCGTTCGGCAGCCTCCCGTCGGCGCAGCGGCTCCGTTCGAGCGCGCAGTTTCGCTACCGCGACGACGGCGCGCTCGCGTCGCTCGTCAGCGACGAGAGCCTCATCGTCGGAGACACCGCGCGGCCGTCGCTCTCCCGCACGATGCACCTCACCCTCCGTCTCACGGACGCCGTACCCGCGGAGGCGCTCCGCGACCTGGCGGCGTTTGTCCCGCGCGCGGTGGAGGCTCCAGTGAGCGGGCGCTCGCTCGACGCGCAGGACCTCGCCCAGCGCGTGGGGACGCTCACCATCGACGGCATGGTCGCGACGCTCCTGGACCACCGCGCGGGGGGACGCATGCCCGACCACAACCTGTTCTTCTGGCGGGCGACGGGGCTGCTCATGCAGGAGCCTGACGCGGCGCGGGCGCTGGTCGCGGTGTTCACGGACGCGGAGTCGAGCCGGGCGATGCGCGGCCTCGTCCTCGACCTTCTCTCCCGCACCGGCACGCCGCAAGCGCAGGCGGTCCTCGTCGAGCTCCTGGGGACGTCGTCCGCCCAGGGGGAGGGACGCGCGTACTACCTCCAGCGCCTGGGCTTCGTCGCTCAGCCCTCCGGGGACGTGATCGCCATGGCCGCGCGCGCGGCAGAGCAACCCGCGACGCGCGAGGCTGCGATGTACGTCGTCGGCTCGCTCGCCCACGCGCTCCGCGGCGAGGGCAGGGGCGACGAGGCGCGCGCCCTCGACGCCGTCCTCGAACGCGCCGCTGGGGCTCCCTCCCCGAGCGACGTCCGTCACGTGCTCGCCGGCCTCGCCAACGCGCACCGCCCCGAGAACGTCGCCACCATCGTCCGCCTCGGGCGCAGCGACGATCCCGCCGTGCGCGAGTCCGCGGCGCGCGCGCTCGGGGCCACCGAAGGTCCCGGCAGCGTCGCAGCGCTGTGGGCGATGCTCGACGACCCCTCGCCCGAGGTGGCGCGCCTCGCGGTGCGCGGCCTCGCGTCGCACCCGCTCAGCGCGGAGCAGGCCGCAGGGCTCGTCGAGCGCGTGCGTGCCCGGAGCATCTCGCAGGCCCTCTACCACGAGCTGGTGGCGCTCTGGCGCGCGCAGTCTGGAGCCCACCGCGCGTTCGCGATGGCCTGCCTCCAGGCGATGGTCGAACAGGACATCTCCGACGGCCCGACCCGCGCGGCCGTCTACGCGCTGCTCGATACGCTGCGGGCGAGGGCGTAGTTGACGTGCGAGGCGCCGCGCATATCATCCCCGACGAGCCGCGTGGTCACCCGAGAGGGGCTCGCACGGAGTCCCCGATGTCCCGCCCCCGTCGTCACCCGCGCTCGGCGCGTCCGCTCCTCACGGTCCTCCTCTGGACCGTCGCGTGCGAGCATCGCGTCGACCTCGGCCTGGTGACGAGCGACGCGTCCGTCCCCAACGACGCGCCGATGGACGTGAGCACGCCCGACGCAGACGAACCGGACATGGCCCCCGTCGACGTTGAAATGGACGTCGATGCCCCGGAGGTGACGGCGGCGCGCTGTGAGCCTTCGCCCGTCGCGCCGGGCCGCGCGGACTGCCGCGCCGTGTGCCCGGTCGGCGCGCCGGATGGCTGCTGCCGCGCATGGGAGGCCGGGTGGGTCCCAGGGATCTCGCACCTTCGTGTGGTGCCGTCGCGGGGTGGGCCGTTGCGCGAGCAGCACCTCGCTTCGCTCAACCCCGCGCGCACCAACCTCGCCGTCCTCCGCTTCTTTCCGAGCCCCGGGGGGGGCACCTCCTTCGGCTTCGAGACCTTCGCCACGCCGCCGAGCTCGCTGATGACTGCCTTCGCCGGCTCGCTCGGCCAGGCCGTCGCGCTCTACGATCCGAGCACAGGGACCGCGCGCGTCTACAACCTCGGCGACCTGCCCCAGGACAGGAGTGTGCCCTTCCCCGAGCCGTCGGTGCACGCCTGGGGGGCGGGCCTCGTCGGTGTCCTCCCCATGGAGGTTGACGCGCAGGTGTATCTCCTCGGTCATCGGCCGGGGAGCGCGGAGGTGACGATCCTGCGCGTCGAGTCGCCCGAACGCGGCACGGTCGTCGTCGCGAGGCTTCGAACGTCACGCCTCTTCGACGCGGCCGAGCTGCTCACGGTCGGCGACACCCCCTGGCTCGTGCTACGCGACGAGTCCCTCGGCCAGACCTGGTTGGAGCGCGTCGCGTTGAGCGCCACCACGCCGCGCGTCCCCGTCGCCCTCCGCGCGGACGGGGCGTGCATCGCCGACGGCCCACCCGGAGTCACGCGCCTCGTGGCCACGTGGGTCATGGCCCCCGACGAGGCAAGTGGGCGCGAGTTTGTGCTCTATGACCCGGAGACCGGCGTCGCAGACGTGCGCCGCCTCGACCCCACCGGAGGCCGCGTCGAGCGCTCCCGCGCGCTGCAACTGGTCACCGGGGCGACCCACGTCGTCCTCTATCGCATGGATGGCCTCTCGCGGCTCGTGGTGTACGGCCCGACGGAGCCGCGGGCGACGTCCTACCGCTACGCGCCCTGGTGACGCCCCGGCGTGCGCGTCAGAGTCGTAGCTCGAAGCCCCCCGCGAGGGACGCGTAGACGAGCGACTGCGCGTCGAGCGTGCGCTCCGCCGCCGGCGCCTCCTCGCGGAACCCGAAGGACACGGGGGCGGCGTTCACGCCGACGTCGGCGCCGACAAACGCGCCCACGGCGGACGCGAACCACCACGTCCCATGGAGCCCGACGCCGACGCCGAACCAGTAGCTGTCGGTCGCGCGGAGCTGGGCGTTGTTCGGCGTCACGCTCACGAAGCCTCCGTCGAGCCGGGCGCAGGGACGCAGCTCCCAGCGCGGGCTCCCGATCGTTCGACAGATCCGTACGCCGACGTCCCACGCGCGCAGGACGAAGGACTCCCGCGCCGACGACGCCGTCTGACCGAGCGGCCACCCGCCCACACCGGCCTCGACGCGCCACCGCGAGAACGCCACGCCCAGGCTCAGGCGCACCAATGGCGTCAACGCCGGGAGCCGCCCGAGCGCGAAGCCGGCGTCGACGCGCGCGAGGGGCCGCACCCGCAGCTCCGACGGGGGCGCCGTCACGGGCGCCGCCGTCGTCTCCTGGGCGACCGCCATCGCGAGACGCAGCGAGTGGGCGGCGGCGGCGGCCACCGTGTGACAGCGCGCCCCCTCGAAGCTGCGCGCTTCGATGCTGGTCGGCTCCTGAAAGGTCAGCACCACCAGCCAGCCCTGGGCGTCGCTCCCGCGCACCACACCGCGCGCCCGCACGCTCGGAGCCCCCGGGGGGCGCGGCGGCACACCCGCTTCCATCACCCGACGGAGGACGTCGTCGCCGCTCGGACACCCCGGGGGTGCGATCCAGGTGAGCGCGATCGGGTCGTCTGCGCGAGCGCTGCGCGCGGCCGTGGTGACGAGCGCCGCGCACACGACGGCGATTCCGGGGGCCCCTCGCGTCATGGCGCCGAGCCGAGCGGATCGCCCGCGCAGGTGCTGCGAACGCGCCCCGCAGCGACCGAGTGTGGCGCGCGCGCGATGAGCCGACGCGCGATGGCGGCGGCGGCCCGGGTGTCTCGCAGCGCGCAGTGCGCCCGCACCTGCGCGGCCATCGCTTCAGGCACGAGCTGGCCGGCTGGGTTCCGCTCGATGAGGTCGGCGAGGGTGTCGAGCGCGGCGCGGGCCTGACCGTCGCTCAAGGAGCGTTCGGCGCGGTCGAGGAGCTCGAGCTCGAGGGCGAAGGGATCCGAAGGCGGTGTCGGAGGCGGCGGATCCGGGACCACCTGTGACGGCGTCGCGGCGGGCGTGACGTCGGGATCGGCGACCGGGGTGGCGGTCGGCGCTGACGGGCGAGGGGCGTGGGCGGCGAGGGCGGCGAATCGTGGCGTCGGCCGGCGTACCGCGGGCTGCCTCGGCGGTGGTGGTGTGCTCTCCGCGACCGGCCGCGTGGCGGCGGCGGGAGCCTCCACGGGATCGGGCATCGACGGTGACACGAGCGTCGGGACAGGCGCCGCGGGCGACGGTGCGGCGGGCGACGACGTGGTGGTCGTGGCGGGCGCTTCGCTACGAGCACCAGCGGTCGGCTGCGACGTGTGCAGCGTCAGCAGGAGCCCCCCCACCCCGAGCGCGGCGAGGCCGACCTGGAGCACGCCGAACTTCGAGTACCAGCCCGACGTCGGCGGGCGCGCCGTGTGGCTCGCTGCCTGGGGAGTCGGCGACGCCGAGCCGCCCGGCGCCTGCGCGTTGACCTCGGCCAACAGCGCCTCCGGGTCGAAGGGGACCTCTTGCGCCGCACGGCGGGCGCGCTCGAGGACCGCGAGGGTCTCGGGGGACAGGTTGCTCCTCATGGTCAGCGAAGCCTCCGATACCGCGAGACGGACTTCTCGACGAGCTCTTCCGCGGCGTAGAGGCGCGCGTAGAGCGTATCCGTGGGGCATCCGCCGAGCGCGGCGGCGATCTCCGGGATCGTCATTCCCAGCACATGGTGCATCTCGAACACCGTCCGGCGCTCTGCGGACATGGCGGCGAGGGCGGCGTCGATCACGGAGGCCTCTTCACCGAGGAGCGCTCGCCGCTCGGGGTCGATGCCACTGGAACACAGCGATTCGGGCAGCTCGTCGTGGAGCGACTCCCGACGCCGCGCGCGGCGATACTCTCGGGCCACGTTGAAGGCCACCCCATGGAGCCACCCCCGGATCGGCCGCGCCGGGTCATAGCGATCGAGCGTCTGATGGACGCGCACGAAGACCTCGTGGCAGACATCCCGAAGCGCGCCGGAGGGGACGCCCGTGTGGCGCAGCACCCCGACCACGAATTGGAGGTTCTCGCGGTAGATCGTGTTGAAGTCGACGCTCGGAGGGGGCGCCGGGGCGCCACGGACCGTCGGCTCGGCGTGGGTGCTCGCGTGGGTCACAGGCGTGGCTTCAGGGCGTGCGAATCGGGGACCATGGGTCTCTCGTGACTTGAGACGGTGACGATCACTCCTTGTCGAAATCGACGCCAACCCCGTCGGGGACGATCTTGCGTCGAGGAGGGCCCCTTGGGTCAAGCGCGTCGCCCTCGACGCCGTGCCTCCCTTGACGGCTGGCGGCGAGTCGGGGCTCAATCCGCGCCGGAGGGTTTCCATGAAGCACCTGACGTCAGCCTCACTCTGCCTCGCCGCCACGCTCAGCGTCCCCGCCGCGCAGGCGCAACCGCCCCGCACGCTGGAGTTCGCCGTGCAGAACTCCCCGTCCGACCCCGCCGCCCGCGCCCTCTCGGACTTCGCGCGCGTGGCCGAGGGCCAGACCCGCGGCGCCGTGCGGATCCGCCTGCGATTCCAGGTGATGGACGTGGCCCCGGGGGCGCTGCGGCTCGGCGCTCAGGGGGGCGCGCTCGTGCTGCGGGACGACCTCGAGGCGCTATGCCCCGCGGTGGCAGCGTTTCGTGTCCCCTCGCTGTTCCCCAACCTGGCCGTGATGGACCGGACCTTCGGCACAATGCGCCCGGAGTTCGAAGCGAGCTGTCCGCGCGAGGTCACCGTGCTCGGGTGGACGCTCCCGGGGCCGCGCCACCTCTTCGTCCAGGGACCCGTCGAGCCGACCGCAGAGGGCCAACTCACCGGGGTCGGCCTGACCGAGACCTCGGTGGTCCAACGAAGGATCCTGGCGGCCCAACCCGAGGTCGTCCCGGGCGCCGCCGACGTGGGCGGGATTCGTCTGGTGCCCGGCGTCGTCGTGGCCCCTGGGGAGCGAGGGCTCTTCGCGAGCTTCAACCACGTCGTGATGACCCCCGCGGGCATGGACCTCGGCGCCCTGGTGGTCAACACCGTCGCCTTCAACGCCCTCAGCCCCGAACAGCAGCGCGTGGTGCGGGCGGCGGCGGAGTCGACGGTGCAGAGCCTCTCCCGCACGCTGCGCTCGGCGTCGCTGGGCAACGTCACGCGCATCCCCGAGTCGCCCGCGTGGACCCAATGGGTGAGCGCGAGCCGAGATCGCGCTGCGGCTGAGCCCGCCGTCGCTCCGATGTTCAATCGGATGCGCATGATGCTCGGGCCGGTGAATCCCCCGCAGACCTCCCCCGTCGAGGTCGTGCCCGCGCCCCCGCCGGGACGGGTCCCGCCTCCCGCGAGCGAGCCCGCGCCGACGGCGCCCACGACGCCCACCGCTCCCGCCAGCGAGCCCGCGCCGACGGCGCCCACGACGCCCACCCCCGCCCCCAGCGAGCCCGCGCCCACCGCGCCCACAACGCCCACTGCGCCCACCGCGCCCACGTCGCCCACCGCGCCGCGAGGCGGCCCCGCCGTCGATCTCCCCTTCGTCGACGTCCCGCCGGCCCTCATGGAGATCGGTTACCCGCGCGCGATGTCGGCGATGCGCTCGCGCTTGATGCGCTGCTACGCGCCCGCGCTGCGCGCGCCGACGCCCATCAGCGGGCAGATCACCCTGACGCTGAGCGTGCTCCCCAACGGGAGCCTCGCGAGCGTGCGGACCCTCAACGCCCCTGAGCTCACCACGATCACGGACCTCGTGCTCACGCGCTGCGTCGAGATGGTGATGCGCAGCCTCCGCGTACCGGGGCTCCAGGCCGACCCCGTCACCGTGCGTCAGGCCGTGGTGTTTCGCGCGCGCTGACGGGGCAACACTCGTCGGCCACCATGATCCCACGGCTGTACGTTCGACTGCCGCTCGAGGCCATCGCCGCGTGGCGCATCACCGCGGCGTGGGCGCTGCTCCCCCTGCGCGTGCCGACGGGCTGGGCCATCGAGTGCAACGGGGTGTCGGCCCGGCTGGCGGATTCGGGCGAGGTGGAGTTCAACGAGTCCGAGGACCTCTTCCACGCGCGCAAGCTCCCGGCCCTCGGCTCAGACCGCTACGAGACCGAGGCGGGTTCGTACTGGCGGGAGGTCCGCGTCGACGCGGGTTGGTACCGCGATCACTTCAAGCTCATGATGCTCGACCCCGACTGGGACCACGTGCGTCACACCTTCACCACCGCCGACCCGGTGGAGTTTCTGCTCACCCTGGAGCGCTGGCTCGCCGAGATCGCCAAGCATGGCGACCTCCACCCGCCGCGATCCGCCGCGCGGGGCCGCTGACCGTGGCTCCGTGTGAGGCCCTCCGGGGCGGCCTACGCCATGCGCTGGATTACGTCCTTCAAGATCGCCAGGATGAGCGTCGACTCGAAGCGGCCCTCGTACTCTCGGGCCCGCGCTGCGCGGTGCTCGTGTATCGTCCCCGCCGATGTTCCCGCGCCACCCCGCGTCCCTGCTCGCCCTCGTCGCGGTCGGCTGCGCGGAGGTGCACGCCCAGCCGCGACGCGACGCGGGCGCCGCGCGCCGTCCGGCCCCGGGTGTCCGCCCGAACATCGGGCTCGTGCGCGACGCGCCCCTGCGCGGCCCGCTCACCCTGCGCGACGCGGGCATCCCGCCGGCGTTTCTCCGAGCCTCCACCGACGACGCCGCTGACATTCGGGCCCAGTTCGACGCGCTCGACATCGCCGCGGCGACCACGCAGCCCGCCCCCCTTCCCGTGATCGGTGAGGGCATCGGCACCCTGAGTCCGCCCCGCGCCGACGGGCGCTTCGAAGACCCCGAGAACCTCGCGGGCGTCCCCCTCCCAGAGGTGAGGTCGTGGCTCGCCGTGGCGGCAGGCTGGACGCTCCGCTGCCTCGAACGAGCGCCCGACGTGGACCCCTTCACCCTCCCCGTTCGCTTCACCGTGGGGCGCGATGGATCCGTGACCGGGGTGACGGCGGAGGGGGCGGCCGATGGGGTCCAGCGGTGCCTCACGGAGGGCTTCAGCCACGCCCGGTTTCGCCCGAAGGCGCAGCCCGTCGAGCTCGTCGCGCGCTACCGCTACACCGTGCGCTGGCGTCCGCGCGCCGTCAGGGACGCGGGCGTGGCCGACGGCGGTCGCGCCCGGTGACGGTCGTGTGGCTCCGGTGATGCGCATCGGCTCGCGCGTTTCCCGTGCTCCGTCGCCCACCGCGCTCGCTCCCGCTACCCCACGGTGATGCGCTGCTCAAACTCCGGGTCGAAGGGCGACCCCTGCACGTCGATCACCACCTTCACGAAGAACTCCACCCGCGGGTCGATCCCCGCGAGCCCGTACCGCCGGAGCTGCGCCGGGAGGTCGGCCTGCACGATGCAGAACCCGTCTTCCACCGTCTGCCCGACGTGCAGCGGGTACGGCCACGTGTACGGCAGCCCGATCACCGCGTTCTGCGCGTCGTGCGTCTCCTCCGCGATCACCGTGCCGAGCGAGCCGTCCTTCTCGGGCATCCGGCTGCACATCCGCGCGATGTGTCGAACCACCACGCAGTCGCGCAGCCCCGTCACCCGGTAGCGCCCCTTGATCGCCGAGTCGCCGAGCGGGAATCGCACCTCGCCCGGCGCCACCCCCTCGATCTCCAGAAACTCCAGCGACACCATGTTCGACGCCTCGAAGAACGTCCGCGCCTTGTCGAAGAAGCCCATCGCCAGTGTCTCCTCGCCCGCATTGCCGTCTCGCAGCGGGCCGTTGCATCTCTCTACGGGGAAGTCGGCAGCGCGATCCACCACGCCAGCGCCGCCACGAGCACCGCGGCGACAAGAATCACGGGTGCGATCCACCACCGCGACCGTCGCGCCGACGGCAGCGCGTCGGGCGGTCGCAGCACGAAGGGCGCAGCGCCCATGCGCCCCTGCACCGGCGCCGGACCCGGCGGCACGTACGACGCGGGCGGCATCGTGCTCGGTCGGCGCGGCGCGGCCATCGCGTGGTCCGCGAAGGGGTCGCCCGGCGGCGGCGCGTGGATCGCGCGCGTCGGCTCGATCGGCGCGTTGGCGCCGCCTTTGGGGTCGGCGAGGGTGGTCTCTTCCAGGTCGTCAGGGAGCTCGGTGGGGAGCCCAGGCACCGAGCTGCGCATCACCTTCATCGTCGCGCCGGGGTGCTCTTCGAGGGGCACCACGTCGCTGAAGCCACGTGACGCCGGCAGCGTCTGGAAGGCCGAGCGCGCGTCGTCTTGAATCGCCCGCGTCCGGGCCCGCAGCCTGCCGCCGGCCGCTGGGGTCGGGGCGGGCGCTGGCGTCGACGGGTAGGCCGCCGACTCGCTCAGCGAGGGCCGTCGCACCGTCCCCTGCTGGTCTTCGTCCGGGCCGTCGCTGAAGCTCGGCGGCCCGTCGGGGAGCATGATCGACGGGTCGGTGGTGTCGACGTCCGGAGCGACCATCGCGGGCATCGGGATCGTCGCGGGGGGCGGCGTCACCACGGGCGCCGTCGCGGGCGGTGGCGGTGGCAGTGGCGCGGCCTCGGGCTCCGCGGGCAGGAGGGTCTTCTTCCGCGGCGCCTGTGACTGGGCCATCAGCGCGCGAATGGCGACGGGGTCGACGCGCACCCGCTCGGAGTGCTGCCAGCCCTCGGGGACGGCCTCGTCGCGCGACTTCGTCGGCTGCAACGACGCTCCTTCGGCGCGGGGCACTGGGGGCTCGGGGGCTGGCTCGGGCGTGTCGCGCCAGAGGCCGGCGTTCTGCGCGGCGGCGCGGATGCGGGACTTGAGCTGCTGGGCGTTCTCGGGGCGCTCTGCGGGGTCGGGGTGGAGCGCCGAGGCCAGCGTCGTCCAGAAGTCTTCGTGCACGTCGGGGCGCAGCGCCTTCAACTGCGCCGGCAGGGCCTTGTGCGTGCGCGCGACCGCCCGCGCAAACGTCTCCCGCGGGCTGCAACCGGGCGCCGCCGTGCCGCACAAGAGCTCCAGGAGCATGAGCGCGAGCGCGAAGACGTCCGAGCGCGGGGTGCCGTCGCCGCCAGCGTCTTGCTCTGGCGCGAGGTAGGCGACGGGCGGCGGGGCGATGGCGGCCACCGTGGACGCGTCGCGCAGCCAGCGACCGAGGCCGAGGTCGAGCACCCACGCGTGGTAGGCCCCCGGTGCGAGGGCGCGCAGGAGCACCGTGGCCGGGCTGAGCGAGCCGTGGGCGAGGCCCTGCCGATGGGCTCCCTGGAGCGCGCCACAGAGGCTGTCGAAGAGGTGCAGCGCGACGCCCGCGGGGGTGTGGACGCCGGTCTCGCGCTGGCCCGCCATCCAGTCGGCGAGGGTGCGCGCCTCCACCACCTCCGTGAGCACGAAGAGCCAGCCCTGAAACACCCCGCCGCCGCGCAAGGTCACGAGGTTGGGCGAGGTGACGCGCATCAGCCGCTTCACGTGCTCGTCGAAGTCCCGCGGCGCTGACGCCCCCTCCGTGGGTCCGATGAACTTCACCACCGCCGCGCCGCCATCGGGCCGCGCCGCCCGCCACACGTCGCCGAGGCCATGGCCACCCACGCGGGCGATGAGCTCGTGGTCATCGACACGGAGGCCGGCGGCGGCGGGGGAGGAGAGGCGGTCCACGGGGGAGGGGTGGGATCTTCCCACGCGCCCGTTGCGCCCATCAACGAAGCAGTGACGTCGCGGGGGGCGGTTTGTGGCGTACCCTCCGCGCGGTGTTCGTCCGTTGGAGCCTCGTGTTGCCCCTCGCCGCGCTCTCGTGCCGTGACGAGGTCGCTCCCGCTGATTCGTCCGTGCGCGACGTGGCGGCGCCCGACGTCTCCCCGGTGGTGACGGGCCCCGACACCCGAAGCCCCTGCCGCGAGCGCGATGCGCTGCGCCGCCCCTTCTTCGGCGACCTCCACGTCCACACGTCGCGCTCGTTCGACGCGGCCACGTGGGGGACGCGCGCCCGCCCCGACGACGCCTACCGCTTCGCCCGCGGCGAGCCGGTGGGGCTGTACCCCTACGACGCCGAGGGACGTCCGCTGCGCCAGGCCCGCCTCACGCGACCGCTCGACTTCGCCGCCGTCACCGACCACGCGGAGTTTCTCGGCGAGACCGACCTCTGCACCACGCCGGGCTCCGCCGCCTACGACACGGCCCACTGCCGCGACCAGCGCACCACCGAGTTTGTCATCGCGGGCGAGTACGCGCGGCTGCTGGCGTCGCGCGGCTCGGGGCGCCCCTCCATCTGCCGCAGCGCCCCTTGCGTTGAGCGCCTCGGCGCCGTGTGGACGGA
>JBILLV010000179.1:0-19220 GCA_044375895.1 Polyangiales bacterium | reverse complement strand
CGCCTCCGCCCGGTGTGACTCACCCGCGCGGGCGCACCACGATGCCCCAGGGGGTCGGCCCGAGCGGCGCGTGGCGAAACACCGTGCGCCCGCGGGCCGCGACGTCGCGCAGGTAGAGCCCCGTGGACGGGCCGCCGTCGAGGTTGAGCGCGGCCTCGCAGCCCGACACGTCGCCGAGCGGCGACGGCCCCGCGAGCATCGTCGCGAGGTCGTAGAGCTCGGGTCCGCGCAGCCCGTCCTCGACGTCCCACGTCGCGATGACGTCGACCACGCGCCCGCCCTCCCGCACGCACGCCACGGTGCGGGCGGCGAAGCGTCCGTCGTGCCGGTAGATGCCCGCCACGCCGCCCGGATCGACCACCCGCGGCCCGCACTGGACCGCGGTGACGACCCCACCGTCGGGCACGAAATCGCCCCCCTCGTGCGCGCGGCTGGGAATCACCTCCGCCCGCTCCGACGCGAACGTGAGGACGCCGCTCCCGCCTCGCGGCCCCACGCCATGGATCAAGCGGCCGCGGGAGAAGACCACGCCGCTCGGGTCGTGGTCGGGCTCGAAGAAGCCGCTGTCGGTGACCAGCACCGCGTCGCGCGAGCGCTCGGCCAGCGCCTCGATGGCGTCGTCGGGCGAGCGCTCGATGGAGACGTCCACGCGGGCCACCTCCAGGCGCGCGACCACCCAGAGCAGCGTGCGCGGCGCGGCGTCTTCGTGGGCGGGGTCGGGCGCGGGGGTGAGGCGGAGCGTGGCCTTCGCCCAGCGGACGCCGGGGGCGAGGTCGGTCCACGCGGTGCGGTCGACGACGGCGACGTCGGCGAGGCGGGGCGCGGGCGGTGACACGTCGGCGCTGCGAACGATGTCGGCGGCGTCGCGACGCAGCACGGCGACGGGCGCGCGACGGGCCTCACGGCGGCAGGCGAGGAGGGTGAGGAGGAGGAGGGCGGCGCGGACGGTCATCCGCGCCGAGTCTACGACCGAAGGTGGGTCAGCGGATCCAGAGGTCGCGCCACTGGGTGCCGCCCTGGCCGTAGTCGACGATGGAGATCTGCGTGCCGAGGGCGGTGGCCCCCGAGGTCACGGTGCCGTTGCCCCAGGTGGCCTGGTTGCCGACGCGCGAAGGGCTCGCAGCGTCGCCGTAGTCGCGGTAGACGAGGCCGTTGCGGACGTCGTCGACGCCGTTGTTGCAGCTCGCGTGGCAGTCGCCGCCGAAGATCGCGATGCGCTGCGCGATGGAGTGGTCGCGGTCGCCGCCGTTGGTCGGGCACTGATCGTTGGTGCAGCCGCCGGGGACGAAGCCCCAGTTGCCCCCCGTGGTGAGCCAGGCGCCGAAGGTGTCGCCGTCGTTCTGCGCGATGTAGCGGCCGTACCAGCAGGCGGCGTCGCCCGAGGAGCAGTCGTTGATCTGGTAGAAGTTGCCGGTGTTGGTGCCGCTGCCCACCTGGCGGCCGACGCGCATCGCCGTGCCCGTGATGGCCGCGTACTGCGGGTGGAGCGCGTTGCCCATGCCGCCCGGCGCCGTGATGACCGCCAGGTTGCGGTCGAGCTGCGGGAGGTAGCGCGGGTCGCCGAGGCGGCCCACGAGCGTCCAGCCGCCGCCGTCGTTGGTCTGGTCGCAGTACACCGAGGTGAAGCCGATGGGGCCGGGGCCGTCGGGGTCGATGGTGTACACGCCGTTGGTGTTGCCGCCCGCCGCGAGCACCTCGCGGCAGTTGCGGCGGGTCATGTTGCAGTACCCGATGGACTCATCGCCCGAGCGAAACTGCGACGTCCCCTCGTGGTGCCAGTACCAGCGGTTGGTGCCCGGCGACACGGTGAACGAGCACATGTCCGAGAGGCTGGTGAAGGTGGCGAGCGTCGACGGCGGGCTCACCGTGGGGGCCACCTGCTGCCGCACGATGACCGTGTTGCTCTGCACGTAGTCGATGTAGAGCGCCCCGCCGAAGAACTCCGCCACCCCGAACACGTTCGCGCTCTCGCAGATCGTGTGCGCGGGGAAGGTGAAGACGCCGCGGTCGACGTTGACGCCGCTCGGCAGCGCGATGTCATAGATGCGGCCCGCGGTGATCACCACCACGCGGCCCATGCCCGAGAAGATGCCCTGCGTCGCGGCGCCGGCGCCGTAGTCCTGGAAGACGAAGGGAGCGCTCAGCATCGTCACGGCGCCCACCGCGCCCGTCGCGCCGTTGATCGCGAAGAAGCGATCGATGGTGTACGTGCGGTCGGAGAAGTCGAACACGAAGGGGCCCGACGCGCTGCCGAAGGCGTACACCTGCTGCGTCGCGAGGTCGGCGAAGAGCCCGTCCTGGCCTGCGCCCGTCGAGACGCCGCCGCTCAGGTCCGTCGCCGCGTAGCGAGCCGTCGCCGAGTCGCCGCGGTAGAACACCTGCGACGACGAGAGCGCGATGCCCCCGCGGTCGTCGCCCGAGGAGGGCGCGTGCTCGACGGCCGAGCAGGCGTCGGGGCTCAGGCCCACCACCTGGTAGACCATGCCTGAGAGCATCGTCGAGGTGCAGGTGCCCGCCACGCAGGTCTGCCCGGCCGCGCACGCGTTGCCGCAGCGGCCGCAGTGGGCGACGGCGCTGCCGAGGTTCACCTCGCAGCCATCGGCCGCGGTGGCGTTGCAGTCACCGAAGCCCGTGTTGCACGCGGCGACGGTGCAGGCGCTCGCCGCGCAGCCGTGGGCCGCCACGTTGGCGAGCGCGCAGACGGTGCCGCAGCCGCCGCAGTTGCGCGGGTCGTTGGTGAGGTTGAGGCAGACGCCCGAGCAGTTGGTGGTGCCCGCCGCGCAGGTCGACATGCAGGTGCCCGACGCGCACACCTGGCCCGAGGGGCACGCGCGGCCGCACATGCCGCAGTTGGCGTTGTCGGAGTTGGTGGCCACCTCGCAGCCGTTGGCGGGGTTGCCGTCGCAGTTGGCGAAGCCGGTGGCGCAGGCGCCGAGGGTGCAGGTGCCCGTGGCGCAGGTGGCGGCCGCGTTGGCGAAGGTGCAGCGCACGCCGCAGCCGCCGCAGTTGTTCACGTCGGTGGTGCGGAGGTTGGTCTCGCAGCCGTTGGCCGCCATGCCGTCGCAGTCACCGAAGCCCGTGGCGCAGCCGCCGATGACGCAGCCGCCGCCCGAGCAGGCGTTGACGGCCACGTTGGCGAGCGCGCAGGTGCGGCCGCAGGCGCCGCAGTGGCGCGGGTCGGTGCTGGTGTTGACGCAGTCGCCCGAGCAGTTGGTGGTGCCCGCCGCGCAGGTGGTCGTGCACACGCCCGCCGCGCACACCTGGCCGGCGGCGCAGGCGCGGCCGCAGGCGCCGCAGTTCGCGTTGTCGGTGTTGGTGCTGATCTCGCAGCCGTTGGCGGGGTTGGCGTCGCAGTTGCCGAAGCCCGCGTTGCACATGCCGAGGGCGCAGGTGCCCGTGGCGCAGGTGGCGGCGGCGTTGGCGAAGGAGCAGGCCACGCCGCAGCCGCCGCAGTTGTTCACGTCGGCGCCGCGGACGTTGGTCTCGCAGCCGTTGGCCGCCGCCCGGTCGCAGTCGCCGAAGCCGGTCGCGCAGCCGCCCACCACGCACGCGCTGCCCGCGCAGGCGTTGGTGGCCACGTTGGGGAGGCTGCACGCGCGGCTGCAGGCGCCGCAGTTCATCGGGTCGGTGGCCGTGTTGACGCAGGCGCCGCCGCAGTTGGTGGTGCCGCCGCCGCAGGAGGTGGAGCACGCCCCCATGGTGCAGGCCTGGCCCCCCGAGCACGCGCGGCCGCAGGCGCCGCAGTTGGTGTTGTCGGTGGCGACGTTGGTCTCGCAGCCGTTGGCGGGGTTCATGTCGCAGTCGAAGAAGCCCGCGTTGCAGGCCCCCATGCGGCACGACCCGGCGGCGCAGGTGGCCGCCGCGTTGGAGAAGCGGCACACCACGTTGCAGCCGCCGCAGTTGTTGGCGTCGGCGGCGCGGACGTTGGTCTCGCAGCCGTTGGGGGCCGCGCCGTCGCAGTCGCCGAAGCCCGCGGCGCAGGTGCCCACGAGGCACGCGCCCGCGGCGCAGGCGCTCAGGGTCGCGTTGGGGAGGCGGCAGGCGTTGCCGCACATCCCGCAGTTGCTCGGGTCGGTCTGGGTGTTGACGCAGTCGCCCGAGCAGTTGGTCGCCATGCCCGCGCAGGTGGTCGTGCACGCCCCGGCGGAGCACACCTGACCGGCGGCGCAGCGCACGCCGCAGCCGCCGCAGTTGGCGTTGTCCGTCGCCGTGCTGGACTCGCAGCCGTTGGCGGCGTTCATGTCGCAGTTGGCGAAGCCCATGGCGCAGGCGCCGAGCGCGCAGGTGCCGCCCGCGCAGGTGCCCGCCGCGTTGGCGAAGGAGCAGCGCACGCCGCAGCCGCCGCAGTTGTCGGCGTCGGCGCCGCGGACGTTGGTCTCGCAGCCGTCGGCCGCGCGGGCGTTGCAGTCGGCGAAGCCCGCGTTGCAGCCGCCCACCACGCACATCCCGCTGGCGCAGGCGCTGACGCTGGCGTTGGGGAGGCGGCAGGCGTTGCCGCACATCCCGCAGTGGCTCGGGTCGCTCGCGGTGTTGACGCAGTCGCCCGAGCAGTTGGTCGAGCCCGCCCCGCACGCGCTGCCGCAGGTGCCGCCGGCGCACACCTGACCGGTCATGCAGGTGCGGCCGCACATGCCGCAGTTGGCGTTGTCGGTGCTGGTGCTGGCCTCGCAGCCGTTGGCGGGGTTCATGTCGCAGTCGGCGAAGCCCGTGTTGCACGTGCCGAGCGCGCACATGCCCATCGCGCAGGTGGCGGTCGCGTTGGGGAAGCGGCAGGTGTTGCCGCAGGCGCCGCAGTTGGCGGCGTCGTCGCCGCGGACGTTGGTCTCGCAGCCGTTGGCCGACATGCCGTCGCAGTTGGCGAAGCCGGTGTTGCAGACCGCCGCGATGCACGCCCCGGCGGCGCAGGCCGCCACCATGGTGTTGGGGAGGTTGCAGGCCATGCCGCAGGCGCCGCAGTTGCGCGGGTCGATGCTGGTGTCGGCGCAGGCGCGCATCGCCCCCTCGCCGCAGGTCATGAGCGAGCCGCAGGCGACGCCGCACGCGCCCATCGCGCACACCTGGCCCGCGGGGCACATGGTGCCGCACGCGCCGCAGTTGGCGTTGTCGGTCTGGAGGCTCACACAGCGGCCCATGCACGCCGTCTGGCCGTCGGGGCAGCGCAGGGCGCAGGCGCCCATCACACAGCTCATCCCGCTCGGGCAGGCCGTCCCGCAGGCGCCGCAGTTGGCGCTGTCGTTCATCAGGTCGGCGCAGCGGCCGCCGCAGAGCATCTGGCCCATCGCGCAGGTGGGCGCGTCGGGCCCCTCGTCCTGGGCGACATCGACGGCGACCTCGGCGGCGTCCTTGCCAGCCATGTCGGGCGCGGCGTCATTGCCCCCCACCACGGGCGCCGTGCTGTCGCAGGCCGTCAGCGCGCACAGCGCCGCGGCGAGCAGCGACGTCGCGGCCCTCATTCGAACTCCTCTTCGACTCATCGAATCCTCCTCGTGAGTTGCGAACACATCGATCGCGTAAGCCGCGCCGACCACCGCATCACCACACCCGAGCAACATATCGGAGTTCGGTGGCCTTCGCGGAGGAATTCATGGCCTCGCTCCGACGTGCTTCACGGGGTGGCACGGGTGTTACATTCCGTGACGCGAACTGGCTCGCCGTACCCGCCGCGTGCGACCCTTCGTCCGTGAGTACGGCCCTCGCGCGCAACCTCTTCCTCGCCTTCTTCACGGCCGGCACCACGGCGGCGGCCGACCCCGACCCGCTGCCCGTCTTCCTGCCGCCGCGTGGCCCGGTCGCGTCGAACCACCCCGCCAACGGCCCCAAATCGAAGAAGGAACGCGCCAGCGGCGAGGCCCCCCACCTCCGCCCCGTGCTCGCCACGCTGGTCAACGTGCACACCGACGAGGTGATCGCCATCGGCCCGGAGCCCACGCGCGACGAGCCCGCGCTCATCGCCCGCTTCCTCCGCGACCGCACCACCTGGGAGGAGCACCTCATCCACCCGACCTGCCTGCGCGTGGTCCGCGCGACGGCGACGCTCTTCCAGGCGCGTCGGGTGGAGTTCATCTCCGGGTACCGCTCGGACAAGCTCAACGAGCACCTGCGCAAGAAGGGCCACCGGGTGGCGCAGCGCAGCCAGCACGTGCTCGGCAACGCGGTGGATTTCCGCCTCGTCGGGGTGCCCGTCCAGACCGTTCTGTTGCACCTGCGGGCGACGCACAACGGGGGCGTCGGCTTCTACCCGCAGTCGGGCTTCCTCCACGCCGACGCGGGCTCGCGGCGCCGCTGGGCCGGGCAGTAGCGCCCGCTTCCCGCGCACCGTCCGTGCTGGTAGCGTCGCCGCCGTGAAGCCGCTGCGTCTCGCCCTCGCGTTCTGTGCCCTCTCGGCGCTGTCGTGCGCGCCCGACGCGGGGGACGCGCCCGCCGACCTCCCCACCGACGACGCCGTCACGCTTGATACGAGCAGCGCCGTGGCCCGCGCCCAGTACGACGCCGACGTGGCCTTCGCGGTGTCGTACCGCCCGCGCTGCACCAGCCGATCGGGGCGGCCGCGGGTGCTCATCACGGGCTTCGGGCGCTTCCTCGACAACCCCTCCAACGCGACCGGGCTCGTCGTCAACGCGCTCGTCCCCACGGTGGCCTACCCCTACACCGAGCGCCCGCCCGCGGGGAGGGTCGACCCGCCGGCCCCGCAGACCAGCGTCGGCCTCGCCACCCTCAACCTCCGCACCGTCGGCCCGGTGGACGTCTGCGCGATGATCATCCCCGTCCACTGGGACCTCGCCGCCATCCTCGCCCTGAAGGAGATCGAAGCCTTCGCCCCCGAGCTCGTTCTCATGAACGGCATCGCCAACCCCGAGCAGCCCCTCTGGATCGAGCTCGGCTCCGTCAACCGCGCGATGACCTTGCGCGACGGCTCCGACGTGCTCACCCCCGTCGTCGCGCCGGGCCAGCGCTTCGCCCCCATCGTCCCGAGCGCGAGCGCCGCCGACACCACCCGCGGTCTGCTCCTCTCGTGGGACGCCGTGCGCGCCGCCGCCCGCGCGGCCGTCACCGCCCACGGCCCCGTCACCGAAGGGGGTCGTCGCTTCGACGCGATCGTGCAGGGCGCGGTGTTCGCGGGCTATCCCCGCAGCGGCAACACCTACCTCTGCAACAACATCACGTACGCGGTAAACTACGCCCTCGCCTACCCCGGCCGCACGCTCACGCTGATGCAGGCGAGCGTCACCCGCCGCGGCGCCACCAACCGCGTGCCGGTGCGCGTCACCCGCGACCTGCGCGCGACGCCGCGGGTGTTTGTCCACTGGCCCTCGACGCTGGCGGGGGCTCACCTCGACGCCGCCGCCGCGGTGATGGCCGCCATCGTCGACGCCCAGCTCGCCGCCACGCGCTCGGGCGCACGGGCCACCGTGGGCGCCAACACCCGCGCCGAAGTCGCCGCGACGGGCGAGACGTTCTAGCCGCCCGCCCACGCGCTGCGTGATAGCCTCCGATGCCGTGGTGACATCCATCTCCCCGGGCCTGGTGGTCGATCACAACGTGCGCGCCTTCGTCGGCGACGGGGCCTTCGAGCGGGCCCTGGAGTACGTGCGCGACGGGGCCGTCTTCGACGCGCGACGTCAGGGCGACACGCTCCGCGGCGCCTGCGAGGGCCAGAGCGCCGAGTCCTACGACGTGCGGGCCACCGTCTCCCCCAACGGCGAGATGAGCGCCGCCGCGTGCACCTGCCCGGTGGGCGCCGACGGCCGCTGCAAGCACGTCGCCGCGCTGCTGCTCACGTTCGCGCGGACGCCGGGTGACTTCGTGGTGGTCGACGACGTCGACGCCGCCCTCGCGAAGCGGAGCCGCGCCGAGCTCATGGCGGTGATCCGTCAGATGGTGCGCCAGCGCCCCGAGCTGGAGACGCTGCTGGTGACGCCCCTCCCCGACGGCCGCGCCCGCACGCCGCGGCGCCTCCCCGCGGGGTCGAGCCAGCGCCTCTACCGACGGCAGGCCGACGCGGTGTTTCGCCGCCACGGGAGCGAGTGGGGCGCCGTCGTGGCGGTGGTCCCCGAGCTGCGCGCCATCGCGGCCATCGGCGACGGCTTCGCGGCCCAGGCCGACGCGGGGTCGGCCTTCGCGGCCTATGAGGGCCTCGTCGAAGCGGTGCTGGTTCGCTACGCCGAGTACGAGCGGCAGGACGAGGACGGCATCCTCCGCCACGTCATCACCGAGTGCGTCGAGGGCCTCGGGCGCTGCCTCGCGCTCCCCGACACCGCCCCCGAGCTCCGCGAGCGCATCCTCCGGCTGCTCTTCGACCTCCTCGAAGACGACGACCACCTCGGCGACGCGGGGCCGGTCGACGAGGCGGGCGAGGCGATCGTTCGGTGGGCCAACGATCGCGAACGGGCGACGGTGGCGAAGTGGCTCCGCGCGCTCTCCCCCGAGGCGACGGCGTGGCACGCGCGGCCCCACGCGGGGGTGCTCCTCGACCTGGAGCGCGACACGCTGCCCGACGACGAGTTTCTCGCGGCCTGCGTCGCCCTCGGGCGCGACCGGGAGCGGATCGAGCGACTCCTCGCGCGAGGCCGCCGCGACGAGGCGCTGGAGGCCGCGCGACACGCCGCCATCTCCAACCTCCGCGCCGTCGCCGACGCCATGGTGGCCGCGGGCGAAGGGGAGGCCGCGGAGGCCCTCGTCCGCGATCGTTCGGTGGCGAACGATCCGGGCCTCTTCGACTGGCTCCTCGCGCGGGCGCGGGCGGCGGGCGACCTCGCGGCGGTGGTCCGGTGGTCGGAGGCGCTGCTGCTCGCGGCGCCCACCATCGAGCGGTGGCGGGCGGCGAAGCGGGCCGTGGAGGGCATCGGCGCGGGGGCGTGGGACGAGGCCCGGCCGCGGCTCCTCCAGGCGCTGGAGCGGAGCGCGCACCGAGTGGCGGTAGAGGCACTGCTCGACGAGGGCGACCTCGCGCGGGCCCTCGTGCTGGTGGCGCCGGAGCCCACGGTGGACGCGACCGGCGCGGCCGTGCCCGCGGGAATGAAGCTGCGGGTGGCGGAGGCCGCGGAGAAGACCCACCCCCGCGAGGCGATGAGCCTGTGGAAGGGCCACGTGCGCGACCTCATCGCGACCGGGCGGCGGACGCGCTACCGGGAGGCCGCCGTGGCCGCGCAGCGGGTGTGCGCGCTCTACGACGCGGTGGGCGACGCCGCCGGCGCGCAGCGGTGGGTGGCCGAGCTGCGAGAGTCGCACGGGCGGCTGCGCGCGCTGCGCGAGGAGCTCGCCGCCGCGGGCTTGTGAAGGACTTTGGGGGCACCCCCGCCGCGGCGCAGGAAGCTCGCAGCCGCGCATTTCCGTCTCCCGCTCGAGTCAGTAGCGGATACCCTCGCGGCCCATGATCCGCCGCGCCGCCCCGCTCGCGCTCGCCCTGCTGCTCGCCCCCGTCGCCGCCCGCGCGGGCAACGACGAGGCGGTGCTCTTCGGCTCCGAGGCCACCGTCACCGCTGGCGCCGTCACCGCCACCACCAGCGAGGGGAGCGCGCTCTGGTACAACCCCGCGGGCATCGCGGCCGTGCCCAACAGCCGCCTCGACGTCTCGGGGAGCGCCTTCATGCTGCGCTTTCACAACGTCGCCAACTTCGCGCAGGTGCAGGGAGGCCCGCCCGTCGGCGCGAGCATCACGGAGTTCGTGTCGATCCCCGCGGCGGCGACGTACGTGCGGCGCCTCGGCGCGCGGGTGCAGTTCGCGGCGGGGGTGTTCGTCCCCGAGCACTCGGACTACACGCTGCGCCAGTCGCTGACGGGCCCGGACCGCTCGCGCTGGGTCATCACCGACTCGTCCATCGAAGACGACACCCACGTCGGGGCGGGCCTCGGCATCGACGTGCACCCCCGCGTGCGCATCGGCGTGAGCCTCTTCGCGGCGTACCGCAGCGGGTCGGGCTCGCAGCAGTTTCTCGGGGGCGTGGCGGGGATGGGCGCGATCGACACCTTCAGCACCAACTCGTCGCTCTATTCGCACCGGGCCATCGCGCTGGAGCTCGGCTTCGGCGTCCAGTGGGCCCCGACGGATACGCTCCGCCTCGGGGTGTCGCTCCGCAGCCCGGGCGTGCAGATCTACGAGGGCTGGAGCAACACGGAGATCGTCACGCGGGCCCAGACGACCAACGGCCCCGCCGCCAACTTCGACCCCGTGGTGAGCGAGGGCTCGGGCTTCGGCGCGGCCGTCGTCACGCCCTTCAAGGTTCGCTTCGGGGCCGCGTGGGTCACGGGGCGAGCGTCGTTCTCCGTGGACGGCGACGTCGCGACGGCGCTCACGTCGGAGCACGACAACACCCGCGACCTCAACTGGAACGTCCGGGTCGGCGCGCGCTGGCGCCTCCGCGAGCAGCTCCTCATCGGAGCGGGCCTCTTCACCGACCGCTCCCCCTACCGCGCCCCCGAGGTGGTGGGGCCGCGGGGCCTCGACTTCTACGGCGCCGCCGTGGGAGTGGAGTTTGGCAACACGCACACCGTCGTCAATGGCCCCGCGCCCGTGCTCACCTTCGCGACCACGCTCGGCCTCCGCTACGCCTATGGCCGCGGCGAGCTCGACACCGTGCTCATCGACCTCCAGAACAACCCCAGCGTCGCCTCCGGCGCCATCACCGTCCACGAGGTGGGCGTCAACCTCGGCTCGACGCTGCGCTTCTGACCGTCGCGCTTTTGCGCCGCGCCCCGCCGTCCGGGTATGACTCGCGCCCCCTATGGCGACGATGCGCGAGCGACGGACGGTGACCGCCCCCACCCGGAAGATCGAACCCGCGGTGAAGGCCCGCGCCCACGCGCTCGATGTCCCCTTCGCGATGCGCGCGACCGCCACCGCGCACGGCGCCCGCTGGGACGCGGACCATGGGGTGTTCGTCTTCCGCGGAGAGCGACTGCCCGACGGGCTCGCGCCCTTCCGCGCGGCCCCGTACTCGTGGGAACGCAGCGTCGAGCGCGAGCTCAACGACGAGCCCGCCCCCGCGCCCTCGAAGCCCACCGGGACGTTCACCCCGCGGCCCCACCAGCTCACGGCGATTCGCGCGATCACCGCGGCCGCGAAGGCGGGGCGCGCGGGCTTCCTCCTCGCGGACGACGTCGGCCTCGGCAAGACGCTCTCCGCGTGGGTGGCCGTGCGCGACCTCGCCTCCGTGGAGCGCGTGCTCATCGTCTGCCCGCTCGCGGTGGTGGCCCACTGGCGTCGCACCATCGAGGCCGCGGGGGACGGCGGGCGCGAGGTGGTGATCCTCAACTACGACCGCCTCGGCAAGCTGTTCGAAGTGAGCGCGGAGGCGCGCAAGAAGGTTCGCTCGAAGAAGGGGCTCGCGCGGGCGGGGTCGGCGCCGGAGTTCGACGCGGTGATCTGGGACGAGAGCCACCGCTGCAAGAACCCCACGGCGGCGCGTTCGAAGTTCGCGGCGAAGATCAACGCGCGGGCGGGCTTCGCCCTCTGGCTCTCGGCCACCGCGGGGCAGAATCCCCTGGAGCTGTCGTACCTCGCGCCCATCCTCTCCGAGCTCACGGGGGCGCGGGCGACCGAGCTCAAGGACTTCGAATCGTGGTGCGCCGCGCAGGGCCTCGGCGTCACCCGCGGCACCTTCGGCCGCTGGGACTGGCGCGGCGACCCGAAGGACTGCGAGAAGGTGCGGGCGCTCCTCTTCGACGGCAAGCTCCCCGCGGGGATGCGGCGCCGCCCCGAGGACATCGCAGGCTGGCCGGAGATCAACCGCATCCTCACGCCCCTCGCCCTCGACGCCTCGGCCCGCGAGCGCTACGCGCAGGCGTGGACGGAGTTTCGTGAGGCGATCGGGCTGGCACCCTCGGGCCGCGACCCGCGCACCGCCCTCGCCGCGGCGCTCCGCCTGCGCCAGAAGAGCTCGCTCATCCGCGCGCAGAGCACCGTCGACCTCGTCACCGAGCTGCTGGAGAACGGGCACCAGGTGGCGGTGTCGGTGGCCTTCCTGGAGACGCTGGAGGTGCTCCGCGACGAGCTCACGCGCGGCGGCGTCGCATGCGCGTCGCTCCACGGGCGCATGGGCTCGGAGGAGCGCGAGGCCGAGCGCATGCGCTTCCAGCGGGGCGAGCGTCAGGTGGCGCTCTTCACCGTGGAAGAAGGCATCTCGCTGCACCAGGGGGAGCACAACGATGTGCCGCGCTCGGAGGTGATCCACGACCTCCGCTGGTCGGCGATCCAGATGGCGCAGATCGAGGGGCGGTGCCACCGCGACGGGCGCTTCGCCCAGGTGTACTGGACCTACGCCGATGACACCGTCGAAGAGCGCCTCGCCGCGGTGGTGTGCCGACGCCTGCTGTCGATGAAATCGATGGTGGGCGACGACGTCGAGACACTGAAGGAGATCGAGCGCCTCCTCGCCGACGCGGCCCGCGACGGCGCGGCCCGGTGACGACGGGCTATCGAAACAGCGTGCCGTCGATCACCGCGGCCGACGCCTCCCACGTGTCCTGCAAGCACCGCCGCCGCGCCGCCTCCCGCACGCTCGCATCCATCGCCCGCACCTCCGCCACGGCCTCGCGCACCCCGCTCGCGTCCACGCGCGGCAGCGGCGCGAAGAAGGGCTCCCCCGCGTACACCGCGAGGTGGTGCGCGGGCGGGCCGATCACGGGCGTCCCCTGCGTGAGCGCGAGCACCGCCGCCCCCGACGTGTAGAACGCGCGGTACCCGAGCAGCATCGCGTCAGCCGCCGCGGTCAGCTTCGACATCGCCTCCGTCGTGAGGAAGCCCGCTCGCACCGACAGCCACGGCGCCTCCACAGCCACCCCCTGCAATGCCTCGTAGGCGGCCACATCGCCGACGCGCCCCGCCACGATCCAGCGCACGCGCGGCACCGCGGCCTCCCGCAGCGCGCGGGCGACGGCGGGGAGGTTCTTGTAGCCCTCGATGGCGCCGGCGGACACGAGCAGAAGCTCACCGTCCTCCACGCCCAACGCGCGCCGATGCGCCTGCCGCGCCGCTTCGTCTTCGAACGCGCGGGGGTAGTCCTGATCGAAGTGCGGGTGCGGCGTCACGGCGAAGCGCCCGCGGAAGCCCAGCGCCCGCACGTCGGCCTCCGCCGCGGGGAAGTGCCCGAACACCACGTCGCACCGCCGCAGCAGCGCCCGCCGCGCGGCCTCGCCGAGGTCGGGGTGCGGGTCGTCGTGGGCGTGGAGGTTGTGCGCCGTCCAGGCGAGGGAGACGCCCTGCGCGCGGGCCACGTCGAGCAACCCCAGGAGCCAGCGGCCCCGCGCCCGATAGCGCCACCGCGACGGCGACGACACCATCCACTCGGGCCAGTGGACGTGCAGCCACGGCGCCCCCCGCGGTCGGGCGCAGTGCTCGGCGAGGTAGCGCGCGTGACGAACGTCCACCCCGCGCGCGGAGAGGGCCTCCGTGAGCCGCAGGACGTAGGGGTTCGCCGGGTCGGGCCAGGGCCACGAGAGCAGGGCGCGCATCGCGGGAGACGCTCTACACCGCCTCCGCCTCGAACACGAAGCGGATCGCGTCACCCGCCGCCACGGGCGCGAGCGTCAGGTCGGTGAGCGCATCGCCCGCCGACATCCTCCGCTTCGCCGGGGCAGACGCCGCGGGCTCGCACTTCACGGCCGCCGAGGGGAGGTGGTCCGCGAGCGCCTCGCACGCCGCGAGGCCCGTCACCCGCAGCCCGGCGCGCGCGGCCATCGCCTCGGCCCGCTCCCGGGCGCGCTCGTAGCAGCCGCCGTCGCCTTCGGTCACGGACGCGCCGCTGACGGGCTGGACGTGGGTGACGGAGGTCCCCTTGGCGTGGCGGGCGACGTCGAGGCAGCGGTCGAGCGCGTCGAGCGAGCGACAGTGGACGCGCACCGTGGCGGTCACTTCGGGCGTCTCCACGCGCCCGAGCACGAGCCCCAGCACCACGAGGGCCACCGCCCCCTGCGCGGCCGCCGGGAGCGACACCGCGAAGCCCAGCGCCACCAACGAGAGCGCGCCGGGGAGAAGAATCATCCAGCCCCACGACCCGTGCTGGAGGTGTTCGAGGCGAACGTCCCCAGGCTCGATGAGGGCGTCTTCGAGGGCCTGGCGGAGCGTCGCGAGGTGGGAGAGATCTGCCTTGCCGAACGCGTGGTCGGAGACGGTGAGGGTGACTTCGGCGCCGGCGGCAGGGGCCACGGTGCGGGGACGCTCGACGAAGGTGAGGGTGGTGCGCATGGGCCCCCAACGCGAGGGATGGAGAGCTTGTGACAGCGAATCGTACGGGAGCGAACGACCCGGGCGCCAACGGCTCGCTTCCGGGCCGCACGGTGCGCTCAGGGGCCGCGCGTGTAGTAGAAGTTGTAGCCGACTTCGAACACCATCCCGAAGCGCGTCCCGGTGGGCACGTCGGCGCCCGGGATCACCACGTCGAGCCACGGGCGCAGGCCCACCTGGAAGCCTCCGCCGCGCCCTTCCGTCGACACCTCCCAGCCCACGCGCGCGGGGACGCGCAGCACCGTGAACGACGGGTCGTCGTTGAATCGTCCGCGCATCACGCCGAGGCCCGCCTGCACGAAGAGGCCACGCGACGGGGCGAGCACGTACCACCGCGCGGAGGCGTCGACCCAGGCCCAGCCCGTCGGCCCGTTCGCGCGCGCGAACAGCAGGTTGGCGGCCGGGAGCCACAGCTCGAGCTCCACCCGCGGCGTGAGCGCTACGTTGACGGAGAGCGTCGGGAACAGCGGCCAGGTCTGATCCTTCCCGAGGCTGTTGATGTCGTACCCCATGCCGACGGAGGTGCCGATGCCGAACACCCGGCGGGGTGGCGGAGGGGTCTGCGCAGCGGCGGGGGCGGCGGCGAGCGCGAGCGTGAGCGCGGTGAGCGTGGCGGCGATGGGCTTCATGGCGGTGCGTCGTGGCTCCTGCGGGCTCAGCGGATGATGAGGCGGCGGGTGAGGGTGACGCCGCCGATGGTCACGGTCAGCGTGTGCTGCGCGCCCGAGAACACGCCGGGCAGAAACAAGCTGCGGCTCTCGGCCATCCCGGGCGCCGTCGCACGAAACTGCACGGGCCGAACGAGCCGCGCGGCGAGGTCGCCCGCGCCGTTGACGAGCGTGGTGCGCTGCGGGACGCAGCGATCGGCGTCGACGCCCGTGACCCGCAGCACCAGCACCACCATGTCAGACCCCTGGAGGCCCCGCACGATGGGGACGGTGTCGCCGTCGGCGAGCGCTTCGAACGGCACGCCGCCGTCGGACTGTGGACTGCCGTCGCTCCCGCGGCTCACCTCGATGCTGCGAATCGTCGCTGCGGCCGGCTCGGAGCAGCTCCCCTCGGGGTTGCCGGGGTCGACGAGTGATTCGAGGCCCTCGTAGCCGAGGTTGCACGCCGCGAGCGTGAGGCTGAACACCCCCGTGCAGGCCGCGCGCATCATCCAGCGGGCGTAGTGGTTGGTCTGCGTCATCGCGGGGCATCATCGCACACGTCATGCCGCGGGAAATCTACGCATTTTCGGTGGAGTTGGTGCGACCGCCGTCGCCCACGCGGCACATTGTGAAAGGGCGTCACGCGGACGTCGGAGAGGCCGCGTCGCCAACCGGCGCGGGAGAATCTCTGGGGGCTGGTCGCGGGCGTCGATCGCAGTACCCGACGCCCTCTCCCGTTGCGCCCTCCCCTCCCCCTGGCGCACCCTCTGCCGCGATGACCTTCGACGGAACCCTCCGCTGGATCGGCCCTCCCCCCGCAGGAATCGACACCCTCGCCGAGGGCCGCGTGTGGCGCTGGACCGCCGCCGAAGCCCCTCCCCCGCACGCCTCGGACGCCCTCCGCGCGGCGCCTCCCGGCTTCGCCGAACCCGGCTTCGCCCTCTTCGACGCGCACGATCGCCCCCTCCTCGCGCTCGGTCGGCACCTCCGTCGCCTCGCCGATGGCGCCACCCACGCGCAGGCCATCCTCGCGCCCGCTGCGCCCAACGCCTGGTCGCAGCTCGGCCTCGCGACGCACGCGCTCACGGGCTTCGTCGCCCACAGCCCCGACGGAGCTCTCCGCGCGCGGCTCACGCGCCCCGACGGGTTTCACGACACGCTCGTCGACCCGCGCGATCGGCTCGTGGTCGACGGCGCGACCGTGCGCCTGGAGAAGCACGTCGCCGGGCGGGGCGGGCTCCTCGGCGCGCTGATGGGCCACGGGTGCACGGGGGTTCGCTTCGTCGACGACGCCTCGGGGGCGCGCGTCGGGGAGTGCGTCGCGGAGGGCATTCGCGCGTGGCGCGGTGAGGTCACCGTCCCGGTACGCGTACACTGGGCGGGGAACGCTGACCCGTGGCCGCTCGCCGCCCTCGCGCTGGTGGTCACAACCGTGATCGACCGCAGCGACGATCGGGGCGCATAGGCACCCTTGACCCGCGCGCCCGATTCGCGTTGAGTGGCGCGAAGAAGGTGAACGCATGGCGTCCGTGTTCTCGTTCGATTGTGCCCCGCTGCCGGCCGAAACGCGCGTCGTAGGCTTCCTCGGCGAGGAAGGGATCTCGGCGCTGTACCGCTTCGAGGTGTGGCTGGCGGTCCCCGATGCGGCCTCCGATGCGGTCGACCTCGACGCGCTCATCGGCCTCCGCGTCACGCTGCGCGCGCACGCGGTCGACGGCTCGCTCCGTCGCAGCACGCACGGCGTGGTGATCGAGGCCGCGTGGGACGAGGGCTCGCTGCTCCGCGTCACGCTGGCGCCGAAGCTCTGGCTCGCCACGCTCGACCGGCACAGCAAGGTGTACGTCGACAAGAGCTTCCGCGAGGTGCTCGACGCGACGCTCCAGGCCGCCGGCCTCGCGCCCGACGACGACTTCGTGCTGCGCCTCGACCAGCGGTACCGGCCCATCCTCCACGTGTGCCAGTACCGCGAGAGCCACTACGATTTCGCCCAGCGCTGGATGGAGCAGATGGGCGTCTGCTACTGGTTCGAGCACGACGGCGAGCACGAGAAGCTCATCATCTCCGACACCAAAGAGCACCACCCCCGCGTCGAGGGCGGTCCGGTCCGCTACTTCGCGTCGGGCGAGACCGACCGCTCCGTCCCCGACGCCCTGTGGACGTACACGCAGCGCGGCGCCGCCGTCACCGCCGACGCGCGCGTGCGGGACTACAACTACCTCACGCCCACCGTCGACATCGACCGCGACGCCCCCATCTCCGTGCGGAGCGAGGGCAAGTCGGTGTGGCACACCGAAGACGACGTCACCAACCCCGCCGAGGCCGCCCGCGCCGCCCGCCTCCGGGCCGAGGAGCGCGTCAGCTCGCACGAGCGGTTTCGGTCGCGCGGCCGGGTGTTCACGCTCACGTCGGGCTTCCGCTTCGAACTCGAAGACCACCCCCGTGCCGCGCTCAACCAGGAGTACCTCGTCGTCACCCTGCGGCACCGCGCCAACGTGCTCGCCGCGGAGGACGGCAGCCCCGCGCTCCGCGCCCTCCTCGGCCCGGACGTGTACCGCGTCGAGGTGGAGTCCATCCGCGGGAGCACGCAGTACCGACCGCCGCGCGTCACCCCGCTGCCGCGCGTGGAGGGCATCGAGGTGGGCTTCGTCGACGGCCCGGCCGACAGCCCCTACGCGCAGATCGACGCGCACGGGCGCTACAAGGTGAGGCTGCACCTCGACGAGCGGCCCAACCCCGCGGCGGGCGCGTCGACCTGGGTGCGGATGCTCCAGCCGCACGCGGGCGCGCCGGAGGGCTGGCACTTCCCGCTGCGCAAGGGGACGGAGGTGATGATCTCCTTCCTCGGCGGCGACCCCGACCGGCCCGTGATCGCCGGGTCGATCCCCGACGCGGATCACCCCTCGGTGGTGACCTCGGCCAACCACACGCACAACGTCATCCACACGGGGAGCGACAACCGCGTGGAGATGGAAGACCTCGCGGGCGCGCAGTACGTGGACATCTCGACGCCGCCGCAGAGCACCTTCCTCCACCTCGGGGCGCACCACGGGTCGCACGCGCACAACGCCATCGCGAGCACCGAGGGCAACGGCCTCGTCCACCAGGGGGGCAACCAGGACATCGAGGTGGGCGGGCACAAGACCGAAGACGTGACCGGCTCGGTGCGCGAGAAATACGACAACACCCACACGGTGACGGTGAAGCAGGACGTGACGGAGATCTTCCACGCGACGCAGACCACCGTGGTCGACGTGCACAACCAGGAGGACTACGGCACGCACACCACCGAGGTGACGGGCCACAAGATCGAGCGGTGCGCGTCGCAGTACACCGAGGTGGCGGGCCTGCTCGACGAGCACCACGGGACGCAGAGCACCACCATCGACGGCCTCTTCCGGACCACCTGCGCGACGCGGACGCTGCGCGTGGCCAACACGGACGCGGAGTTCTACGACTCGATGGACGTGACGGTGGGGGCCGGCGGGTGGACGGTGAGCGACACCTCGTACCTCTTCTTCGACGCGCCCAACTACACCATCATGGCCCCCGAGGTGACGGAGACGGAGATCGTCCGCACCGAGATGACCCAGGGGAGCTGGAAGACGGTCAAGGGCGAGAAGCAGTCGAAGGACCAGGTGAAGCTCTCGCTCATCGCCGCGCAGATCAGCATGGCCATGGGGAAGATCGACACCATCGGGCTCGCGGTGGGCGTCACCGCGGCCAAGGCCAGCTTTCACGTCTACAAGCGCGACTGCTCGGTGCTGAAGATCGAGGCCAAGCCCAACACCAACACCATCACCGGCTTCACCGGCGTGATGGCCGCGCTCAAGGCGTGGCTCTGAGCGGGAGACGACACGATGTCTGAACCGGAGATCTACAGCCTCGAGGCCGCCTCGCTCCCGATGGAGACGCGCGTGGCCGCCTACGAGGGCCGCGAGCGCCTGTCGGAGACCTTCTCCTACAAGCTCTGGCTCCTCGTCCCCGAGTCCGCGGCGGAGTCCATCGACCCCGCGGCGGTGACCCTCTCGGACGGGCGCTTCGCCATTCAACGATCGGACGCGACGCTGCGCCGGCAGGTGCACGGGGTGTTCGCCTCGCTGGAGCTCATCGACGAGCACCCGGGCGGCGACGCGCTGTACGTGGCCGAGCTGGTGCCGACGGCGTGGAAGCTCAAGCTGTCGCGTCACAGCCGGGTGTGGGTGGACAAGACGCTGCGGGAGATCGTGCGGGACGTCTTCACGAAGGCGGGCCTCGACGGCTCGCATTACGAAGACCGGCTCACGGGCACCTACGCCCCCATCCCCCACGTGTGCCAGTACCGCGAGAGCGACTACGACTTCGTCGCCCGG
>JBILLV010000614.1:0-3212 GCA_044375895.1 Polyangiales bacterium | reverse complement strand
TGGGACGCCGTTTCGGGCGGGGGATCTGCGGGCCGCGAACGCCATCGCCGCCGACGTGGTGCGGGCGGGGCGCACGCTGACGGTGCTGCCGTGATGACGCCCGAGCGCTCGGAGGTGGAGCTCTTCGTGGGCCCGGATGCGGTGCGGGTCGACGTGTTCGACAGGTACACCGTCGACGTGTCCATGCTGGAGGTGGGGACGGCGTTCACGTTCTCGTTCTGGTACAGCGACCTGTCGGCGGAGGCGCCGTGGCGGGTGCTCGTCGACCGCGAGCGCGGGCTCAAGTGCGGGCACCTCGTCACCCTCGCCATCGACGGCGACGCCGTGCTCTCGGGCATCGTCGAGACGCGGGTTGTGGGGGATGTCATGGGCCGCGAGACGCCGAGCTTCACGGTGTCGGGCCGCGACCTCCTCGGCGGCGCCGTGAGCTTCGACGCCGACCCCACGCTCACCCTCGCGGGGCGACAACTGGAGGACGCCCTCGGGGAGCTGTACCGCGGCGTCGGGGTGGTTCCCGAGGTGGCGGAGTCGATTCCGCCGACGGCGCGGGCGGGGAGCTTGCGGCGGCCGCGGCGCGGGGCCTTCGGGCGCAAGGCGAAGCGCTCGGAGCTCACGCAGGTGAAGCACCCGCGCGTCGGCGAGCGCGTGCAGCAGGTGGTGGAGCGCATCGTGCGGGGGCTGGGGTTCCGCGTGTGGACGACGCCGGCGGAGGGGTCGGGGCGCACCGCCGTGGTGGTGGACCGACCGCGGACGACGGGCGAGGTGGTGTTTCGGCTCGCGCGCATCGTCGAGGGCGGGCGCATCAACGCCGCGTCGAACGTGCTCGGCGGCAACGAGACGACGAGCATCGCGAACGTTCCGACGAGCGTCACGGTGTATGCGAACGCGCCGCGGGGGGATGCGGCCTCGGCGAAGATCGCGCGCACGGTGGAGAACGGCTTCCTGCTGACGCCCGCGGCGAGCGCGCGGGTGGCGGACGATGCGCCGCCGCGGCCCCGCTACGTCGAGTCGCGGCAGGCCCGCACCGTGGAGGCCGCGCACAATGAAGCCGCGCGGGTGTGCGCGCAGGCGAACGAGGGCTTCTGCCGCGGGGAGTACCAGGTGCTCGGGCACCGGCAGGGCGGCAGGCTGTGGGTGCCCAACGTGCGGGTGGCCGTGCGGGATGACCTCAATGGAATCGACGAGACGATGTTGCTCGTCGCGGTGCGCTACGAGGGGTCGAAGGCGGGGTCGCAGGTGACGCGGCTGACGCTGCTGCCCGAAGGGGCGCTCAGCGAGCTGGCGGAGGTCGAGGGGGCGTGATGGTGGGGGTGTTCCAGATCACGCGGGCGGCGCCGGGGGAGGCGGGGGATGTGCTCGTCGCGCAGGGCCGGGGGCATGGTGATGCGCCGGACGATGCGCTGGAGGTGGTGGAGTCACCGGGCTTGCGCACGCGGCCGGTCGTGCGTGGGAGCACCGAGGCGCTGGTCGTCGAGCTGCCCAACGGCGACAGGTTCGCGTTCGTGATCGACAAGGGGGCGAAGGATGGGGCCGTCGCGCTGGAGGCGGGAGAGACCCAACTGCGTGGGTGCGCGATGGCCGCGGCCGTCGTGCGGCTGCGGGCCTCGGGGGACATCGAGGTGACGCCGGCCGACGGGCGCAGGGTGGTGCTGGCGGGCGGCACCGAGCGCGTGGCGCGGGTGGGGGATGCGGTGCGGGTGACGATCCCGGTGGGGGCGGTGGCGGTGATGACGCCGGGCGGGCCGGTGGCCAACGCGGCGCCCATCGTCGCCGAGGGCGTGGTGACGGCGGGGGCCGAGCGGGTGTGGGCGTGAACGATTTCGTGTTCTTCATCGACCCGATGGGCGGCGACCTCGCGCTCGACGACGGGCAGCTCGTCGCCGCCGCGAGCGCGGCGCTCGGGCTGGTGGTGTGGACGCTGCGCACGCCGCTGGGGCAGTGCCTCGTCGCGCCGGAGCTCGGCGTGAACTGGAACCTCGCGCGCACCGCTACCGAGGGCGTCGAGCTCGCCCTCGCGCGGGAGCTCGAGCGGGCGCTGCGGTGGGTGGAGGAACTCGGCTACCTCACCGACCTGAAGGCGACGGTGACTGCCGAGGGGCGGCGGCTCGTGTGGGTGGTAAGCTTCACCGCCGACGGGCAGCGCGTCCGCGTGCGGGGCGCGACGTAGGGGTGTTTCGAGGGCGCCGCGGGGATGGTCCCTGTCGGCGTGAGGCGGAAAGGTAGAGGGCTCCGCACGGTGGGGGGGACACCGCCGGAGCCCAGTGGCCCATGGAGGGGCGTCCATGAACAACGACAACGTGAGGACCGACGACACGAACCGCAACCCCGTCTTCGTCTCCGAGGTGATCGGCGACGGCGACGACGCCCACCGCTCCGGGGGCCACGGGCACGGAGCCGGAGATCCCCGACGCCGCGCTCGCCGAGCGGCTCGGGATGAAGCTCTTCCACCTCCGCGAGCTGTCCGCGCGCCACGAGTCCGCGGGCAACATCGCCCCGAGGGTTTATCGTACGGTACGAGAAACCGGCGGACGCCCCGGCAACGAGCGACGGTACGGCGAGGCCGATGCCCTCTTCCTCGTCACACGCGCGGAGACCCCGAAGGCCATCGCCCTCACCCGGGAGATGATCCAGGTGTTCATCGCCGCGCGCCGCGGGCTCTGGCCGACGAACGGGCCCGAGATGCTGGCGCAGGTCGCTGCCCTCCGCGCCGAGGTCGCCACGCTGCAGCAGGCGCTCGCCACGGGCATCGTCGGGGCGGACGTGGCGGAGCGGGAGATCCTCGTCCCGCTGCGGCGCATCGCGGGCCTGCGCGGCGTCACCGCGAAGCAGCGGCGGTCGTGGCGCTCGCGCGTCGAACGCCAGCTCCGCAACCTGCTCGGACACACCCGCCGCGGCGCCACGTGGGCGCGCCTCGACCGGCGGCTCCTCGCCGTCGCGCAGAACCAGGTGGGCGCTTGGCTCGACGAGGCCATCGCCGACGCGCGCCGGAACCCGCCCGGGCAGCTCTCGCTCGACATCACCCCGCCCACCACCACCCACTGACCCGATGGCCCCCCGCACCACCGACCAGATTCGCGACGACCTGCTGGAGCACATGCAGGACGAGCACCGCGCCATCGGGCAGCGCATCGTCACCACGCCCCGCTCGCCGCACTTCGTGCTCGCGACGGCGATCGCGCTGGAGATCGAAGGGGCCGAGGCCGAGGCCGCCG
>JBILLV010000166.1:0-20181 GCA_044375895.1 Polyangiales bacterium | reverse complement strand
CACGCTGATGTCCGTGGCCGCCGAGTAGGGTTGCCCGCCGACGTACCCGTCGCGCCCGTGCGTCCCCGCCGAGGCGGCGGCGTTGCCGATGGTCTGCGTGATGCGCGAGGCCGTCACGCCCGCGCACCGCAGATGATCCGACGCGCTCGGGTGCAACCCCCACGCGAGCAGCGACTGGCGCGCGCACGGCGCGAGGGCGGTGGAGGGCATCGCCGCGCAGTAGTCGTTGGTGCCCGAAGGCTGCGGCACACAGCCGTTGGGGCACGCGTCGGTCTGCACGGCGCCCGTCACACACCGCTGACGCGCGCGCCGGTCCGCAGTGCACGTCCAGATCGCCGACTGCCCCGAGGAGGAGCCCGTGCAGCGCGGCGGCGGTGGCGGAGGCGGCGGTGGTGGCGGCGGTGGCGATGCGACGTCGCGCGCGGCATCGGCGTCGGGCGCGCGGCTCGTGTCTTCGGCGACGACGACGGCGTCCTCGGACGTCGCGTCGGGCGCGGCGTCGAGGGCGTCGGCGGGCGCGGCGGCGTCGCTCCCGTTGTTCTCTGGCAGCAGCGGCTCGGCGTCCTGCGTCGAATCCGCGTCCTCAGGAACCGTCGGGTGCGAGAGGTCGACGTCCTCCACGAAGTCGCCCGTACACCCGCCGACGCCCAGCAGCGACGACAGGAGGAGGGCGATGGCAGCGCGGGTCGTCACGGCGGAGGACGCGATCACACCACGTCAGCGGCGCGCACGTCCAGCCGCGAGGATCGTCCGCGCCGACGTCTCCAGGCTCGCCCGCAACGATTCGAAGGCGTCACCCTCCAGGGCCTCCATCGCCGCGGGGAAGGCCGCCTCCAGGTCGACCATCGCATCGAGCGCCGCCTCCTCCGCCTGCGCGGTCACGTCGTCCGGGCCCACCTTCGATCGCGCCGCGGCGACGCGCATCGGGTTCATCAGCGACGCGGCGCGCGCGTGGAGCGACTCGTACGACAGGCGCGCCTGCGGGTCCCACTTCTCCCCGTCGTCGAAGCGCGCGTCATCAAACTCCGGGATCTTCCGCTTCACCGCCGGGCGCGTCGCCGCCGGCATCCGCGCGTCGGGCTTGAGCACGAAGCCCTCGGCCACGTTGCCCGCGATCGGCGGCAGCCCGTGCAGCGCGGGGACGCGCGTGGGGAAGCGCACCGGGAGCTGCTCCAGCGTCCCGCGGGCGCCGCGTCCGAGCACCGGCACGGCCTCGATCCCGTGTTCGGCGGCGAGGGCTTCGAGCGTGCGGTGGGCGAGAAACTCCGCGCCCCCGTCGCCCTCCACCTGCACGTCGAAGAGCGAGAAGCGCACGTCGGGCGCGTACCACACCCCCGTCTGCACCGGCAGGTTGCCCGGCACCGCCGCCACCTCCGCGTGGGGGTAGGCGCCGCCGTAGAGCTCGCCGTGCAGGCGCACCGTGCCCGACGCGCCGAGCGAGCGCCACACGCCGCGGGCCGCCTCCCCGAGCGTCGCGCGCAGGAGCTGCCACCCGAAGAGGGCCTCGTCGTCCCGCAGCCACGCCTTGCGCTTGCCGATGCGTACGTCGCGCCCATCGGTGGCGACGACGAGGTTGGCGCCGTGCACCTTCTCGGTGGCGATCCAGTGGGCGACGGTGGCGCGCGCGGGGATGGCGGTCTCGATGCGGGGGTAGGGGCGGTGTTCCACGCGGGTTGCGGCACGGTAGCACCCGGTCGTGGTCGCGCGCAGTTTGGCGTATCGTCCCCATCCCTCCCGTGTTGCCGCCCCCTGCTTCGTTCCGTCCATCCATCGCTGCGCTCGTGGCCCTGGCGCTCGTGCAAACCACGTCGGCCTGGTGCCATCAGGCGCCGCACGATGATCGCTACCTGCACCCGAACGAACGCCGCCCGCCGAGCCGTCCCCCCTTGCGCCCGAGCCTCGAGGTCACCTCGTGGGTCGGTCTCGGTGGCGGCGCGATCGTGGCAGACGCGGCGTCGCGGGGCGTGTTCGACCTTCGCCTCGGCGGCGGCTTCAACGGGGCCATCTCGCGCTCGGAAGACGTGCGCCTCGGCCCCTTCATCGAGGCGGCGTCTTCGACCTTCGCGAGCATTCAAGCGGTGGGCGGCGTCGAGCTCTTCCTCGGCGCCACCCCGCGACCGCTGCGGATGTTCTACTACACGGGCGAGGGGACGATCGTGGTGCGGGCGGGTGCGGGCTGGGCCTGGCGTCGCGACCTCCCTGGCGCGAGCTCGACCCCCGTGGCCTCGCTCACGCTCGCCTACGGATACCGCTGCCCCTTCTCCCTCCGCGAGCCGCCGGAAGACACCGGCGACAAGCCCGGCCTCCGCCCGCTCGCGCGCTACATGGTGGGCGTACGCCTGTGGGTCAACAGCACCGTCGACCTCACGGGCGACCCCGCGTGGCAGCTCACGGGCGGCCTGGAGTTCGAGCCCGTCGGCGCCTTCCGGTACATCCTCGGGCTCTACTGATCGCTACAGCACCGTCTTCGCGAGCACGTCGTCGCGTCGCGCGGCCCGCCACGCCTTCAAGCGCTCGCGCAGCGCCGGGCGGCTCGTCCCGAGGATCGCCACCGCCAGCAGCGCCGCGTTGGCCGCGCCGGGCTTGCCCACCGCCAGCGTCCCCACGGGCACGCCCTTCGGCATCTGCACGATCGACAGGAGCGCATCCATCCCGTTGAGCAGCGTCGCCGGAACGGGCACGCCCAGCACCGGCAGCACCGTCCGCGCGGCCACCATCCCCGGCAGGTGAGCGGCGCCCCCCGCGCCTGCGATGATCACCTCCAGCCCGCGCCCCTCTGCGGTGTCCGCGTACTCGAACATCCACTCGGGCGTGCGGTGCGCCGACACCACCCGCACCTCGTGGGCGACCCCAAACTCCGCGAGGATCTCCCGCGCGGGCGTCATCGTCTCCAGGTCGGAGGTGCTCCCCATGATGATCCCCACCAGCGGCCCGTCGCGCGTCTCGTCATTCATCGCTTCGACTCCCTAGCGGCAACGATGGCACCCGGTCAACGGCGGCGCGGAGACCGTTGACACGACGCCCCCTCCCGACCCACACCCATGGGCGCCCCCGATGACCGCCTCCGACCCCACGCCCGCCCCGCCGCTCGCGCTTTCCCGCAAGGCCGCGATCGTCGGCGTAGGGGGCCTCGGATGCCCGGCGGCGTGGGTCCTCGCGCGCTCGGGCGTCGCCCTTCGACTCCTCGACGAAGACCGCGTCGAGCGCTCCAACCTGCACCGCCAGATGCTCTTCACCGCGGGCGATGTCGGTCGCCGCAAGGTCGACGCCGCGGCCCGTTCGCTCGCGGCGTGGGCGCCCGTCGAAGCCATCGCGGAGCACGTCTCGCCCGACAACGTCCTCGCCCGCCTCGACGGCTGCGACGTGGTGGTGGAGGGGAGCGACAACCTGGCGACGAAGTTCCTGGTGGCCGACGCGTGTCGACGGCTCGGCGTCCCGGTGGTGCACGGCGCGTGCGTCGGCTGGCACGGGACGGTGGTCCCCGTGGTGTGGGGGCGCGGCGCCTGCTACCGCTGCCTCTTCGAAGACCTCCCGATCGGCGACGACGCGCCCGACTGCGCCACCGCGGGGGTCTACGGCCCCGTCACCTCCGTGGTGGGGGCGCTCATGGCGGCCGACGCGCTCGCCCTCCTCGCAGGCGATTTCGCACGGGCCGGCGCGGTCGCTCGCTACGACGGGTGGACGCAGCGATTTCGAGCGACGCCCCTCGCGCGCCGCCCCGACTGCTCGCTCTGTGGCGACGGGGCGCCATCGCCCACGCTCACCGCGTCGCGATACGGCTTCGTGTGCGGCCTCGACGAAGCCGCCGACCCTTCGCCGGAGACACCCCGCTGATGGCCGTCACGCTTCGAATCCCCACCGCGCTCCGCCCGCTCACGCAGGGCCGGGCGGAGCTCACCGCGGACGCCGTCACTGTGCGCGCGCTATTCGAAGCGCTCGAGCCCGCGCACCCGGGCTTGCGTGAGCGTGTCTTCGACGCGAAGGGCGTGCGGCGCTTCATCAACGTGTACGTCAACGACGAGGACGTGCGCTTCCTCGACGGCCTCGCCTCGGCGTTGAAGGACGGCGACGTCGTCTCCATCGTGCCGGCCATCGCGGGGGGCGCGTGACGGTCGACTACGCCCGCTTCGGCCGCCAGATCGCGCTCCCCGAGGTGGGCGCGGAGGGACAGCGCGCGCTCGCCGAGACGCCCGTCGACCTCTCCGCGTGGCCGCCGGAGTGCGCCTCGCTCCACGTCCGCGCGGGGGGCGCGCTCAACACGGGGAACGTCCGTGTCGACGCGCCGCCGCGGGAAGCGCTCGCGGGGGACGCGACGAGCGCCCTGACGTACGGGGTGGGCGCGTGGGGGGCGGTGGAGGCCGCGCGCAGGGTGCTCGGTGAGGCGCCGGCGACGGTCCCCACCGCGCTGTTAGACCGCCTCCGCCCGCCGCGATAGCACCCGTTCCGCCAACGGGGCGGCGGCGAGGGCCGCGTGGATCGCCTCCGCGAGCTCGGCGCCCGTGCAGGGCTTGCGCACCATCCCCACGAACGCGCGGGCCAGCATCGCGGCGGGCACGATCTCGCCCGTCGCGCCGGTCACGAACACCAGCGGAAACGGACCGTAGCGGTCGAAGAGAACGCGCGCGAGCTCGGCGCCGCTCATGTCGGGCATGTTGACGTCGACGAGCGCGACGTCGAAGGTGCGCTCCGCGCCGAGCGTCGCGAGCGCCGCCGAGCCCTCGCCGTGCTCCTGCACGCGGCAGCGCATCGCGCGGAGCACGCGCCCCATCGCCGTCCGCACGCGGTCGTCGTCGTCGACGAACAGCACGGACACCCCCGCGATGTTGCAGGGCGCGGAGGCGACTTCTGGCTTCACGGCCTCGTCGACCCGTTCGAAGGTCAGCTCGACCTCCGTCCCGACGCCCACCGTACTGCGAAGCTCGATCGTCGCGCCGTAGCGCGTCAGGGCGCGCTGGGCGATCGCCAGCCCGAGGCCCGTGCCGCCCGTGTGCGCGCGCGTGGTGAAGAGCGGCTCGAAGACGCGCGATTGAATCTCCGGCGGGATGCCGGCGCCCTGGTCGATCACGCGCACCACCACGCGGTCGCCGTTGGGGGAGAGCCCGAGGCAGACCCGCAGTTCGCCCTCGCCGCTCATCGCGTCGATGCCGTTGACGCACACGTTGAAGAGGCTCTGGTAGAAGGCGTCTTCGTTGCCGCGCACAAGGAGGGGCTGCGCTGGCAGGTCGAGGCGCACCCGCGCGGTGCGCGAGCGCATCAACACCGCGGCGACGCTCTGCGCGATGCGAACAACGTTGACGGTGCGGGGCGGCGCGGAGGAGACGTTGGCCATGCCGAGGAGCGCCCGCATCAGCCGCGACCCGCGCTGACACGCGTCCAGGATGGCGCCCAGGTCGGCGGGCGTGGCCGACCCAACGTCGCGGGCGTACTCCGCGATCGAAGTGACCGCGGCGAGGAGGTTGTTGACGTCGTGGGCGACGGAGGCCGCGACCCGCGCCACCGTCTCCACCTTCTCCGACTGCATCGCGCGCTGCTCCAGGTCGCGGCGGGCGCGCTCGGCCTCGCGGAGCGCGGTCACGTCGGTCATCGCGAGGACCACCTCGACGCCGCTGTCCGAGGCGTTGGGGCGGGCGTCCACCACGAGGTGGCGCTCCTCGGACGCGCCCCGCACGATGACGGTCTCGATGCGCTGCGGGAGGCGCGTCGCGAGCGTACGGCGCGTCACCTGGGAGAGCGCCTCGCCGCCGGGCAGGGTCGCGAGCACCGGGCGCCCGATGATGAGGTCGCGCGGGCGGCCGAGCAGGTTGGCGGCCTCGGCGTTGGCGTTGAGCAGGACGCCCTGCTCGCTAACGGAGAGAAAGCTCACGGGCGCGTTGTCGAAGAGCGCGCGGTAGCGGTCGTGCGCGGCGCTCAAGGCCTCGCGGGAGCGCCCGAGCTCCTCGTTCTGGATCGCGAGCTCCGCGTGGTACACGTCGAGATCGTGGAAGACGCGGGCGACGGCGCCGGGCGCGATCCCGATCGGATCGGCGGCCCGGAGCGCGGCCTCGGCGCGGGCGCGAAGCTGCCCAAAGGCTTCGTCTGGGTTGTTCATTGAGGGGGACTCCACCCGGACGCCTCGAGCAGCATCCGTCGATGTGTGACGTCAAGATGCGCGACCACCAGCCCGCCCTCGTCGCCGCCGATCGGCGACGCGAGCATCATGAACCACCGCCGCTCGATGGGCGAGCTGCAAGGGTACTCAAACTCGAAGGTCGCCAGGCGCCCCGACATGACGCCGCGGAGCCCCTCCAGGACGCGCAACGCGTCGTCGGACTCCGACCCGCTCTGCGCCGCGACGCGCGCGCAGACCTCGAGGTAGTTGGCCCCGACCGCCGTGCGCTGCTCGGTGCCACCGTTGCGCGTGGCGAAGACGCGCCACGCCTCGTTGACCAGCACCACCGCGCCGCTGCGGTCGAGCAGGCAGATCTGCAGCGGCAGGGCGTCGATGACGCGTGAGACGCGCCGCTCCGCGCGGCGGGCGCGGGTGATGTCCACGAAGGTCACCACGAGGCCGCGCCGAGCCCCGCGCTCGACGACGTACGGCGCGACCCGGATCAGCACCCCGCGCTCGTCCGGCAACGTCACGATCCACTCGCGCGGCGCCCCCTGCTCCACCACCTGCCGCAGCGCGACGAAGAACTCGACCGCGTCGAAGCTGAGCGACAGGTGCGACATCGGTCGACCGACGTCGCGCTCGAGCACGTTCACCAGGGAGCAGACCGCCGGGGTGAAGCGCGTGATCCGCAGCTCGTCGTCGAGGAAGATGGTGCCGACGTCCGTCGCGCGCAGGAGGTTGCTCACGTCGTCGTTGAGGTCGACCAGCTCGCCGATCTTGCGCTGATACTCGGCGTTCACCGAGTGGAGCTCCTCGTTGACCGACTGCAGCTCCTCGTTGGTGGCCTGCAACTCCTCGTTCGATGCGACCAGCTCCTCGTTGGTGGCCTGCAGCTCCTCGTTCGACGTCTCCAGCTCCTCGATCGTCGCCTGGAGGGTCTCGCGCGACCGGGCGAGCTCCTGCTGCAGCTCCAGGAGCTGGTGGGCCACCTCGTCGCCGAGCGCCCGGTCCGCCCGCTGGGTCGGCACCGGGGCCCGGCGCGGATCGAGCGACACCATCAACAGCTTGGTCCGATCGGCGCGCCCGGGGATGGGGCGCACGGTCACGTCGAGGTCGTCTGACTCCACCGGCACGTTGTTGTACTGAACCACCGCCTGATCGCGCGCCGCGCGCGCCACCGCGAGCGAGAGGATCGACGAGAGCGTGGCCGGCAGGAGGTGCAGGAGGTTGTGGGTCGCCGCGCCCGCGGGCACGCGGATGTGGGGCGAGGGGGCGCCGAAATAGTGGAGCACCTCGAGCTGCTCGTTGACCAGCAGGGTCGGCGGCGCGTAGGCGGCGATCAGGTCGTCGTAGGCGCGGCGGAGCGCGGGCGCGACGCCGATCACACCCGACTCGCGCACCACCCCTCGCTCGCGCCGGCTCTCCCCGTCGTTGAGCTCGTGCCGCGGGGGCGGGCCGCTGTTCTGAAACAGCTTGCACTGCGGGTCGATCGCGATGAGCCCTTCGGCCTGGTCGCCCACCGTCTCGCTGCTGCCGAGCAGGAGGTAGCCGCCCTGCTTCACCGCGAAGCGACACGACCGCAGGACGCGGCGTTGCAGCTTGGAGTCGAAGTAGATGAGGACGTTGCGGCACGTGACCAGCGACACCCGGCTGAAGGGCGTGTCGCGGGTGAGGTCGTGGTGCGCGAAGACCACCCGCTGCCGGAGGAAGCGCGCCACCTGGTACGTGTCGCCCCGCCGCACGAAGTAGCGCTGGAGCCGCTCGGGCGACAGGTCGGCCGCCACGCTCTCGGGGTACACCCCCGCGCCCGCAAACTCGAGGGCCTCGCCGTCGATGTCCGTCGCGAACACCTTGATGTCGCGCGCCTCGCCGCGCTCGGTTAGGCACTCGTCGATGACGATCGAGAGGGTGTAGGCCTCCTCGCCGGTGGAGCAGCCGGCCACCCAGAAGCGCAGGACGTCGCCCGGTCGCGTCTCGTCGAGCAGGGCCATGATCGCCACGCGACGCAGGGCCTCGAACTCCTTCGGGTCGCGGAAGAAGCGCGTCACCCCGATGAGCAGCTCGCGGTAGAGCGCCGCCACCTCGCGCGTCGACTCGCTGGCCACGGCGGCGTAGTCCACGAGGCTCTGCGCCTCGACCACGGCCATGCGCCGCTGGATGCGCCGCGACACCGTCGACTGCTTGTACAGGGAGAAGTCGACGCCGCTGTGCTGCCGCAGGAGGCTGAAGATCGTGCCCAACGCGGCGTCTTGTGGCTCCAACCCACCCGCCAGCCTGGGCGCGTCCACTGGCGTCGGCGTCCGGGTGCAACGAATGATCTGCGCGGGTAGTCGCTCGACGGGGGCGATGATGTCCGCGATGCCCGTGGCGATCGCCGCGCGGGGCATGCCATCAAACCGCGCGGTCTCCGGGTCTTGCACGGCGACAAGGCCGCCGGACTCCTTGATGGCCCGCGCCCCTCGCGCGCCGTCGCTCCCCGTCCCCGAAAGGACCACCGCCACGGCGCGCTCGCCTCGCTCTTCTGCGAGCGACAAGAAGAGCACGTCGATGGGTAACGTCATCGACGACCCCGGCTTCTCTTCGAGGCGCAGCCGCCCCGCCTTCACCGTCACCATCTTCCGCGGCGGCAGCAGGTAGATCACGTTCGGCGCCAGATCGGCGCCGTCCTCCACCTGCACGACGCGCATCTCGGTGTGCTTCGAGAGCAGCTCTGCCATCAAGCTTCGATGATCGGGCGAGAGGTGCTGCACGACGACAAAGGTCATCCCCGTGGTGGGAGGCGTGGCCCCAAAGAAGCGCTCCAGCGCCTCGAGTCCACCCGCCGACGCGCCGACCCCCACGACCACGTGGCGTGCGTGGCCGTCCACCGACGTCACGGCGTTAGGTTCTCCCGTACTCACAACACTTCACCTATGTACGGTTTGAATGGCGAGTGTCAACGAAATGTTGATGTCGTGACAGGTGCGCTCATGGTGCGCGTCGGGTTAGGCTCGCGGCGGTGAAGTGCGCGAAGTGCCATGCGCTGATGGAGACGGTGCGGGTGGCGGACGTCGACGTGGGGCGCTGCTCCGCGTGCCGCGGGCTGTGGTTCGAGGGCAACGACCTCGACCGCCTGCTCGAAGTGCCCGGCGCGGAGGACGTCGACGACGGCGACGCGTCGGTGGGGCGCCGCTACAACGACGAGCGCCGGGTGCGCTGCCCCCGCTGCGACGTCCCGATGGTGCGCATGGCCCACGCGCAGCAGTCGCACATCTGGTACGAGCGCTGCGGCACGTGCGGCGGGACGTGGCTCGACGCCGGGGAGTTTCGCGACCTCGCGGTGTACGACTGGTTCGACGTGGTGCGGGGATGGTTCGCCCGCGAACGATCGTAGCGCGAGGCGGGGCGCGAGTCGGTCTTCCCGATGGGATGTGCGCCGACACGATCTACGCCGATCGGCTCCAAGCGTCCACCTGGGCGGATACCGTCGCCCCGACCATGGAGCGCATGGTCGCCCGAGCGCGTCGCCCTCCCCCTGAGGCTGATCCGCGGTGTAGAGACACCGTCGGGCGAGGGGGCGCGACCAGACGCTGCGGGCGTGGCGGTGCTCGCGGGCATCATCGTCATCGGCCTCGTCGGCGCGCTGTTCTACGCCATCACGCAGTGGGAGCCCACCAGGCTCTCCGGCGGACCTTAGCGCGGCGAACCATCGGGGCGCTCATTCGGTGGAGTTTCGGCAGTCGAGGGCGTGCTTGACAGAACCGACGCGCTGCACCTCCAATCGGCGCATGGCCCCTCCAGTCGCGCCGCCCCGGCACCGCGCGCTCGCGCTGTTCGTGCTCCTGGCGATGGCCTGTGCGTCGTCGCCAGACGCGCCCGACGCGGCGCAGCTTGACGCGGCGCAGCCTGACGCGGCGCAGCCTGACACGGCGCAGCCTGACGCCGCTCGCCCCGACGACGTCGATCGCCCCGTCGACGTCGCCCCCGTCGACGCGGCGGAGGCGACGCTCCGGGCGAGGGTCCTCGCGCGCGCCGAGGCCTTCGTGGGCAACGGCACCGTCGAGATCGCACCCACGGGGACGCCCGAGCCCGCGCCGCAGCTCCCGACGCTGGTGTTCGGCGTGGTGAGCGACGAGCTCACGGAGGTCTTCACCCTCGCGCGGGACGACGAGGGCGCGCCGCCGCGCGCGCGCTCGGTCTACCCCATCAGCTCGATTTCGAAGCTCGTGACCGGACTCATCGCCGCGCGCGGCGTGGTGGCGGGCGATTTCACCGCGGACACCCGCGCGCGCGAGCTCCTCGCGCCAGACCTCGCGTCGGCCGTCGGCGACAGGACCGTGCTCGAACTCGTGACGCACACCGCGGGCTACAACCCGAACCCGATGAACTGGACCGGTCCGCCCGAGAGCCCCGCCGCCGGGTACTCCCGCGCGCAGCTCGCCGCGTGCCTCGCGATCCCCGCGTGCTCCACCGCGCGCGCCGTCCGCGGCCGCTACCTGTACTCGAACCTCAGCGTGGGAATCCTCGGCCTCGCGCTCGCCGACCGCTACGCAACGACCTTCGAGCAGCTCGTGACGGAGCGGCTCACGCGAGACCTCGGGATGCTCGACACCCACACCCGCGCCCTCGCCGACGAGGCGCGCTTCGTGGGGGGCCACACCCTCCAGGGCGCCGCGGTCTCTCCGGCGACGATGGGCGCGCTCGCGTCTGCGGGAGAGCTCCTCTCCACGGGCGAAGACATGCAGCGGTTGACCGCCGCGCTCGTGAGTCCGCCGTCCGCCCTCGCGCCCGCGGTGACGCTCGCGGCGACCCCGTCGACGGCCTCGGCCCAGGTGGGCTTCGCGATCGACGTGATCTCCCGCCGCGGGCTGGACCTCCGCGCGAAGAGCGGCGAGCAGGCGGGGTACTCGTCGATGGTCATGTGGTGCCCGGCGATGCGCGCGGGCGCCTTTGCGCTCGCGAACCTCGGTCACTCCTCGAAGACGCTCGCGGCCCTGCTCATCGAGCTCCATGTGATGCTCCGCGACGCGCGCAGGTGACTACCCCCCCGCGAGCACCGTGACCCGCGCCGGTGCGCTCCGCGTGGCTCCACGCACCGCGACCACCGTGTGCTCGCCCGGCGCCGCCGTCCACCGCTCGCCCGTCACCGCCGCGCCGTCCACCTCCCAGCTCACGTCGTGCACGGTGCTCCCGCGCACCGTCGCCCGCAGCGGAACCATCGGCGCTCCCCGCGTCCCGTCGAGCAGCCACCGCGCCCCGTCGCGCGGCTCGGCCACCGTCAGCACCTCGGCCACCGCCGTCTCCACGCGCGGCGGCGGCGCCCCGAGCGTCATCCCCGGCGGGTGCTGCCGCCCGAACCACGCGGCGTACTGCGGCCCGAGCACGTAGCGCCCCGCCGCATCGTGGCCGTGGCACCCCTCCGTGGGGACGTTCTGCGCCGTGAAGCGCTCGGTCACCGCGTGCGGGCACCCGACGCCCGCCCGCAGACCCGAGTGCGCGCACACGGCCACCGTCACCAGATGGTTCGGGGGGGGAACCACCGCTTCGAACCGCTGCGCCAGCCGATCGGCCTCGGCGAGGATGCGCGCCGCCGCCGGGGCCGCCCCTTCGAAGCCCGACACCGCGCGCATCGGAGCCCCCGACGGATCGCCGAGCCACACCACCACCGTCACCCGCCGGTTGGCGACGGCCGCCCACGCGTCGCGCCAGTTGGACGAGGTCCCCGTCTTCAGCGCGAAGCTCTGCCCGCGGGTCATCTCCGTCAGGCTCGACCCGAACGCGTCGGCCCGCACCACCGGGTCGCTGAGCACGTCCCAGGTCACCGCCGCCGCGTCGGCGTCCATCACCGCGGTCGCGTGCGGCGCGCTCGTCGGCACATACGACAACGGAACCGACGTCCCGCCGCGCGCCAGCGTCGTGTACGCGCGGGCCAGCTCCAGCGCCGTCACGTCCGCGCCGCCGAGCACCACCGCCGCCCCGTAGTGAGCGGCCGCTTCAGGCACCTGGAAGCCCAGCGCCCGCAGCCGCGCCACCACCCGCTCGGAGCCCACCCGCCCCGTCGCGTCGAGGGCGGCGAGGTTGAGCGACGAGGCCAGCGCCACCCGCGCCCGCACGGGGCCCCGCTCGCGGCCGTCGTAGTCGCGGGCTTCGAAGGTCGCGCCCCGCGCCCCGCGCATCGGGAGGGCCACGTCGTCGAGCACCGTCGCCGCCGTTCCCCCGCGTTCGAAGAACAGTTCGTACACGAACGACTTCAGCGTCGAGCCCGGCTGCCGCCTCGCCCGGAGCAGGTCGAGCTCGCCGCCGGGCGTCCCCGCTCCTTCGCGCGCCGCCCCCACGTACGCGAGCACCTCGCCCGTCGCGTTGGCGATCACCACCGCCGCGGCGTTGCGCGCGCCCCGCGAGGCGAAGCGTTCGTTCGTAGCCCGAACGATCGACTCGGCGCGCTCCTGGATGGGCAGGTCGATGGAGGTGCGCAGCGTCCGCCCCTCGCGCTGGATCTCGCCGCGCCGCCAGAGCCCGAGCGCGTGGTCGACGAGCCGAGCCGACGCCCAGGGCCTCGCCTCCTGCGGCGCAATGGCGGGCTGCTCACGACGCGCGGCCTCCAGGGTCGCCCGGTCGATGGCGCCGCGGGCGAACATCCGCGCGAGCACATACGCCCGTCGGGCCATCGCGCGCGGGAGGTGACGCCGCGGCTCGGTGGCGCTCGGTGCCTGCGGGATGCCCGCCAGCAATGCTGCCTCGCTCACCGTGAGGGTCGCGACGTCGTGGCCGAAGTACGACTCCGACGCGCGGGCCACCCCCTCGATGTTGTCCCCGAAGGGCAGGCGGTTGAGGTACTGCTCCAGGATCTGGTCCTTCGTGAGGGTGCGCTCCAGGGAGAGGGCCCGCAGCGCTTCGAGCCCCTTGCCGAATAGCCCGCCGCGGCGCCCGTACACCCGCTTCACGAGCTGCTGGGTGATCGTGGAGGCCCCCGAGAGGCGCGTCCACGGCAGCACGTTGCGCACCGTCGAGCGACCCACCGCCCGCCAGTCGACGCCGCGGTGGGCGTAGAAGTCCCCGTCCTCCGTGGCGATCACGGCGGCGACGAGCGTCGGCGCGATGGCCGAGAGCGGAACCCACCGCCGGTCGTGGCCCTCCGAGCGCGCCAGGCGGATGGGGCGTCCCGCGCGGTCGGTCACCATCAGCGAGTCGTCGGGGTGGGCGAAGCGCGCCCGGTCGATGAGCACCCCCGACACCACCAGGAGGTAGCTGGTGGTGACGGCGGCGAGGAGGGCGACCACGACGCCCGCGAGGGCGACGCGCGCGCGGCGGGGGAGGCGGAGGGTCACGGGTCGACGACGAGCGTGACCGCGGTGCTGCGGGCGGCCTGCGTGGGCTGGTAGACGGCTTCGAGCGCGGCCGGCGGGATCATGAACGTCCCCACCGTCGTCGCCCGCACCGCGTAGGTGAACTCACGGAGCCCCGACGAGCCCGTGTTGAAGTGGAAGGCCGTCACGCCCCGGCGGAAGGCCCGGTGCGAGATCTGGTCGATGGAGCGGGCCGCGTAGAAGCCGCGCGGGTCGATGGCGCCGTCGTCCGGCCCGCCGCCGAGGAGCGCGTTGAGCGAAGCCTGCGGCGACGTGGCGAAGCCCTGGTCGACCGCTTCGAAGCCGCCGCCGACGGGGTCGCGGAGCACCACGAACGGCGCCGTGTTGCCCTCCGAGTAGACGAAGAGACGCACCCGAACGAGGTCGCCGAGGTGGACGTGGCCGTCGGCCGGGATGGGCACGCCGGCCTCGTTCTCGTAGACGCGGTGGACGGCGACGTCGCGGCCGCGGGCGATCTGTTCGGCCGCGCCGAGGGGCGTCGCCCAGCGCGCGTCGAGCGCGTAGAAGGTGGGGCCGGTGGCGCGCACTTCGAGCCGGTGCGCGGCCGTGCGGAGCGTCTGCACCGGCAGCGCGTAGCGGGCTCCCTGACCGGTTCGAACCTCGGGGCGCAGGACGGCGCCGTCGAGCAGCACCTCGGCGTCGAGCGCGCGCCCCGCGGCGAAGCGACGCGCGTAGGCCGAGAGCCCGGCGAGGGCGTGGGCGGTCTCGTGGGTCGATCCCCAGGAGGCGCCGTCGCGGCCGACGCGGAGCTGGAGCAGCGTCCCGGCGAGCTCGCGCATCCCGCGGGTGTCGGTAGAGGCCGCGCTCACGGCTTCGAGCATCGCCCCGACGGTGCGGGCCGAGCTCGCGTACCAGCGCAGCCCCGTCGCGTCGCGAAACTGCCCGTGCGTCACCACCCCGAGGCGCCGCAGCCCGAGGGCGACGAGCGTCTCGCGGCGCGTGTCGCCCGCGTCCATCGCGAGGGCGAGCTGGGCGAGGCCGAAGGGCGTGAGCGAGTCGCGCTGCTCGTACAGCGCCGTCACGCGCGCCCCGTTGGCCCGGCGAGCGAGCGCGAGGACGCGCAGCGCATACGCCTCCTCGTCGCGGGTCCCGTAGGTGCCATCGCTGAAGTAGCCGAAGCCGATGGTGGTGGAGAGGGTGTTCACCGCGCGGTCGAGGAGCCCCGCGGGCACTTCGAAGCCCGCGCGATCGGCCGCGAGGATCGCGTGCGTGGCGTACACCGTGAGGTAGGGGTGCAGCTCCTCGGACGACGACCAGGCGCCGAAGCCCCCGTTGCCGTTGGCCATCGCCGCGAGGTCGGCGACGGCGCGCGCGGCCCGCTCACGAATCTCGTGGCGCGACCACCGGGCGGGGCGGAGGCCCGGGTCGATGCCCGCGAGGGCGGCCCACCCGATGACGCTCGACGCGAGGGCGTCGGTGCCTCCCCACGGGGTGTCGAGGAGGTCTTCCATCGCGCCGTCGACGCCGACGAAGGGGTGCGTCGCGACCGTGAGCCGCACCGTCCCCTGCGCCGTGGAGGCGTCGTCGGGGAGGTCGAGCGTGAGGGTGCGGTCGCGCTGGACGGCGCCGACCGTCCCCGCCCGCGACCAGCGGACGCGGGGCTGCACGGGGATGCGCGACTCGACGGCGTCGTCGACCCCGTTGGCGCTCACCTCGAAGCGCACCAGCACGGCTTCGCCCGCGGCCTCGATGGGCTCGGTGACGCGCACCTCAGCGCCGGGCGTGAGGTGGACGGTGCGGGCCGTGCGGCGCTGGCCGTTCACGATCGGGGTGACGGTGGCGTCGATGGCGCCGGGCTCCGCGCCGTGGAGGAAGGCCGCGGCCTCGGCGTGGTCGCCCTCGGTGAGGGCCCGCGGGAAGGCGGGGCGCATCACCACCGGGCGGCTGGCGGTGAAGTTGGCCGACGCGTTGCCCGAGCGCATCCCCTGATCGACGGCGACGGCCATCACCCGGTACTGCGTGTTGCGCGACGGGACGTGAATGGTCGCGTGCACCTTGCCCTGCGCGTCGGTGACGAGATGGGGCATCCACAGGGGCGTCGGATCGAACACCTCGCGGTCGTCGCGGAGGGCGCGGTCGCCGTCCTCGCCGCCGTCGCCGCTGGCGCCGGGGAGGGCGGGGAAGTCGACGCGCGACACGAGCGAGCGGCGGAGGTCTTCGAGCGCGAAGCTCGCCGCGCGCCGCGGGAGGAGGCCGCTGGTCGGGTCGGGGGTGGTGTAGCTCGTGAGGCGGAGCGTCCCTTCGTCGACGGCGTAGAGGGCCACCTCCGCCTGGGCGGGGCGGTTGTCGCCGTCGCGCACGGTGACGTCGACGGTGACGTCCTGGCCGGGCCGGGCGGTGGTGGCGCCGAGGGCCATCTCCACGCGGAGGGGAGCGCTCTGCGGGCGAACACCCACCTCGGCCACGCCCCAGCGCAGGTCGGGCGACGCGAGGTCGAACTCGCCCACCGCGCGGGCGTCACCCGTACGGGGCCGAACGAGTGACACCGCGACGTACGCGTTGGGCACCATCTCGCGGGTCACCGGGAGCTCGAGCACCACGCCGCCGGACTGCACGCGCCGACGTTCGGTGTGGAGGATGCCCTCGCGGAGGACGGTGATCTGGGCCTCGGCCTCGGGCCACGGGCACTCGAAGGCGAGGCGCATCCGTTCGCCCACGAACCAGTCGCGCTTCGCGGGGGTGATCTGGACGGGCGCGCCCGGCGGGTCGCGGTCGGGGTGCTGACCCGGCGTCGCGACGTAGAGGCGCCGCGAGGCCACGCTGCGGCGGCCGTGTGTGTCGACGGTGACGGCTTCGAGCACGTACGTCCCGGGCTGCGTCGGGGTAAACGAGCAGCGCACCGGGTCGGTCGCCGACGTGAGGGCGCAGGTGTGAACCACCTGCTGGTTGCGGTTGCGGCGGGCCTGCCAGGCGCCTGCGGTGCCGGCTGCGTCGTCGCCGCCGTGCTCCGACCACTCCCAGTACGAGTGCCACCCTTCGCGGAGGATGCGGGCCTGGACGGGGCGTCCGGCGACGGGGTTGTTGTCGTGGTCGATCACCACGGCTTCGAGGTCGAGGGAGGCGCCGCGCTCGACCCAGTCGCTCCCGCTCTTCACGCCGACTTCGAAGTCCGCGGGGTACACGGTGAACTGCCGCCACGCGCTCGTCTCCTGGCCCGACGTGTCGCGCACCACCACCTCGACGGTGGCCTTCTCGCGCTGCGACGAGGCCAGCGACACCTGCGTCGACACCTCGCCGTGGCCCTCGGCGTCGAGCGTGATCTCCCCCGAATCCGCCGTCCCGGTGCGGGCCACGGCGTCGACCGACGAGAAGGTGTAGGGCTGCCAGCGCACGGGGTACTCGCCCGCGCCGTCGCGCAGCACCGACCAGCGCGCGTGGGTGTTGGCCGTCGGCGCCCCGAAGAGGTACGCCCCCCGAACCATCGCGCGGAAGGTCTCCCCCTGCGCCACGGGAGCGGTCGGGAGGTCGACGTCGACGCGCACCGTGGGCTGACGAAACTCGCCCACCCGCACCGTGACGCTGCCGATGACCACCGGGCCCCGCGGCGGGATGGGGGTCATGGAGTTGGGGCGCCGCGCCGGCGTGCGACGCGGCGGCGCCTCGTACATCACGTTGATGGTGTACTCACCGAGCATCGCCGTCGTGGGGAAGTTGAACTCCGCGTCGACGGAGCCGTAGGCCGAGAGCGTCACCCGCTTCGCCGCCATCTCCCCCTCGGGGCCGTTGACCACGAGGCGAACGTTGCCGCGGCGGACGGCCTGCGCCGTGTCTCCGTCCACGAGCCGAACGACGGCCTTGGTGCGCATGAGCTCGCCGGGGCGGTAGGCGCCGCGGTCGGCCCACACGCTCGCGACGGGCGTCCCCGAGGCGACGGTGCTCCCCTGGGTGGAGGCGCCGAGGGCGGCGGAGTTCATCGCGGCGGCGGGGTCGAACACGAGGACGGCGCGATCGCCGGCCTTGGCCGCCCGGATGGCGAGGCGCTGGCCCGCGGTGGTGGCGGGGAGCGTGAAGAACGCCACCCCCGACGCGTCGGTGCGCGCGGTGGCGAGGGTGCGCGCGTCGCGGTCGGCGAGGGTGATCTCCGCCTCACCGACCGGCTCGGCGGTGCGGAGCGAAGACGTGCGCACGAGGATGCCGCGCTCGACGGCCGTGACGCCGATGCCGAGGTCGGTGCGCTGCACGTAGACGGGGGCCATCGGGGTGTTGTCCCCGGGGCCGTCGACGTCGAAGGTGAGCAGCGCGACGTCGCTCGTGTGCGCGGCGTCGAACCACCCGATGCGGCCGCGGCCCCAGCGGTTGGGGCGCGCCGTGGGGACGAGCGGCGCGAGGGGCTGACGCGTCCACGCGAGGTCGGTCATCGTGCGGGTGCCGGGCTCGGGGAGGAGGAGCGCGGCGCGGATCTCCTGGCCTTCGGCGACGGGCGCGTACCACGCGTCGCCCTGCTCGACGTGGACGGCGGCGAAGGGGAGGTCGAGGCGGTCGACCCGTTCGAAGCTCAGGCGACCGGTGGCGGTCTGCACCTCGGCGTCGCGCCCGCGGCTGCGCACCGCCAGCGGACCCGGCGTGCCGAGCACGTGGCCCTGCGTGTCGGTGACGGCCCCGACGCGGACCTCGTACACCTGCCCGGGCTCCCACTCGGCGGTGAGCTCGAGGGCGTGGCCGCGCGCGCCGATGCGCAGCTCCGCGGGCGCAGGCACCACCGACACGGCGCCCTCGGCGAGGGGCTGCGCGATGTCGTTGGTGGCCCAGAGGCGGAGCGTCTGGTCGATGTCGACGATGCGGCCGGGGGCTCCCTGGTGCTCACACGACGACGCGTCCGAGGCGCCGTCGGGGCACGCGACGCCTTCGAAGCGCGGCGTCGGGGTGAACTCATAGGCCAGCACGCCGGGGGCCTCGGCGCCCTCCCACGTGGCGTACACCGAGGGGGCGAAGGCGACGGCGACGCGCGACCCGGGGTCGAGCGCGCGGCCGAGGTTGACGTTGACGAGCGTGCGGCCCTGCTCGTCGGTGGGGCCGAGCGAGAGGGTGAAGGGGACGGTGCGCTGACCGCCGCCGATCTCGTAGACCATGGTCATCGGGCCGAGGGCGGCGATGTCCACGGGGCCGCGGAAGTACACCTTCAAGGGCTCGCCCGGCAGCACGCGACGTCCGCCGCCGTAGGGGTCGACCTGCGTGCCGCCCGCGAACACGAGGGTGCGCGTGAGCTCGGGGTCGAGCGACTCGCCGCCCAGCGAACGGAGCGAGTCGTCGAGGGTGAGGGTCGATTCGAGGGAGGTGTTCCAGGTGGCGGGGACGGCGTCGAAGGCGAGGGAGCTGCGGGTGGTCCAGCGGGCCGTGCCGCGCACGGGCGGGCTGAAGCGCAAGGGGCTCTGGGCGAGGGGGCGGCCGACGTCGGCGGGGCGCACCATCGGGCGGTTGAAGCGCACGACGAGCGTGCCGCCGCGGGTGATGCGGCGCGCGCCCTCGGCGGGTTCGAGCACCGCGAGGCCGTCGGGCTGATCGGCGGCGAGCAGCGGCGCGAGGGGTGTGGACGGCGGCAGGTCGGCGATGGCGCCCGGGAAGTTGGACGCCGTGCGGAGGAGCGCGCCCGGGACGTCGTCGAGCGTCGGCTGCTTCGGCTTCGTGAGGCGCGGGACGAGGAGGGCGCCACCGACCACGACGATCACCGCCGCGACGGCGCCGCGCGGGAGGCTACGACGCGGCGGAGGGGGAGCGGCCTCCGGTGCGTCGGGGCTCGGGCGGTAGGGCGTCGACGGGTCGGGGGAGGGGGTGTGTTGGGTCATGGTGGCGGCCTCGAAGAGCAACGACGGGGCCACACGAAATACCGCGGGATCGCCGTCGTGAGACGGCCGCGGCGTGACGCCCGACAGACACGGTGTGTGGCCTCCCACACACGGCACGTGAGCCGCGAGGGTGCCTCAGCGGGTGGGCAAAGGGGAAGGTGTTGCGTGCGGAGAAATCTGCGACGACCCGACCGGTCGCCGTGCGCGTCATCAAGCGAAGAGGCAGCCCCGCGGGCACCCCTGGGGGTCGCAGGTCTGGTCTTCGCACTGCACCCCCGCCGCGTCGACCGCAGGATCGGGGACGCAGAGGATCGTCCTCCGGCACGACTCGCAGGTGGCCGCGGGGCACCCCTCCTCGTTGCACACGCGATCGGGGCACACGGTGCCGACGGCGGCGTCACGGCGAGGCCGACACGCGAGGCCCGGGAGGTCGCTGAAGAACACCTGCACGCAGTCGCTGCCGAGGTCGTACACGGCCGCGTCCGGCGCGGCGTCGGTGAGCGCGTCGAGGGGCGAGAGTGTATCCGCGCCGCGGTCGAGCGCGACGTCGCTGCCCGCATCGCGCTCCGAGGAGGAGGCGCACGCGCCGAGGAGGGACACCGAGGCGACGAGGGTGGTGGGCAGGATGAGGCGCTGGCGCATGGCGGGAAACTGCGCGCAGCGGGGCGGCGAGGTCAACGACGCGATGGTGACAACGCGGGCTACCCTTTCGAGGTGTTGTTCTCCCTCCCCAACGTCGCAGCGGTTCGCCGAGCGCTCACCCTGGGCTAGCATCAATGCCTGTCAGTTCGCGCGCGTCCAGCGTTCCCAGCGTTCCCAGGGTTCGCAGGAGCTCACGCTGGGCTCGCGTCAATGCCGGTCGGTTAGCGTGGGGCAAGCGTCATCGGGAGTTCCCAGGGTTCGCAGGAGCTCACGCCTGGGCTCCAATCGGATCGCCCGCAAAGCCGGGCTCCGTCGTCGC
>JBILLV010000498.1:0-5186 GCA_044375895.1 Polyangiales bacterium | reverse complement strand
GTCACGACGTCGAGCGCGCCGTCGCCGTCGAGGTCGCCGAACACCGCCGAGCGGCTGCTCTGCGCGCGGTCGAGGGCCTCGCCGGCGCGGGGCTCGTGCTCGCGGAAGCGGCCGCCGACGTTCCAGTAGAGCTGGTCGGGCTGCGCGGCGGGGCGGTAGATGGAGCCGTTGGCGACGAAGAGGTCGACGTCGCCGTCGAGGTCGAAGTCCTCCAGCCCGAGGGCCCACGAGAAGCTCTGCACCGACGCGGGGCTCAGGCCCCACTCACGCGACACTTCGCGGCACCGGAGCGCGCGGTCGCAGGTGTAGAGCAGCTCCGGGAAGCCCGCGCTGTTGCTCGACACCAGCTCGATGCCACCGTCGCCGTCGATGTCCGCGAGGTCGACGCCCATCGTCTGGCCGCTGTCCATGCTGGGCGGGAAGGCCAGGCCCATCGCCCGCGCCCGGTCGGTGAAATGGCCGCGGCCGTCGTTCATGTAGAAGCGGTCGGGGTGAAGCATCCCGAGGTCGTTGCCGACGTAGAGGTCGAGGTCGCCGTCGCCGTCGAGGTCGTAGAAGCGCGCCGCGAGGGTGGGGTCGCGCTCGGTGATCCCGCGGGCCGCGGACTGCTCGGTGAAGCGCCCGCCCTCGTTGACGAGGAGGAGGCTCGTGTGGGGCGTGGCGATCTCGATCCGCTGCGTGCACATCGTCGGGAGCGTCGCGGGCTCCAGGAAGCGCGACACGAAGAGGTCGTTGTCCCCGTCGCCGTCGATGTCGCCCGCCGTCGCCGTGGTGGTGAAGCCCTCCGTGCGGAGCCCGACGGCCGCGGTCACGTCGGTGAAGCGCCCGCCGTCGTTGCGGTACAGCCGGTCGCCGTCGAGGTTGGTGAGGTAGAGGTCGTCGTCGCCGTCGCCGTCGTGGTCGAAGGCGAGGCAGCCCATCCCGTCGCCGCGGTCGCCGACGCCCGCCGCGTCGGTGACGTCGGTGAAGCGCCCGCCCTCGTTGCGGTACAAGCGGTTGGGGTGGGGCGCGCGGTCGACGAGGTAGAGGTCGTCGTCGCCGTCGCCGTCGTGGTCGAGGAGGCAGGCGCCGGGGCCCATCACGTCGGTGACGTCGCAGTAGTCGGTGCGCGGGTGGTGGACGAAGTCGACGCCCAGGGACGCGGCGACGTCGTCGAAGGGCGCGGCGCGGCACGAGGTCGCCGGGCCGGGCGACGGCGGGGCGGGGGCCTCGTCCCCGACGCAGGCTGCGAGGAAGGCCGCGGCGAACGCGAAGAGGCGCGGCATGGGCGACGCGAGGATGGCGCCCGCGGGCGGCAGGGCGCAAGCGATCCTCGCGCCCATCGCCGCGGGCGGCCCGAGGCCCTACCATCGCGGTCGTATGGACGAGACGGAGGTCGACTACCTGATCATCGGCGCGGGCGTCGCGGGGCTGACGCTGGGTCGCTTCCTGCGCGGCAGCCGTGTGGCGGTGCTCGACCCGCACCCGTTTCGGTACAAGCTCGGCGAGTCGCTCACGCCGGAGCACCTGAGCGACCCGGCCTTCGCCGACCTGCGCGCGGCGGTCCCGTCGCTCCCGTCGTACTCGGCCAAGCGTGGGAGCCTGTACGTCGGCGCCGACGGGGTGGCGTCCTTCCCGCTGTCGCCGAAGGACGGGGCGGCGGCGGCGCACCTGCGCCGCGAGGAGCTCGAGGGGCTGATGGCCGCGCGCTGGGAGGTTCCTATCGAGCGCGAGCGCGTCCAACGCTACGACCCCGAGACCCACCGCGTCACCACCGACCGCCGCGTCTGGCGCGTGCGAGGTCAGGTGCTCGACTGCTCCGGCGTGGCGCGCGTCCTCGCCCGCGCGATGAGCCTCGAGCGCGAGCTCTGGCGCAGCTACGCGAGCTGGATGTACCTCGACATCCGCGCCGTCCGCGACGAGCGCTTCATGGACATGGTGCGGGCGACGGGGCGCGCCTACGCGCGCTACGACCCCGGCGTCGGCCACCCCCTCCCGCCCGAGGAGCCCGCGGGCTGGTCGCCCTCGGACTGCACCATCGTGTGGCGCGTACGCGACGGGTCCTTCGCCTGGCAGATCCCGCTCTACAACAAGTCCGTGCTGAGCTTCGGCGTCACCTCGCGGCACGGCCCCGTCGCCCGCGACGAGCTCCTCGCGACGGCGCGCGCCTGCGTCGCCCCCTGCTACGAGGTCGACCCGCGGCCCTTCGACGGCTCGTCGGACCACAACCGCTTCCACGTCTACAACCGCTTCTCGCGCGCGGCGACGCGGGTGGCCGACGCGCGCTGGATCCTCGTCGGCGACGCCGGCTTCTTCGGCGAGCCGATCTACGCCACCGGGACGGCCGTCGCCGCGTCGCAGGCGCTCCACCTCGCGCGCGTCCTCACCACCACCGGGTGGACGGAGGCGGCCTGCGCGGACTACGTCGCCCGCTCGACGCGCACCCGCGAGGCCTCCCTGGCCGCGCGGCGCTATTTCTTCACCCCCGAGGAGGACGCCGCGGCCGACGGCGCCGGTCGCTACGAAGACCGCTCGCTCCGCGGCACGGCCTTCCAGCTCACCATGGCCAACAACTACGGGCGGATCCTCGCCGGGGTGAAGGTGTTCGCCGGCGCGCCGGACGCCTTCGCGTCGCGCTACGAGGCCAGCGCCGAGGCGCACCGCGCGTACGCCGAGGCGCTCGCGGGGCTGCTCGCGGAGGCGCACGCGCCGCCCGGCTGGCGCGTGCGCATGGCGTACCCCGCCCGCGGCGGCGTGCAGGCCGCCCTCGCCCACGAGGGCCTCGCCGACCTCACCGTGCGGGTCGAGCGCGCGCGGGCCGGCGCGCGGTACTTCCGCGCCCGCGCGGGCAAGGGCGTCGCGTACATGAACCTCCCCGACGGGCCCTACCCCCTCACGCCGCTGTCCCTGGCGCTGCTCGAATGTTTGAGCCAGAGCCTCGACCGGGACGGATGGGAGCCCCTGCTCCGCGCGGGCGCGGACGGCGGGGACCCTCCACGGTAGCGCGCGGCGCGCGCCTTCAGCCGTAGCGCTCCAACGCGCCGCGCCGCCGCACGTCGACCGTCGCGCAGTGGAAGCCCCCGCCGAACACCCGGTAGTGCATAAAATCGCAGGGGACGGGCTCGAAGCCCCAGCCCCGCAGCGCGCGCTGGAGCGTGACCTGCGAGCGCTCGACCACCACGCGGCGCGGGTCGAGGGAGAGCACGTTGAGGTGGATCCACGCGCTCACCAGGGAGAGGTACGCGCCCGACAGGCCGGGGATCGGGTCGGGGGGCGGGCCGTCGACCACCTGCCACCCGCGCAGCGCCGCGGGGAGGCGCGCCCGATCGGCGAAGGCCGGGTTGAGCATCGCGAAGCCCGGGCGGAGCGGGATGAAGGTGGTGTCGATGTGCATGGGGGTCGGGCACGTCGTCGGGAGCTCGTGGATGGCGTAGGCGTCGCCGAGGTGGCGGCGGAGCCAGGCGACGCCCGCGCGGTTGGTCGCGTTGCCGAGGGTGACGAAGAGGTCGCGGCCGCAGCGGGCGAAATCCGCGGCGTCGAAGACGGGCTCCCACTCGGTGAGGACGCTGCGCGGCGGGTCGCCCGGGCGCGGCGGGCGGTAGGTCGCGTCGTAGAGCGCGTCGGCGAGCTGGGGCTTGGGGGCGGCGGTCCAGCGGGCGCCGCGGGCGAAGTAGTCCTTGAGGAGCGCGCGGTAGGCGTAGCCCTCGAAGTAGCGCGCGCGCCACGGCGACGGGGCCTCGATGAGCTCGTCGCCGACGACGAGGAGGAGGTCGCGCGGGCTCGCGGTGCAGAAGCCCGTCGACGACCAGAAGGGCGTCCGCGCGGCGCGGGTGTGGTCCATCACCTCGGGGCGCCGCACGGTGACCCCCTCGCGCTCGAGGAGGCGGACGAAGCCGTCGAGCTCGCGCTGCGCGTTGGCGCGGAGCACGCTGGGGTAGGCCCGCCCGGCGAGGGCGCGCAGGGCCAGGGCGGCGATCCCCTCCAGGCCACGGGAGCGCTCGACGACGTGCCACGGGGGCACCGCGGCGTGCTCCAGGCGGCCGACGACGACCTCCTCCAGCGGGTCCCACTCGTTGTGCGACGACACCGGGGTCACGGGGGCGCTCCTGGGGGCGCACGGCGCTCCGCGCAGGGGAGGGCGAAGGCGGCGGGCGACATCCAGGGCGGGGGCGCCGCGCGCGGGATCGTCACCGCGGCACGCGCCCGCCACACCGCCACGACGCCCGACGCGCGCACCCTGTTCGATGCCTCCGTCCACGCGCGGAGGTCGTACACCCACGCGGCCCGCTCGGGCATGGCGAGGACGAGGAGGCTCCCGGCGGGCGCGGTGTGGGGGAAGGCGCAGGGCCAGAGCACCTCCCCGTAGAGCACCGGCTCGAGCGCGCGGAACACCGCGGCGGACTGCGCGCTCTGTCGGCCGCCGAGCTCCGTGGCGAGCTCGTTGACCATGTCGTGGCCAACGAGGAAGCGCACGCGCCGCCCGCTCCCGCGCGCGTCGAGGAGGCGCTGGAGCTGGTGCGCGTTGGTGTAGACGACGCTCCCCCGCGGCGCGCGCTCGACCTCCGCGGCGGCGACCGCGAGGCCCGGCAGCAAGGGCGCGGCCGTGTGCCGCTCGCCCACCAGCGGCGCCGCGACGAGCCCCGCGCACGCGGCGACCGCGAGGCTCACGACGCGGCCCCGGGGCGTGTGGACGATCCACGGCAGGGCGAGCAGGGCGGCGGCGGCGGCGGCGTAGGGGCGCGACACCTCATGGAGCGCGAAGCCCGCCCCGAGCGCGAGGGCGCCGAGCGCGAAGGCGCGACGTCCAGAGGGCGCGGTGTCGGCGGCGACCTCGCCGATGAGCAGCGCGAGGGCGGGGAGGTGGCAGAGGAAGTACCGCGCGGTGTAGTCGTAGTTGAAGAGCCGACCGAGTTGCGGGAGCGCGAGCTGGGCGGCGAAGGCGAGGGCGAGGGTCGCGGCGAGCCCGCGGAGGAGCGGCGCTGCGGCGCGCGGGCGCAGGAGCAGCGGGACGAAGGCCGCCGGCGTGAGGAGGAAGAAGCCCGTGAGCAGCGAGGCGAGGTCCGCGCGCGTGAGGCCGAGCGCGCCCATCGTGCTGGGGCCCACCTCGCGGGGCATGACGGGGGGCCGGGCGACGATCCAGAGCGCGTCGCGGTGGTAGAGCGCGCCGGCCAGGAGGTAGAGGGTGACGGCGCCCGCGAAGCCCGCGG
>JBILLV010000497.1:0-5211 GCA_044375895.1 Polyangiales bacterium | reverse complement strand
CGCCCGCACCACCCGCGCGCGGTTGCCCGCGAGCGTCCGGGCGGCGAGCGTGAGCACGGTGCCGACGCTCGTGACGCTGCTCGTCGGCGCCACGGCCGCGCCGTCGTCGGTGACCGAGACCAGCGACCAGGCGCTGCCCAGGTCGATGTCGAGTGAGGCGCCGGTGAGGTCGGCCGCCTCCGTGTTCTGCGCGGTAAAGACGAACTCCTGGGCGACGCCGCAGCGGCTGGTCGTGCTGGCGGTCTCCACGCGCAGCGTCGGGTTGGCGGGGGCGGCGCTCGCCGCGTAGGAGAGCCAGTTGTCGTTGAAGTTGGTGCTCCAGACGGCGACCGGGTTGTCGCTGGTGACGCGGAGGTACGGGCGGCGTCCCATCGCCGGTGCGTTCATCGCGTTCCACTGGTCGGGCGTGATGCGGATGTCGGCCGGGGTGAGGCGCCCGGCGGTGGCGGTCCGCGTGTAGAGCGTACCGCCCGTGTCCGCGTCGGTGACGGTGATGTTCGCCGATGAGGCGCGCGCGAACACGTAGAGGTGGCTGAAGGTGCCGGCGATGTTGCGCACCGAGGTCTCGATGCCCGGCGGGGGGATGTACGCGAGGAAGTCCCGGCCCGACGCCGTCCCATCCGCGGCGGACACGTACGACGCGATGTCGCTGGTGCCGATGGAGCCCGTCTCCAGCCAGTTGGCTTCGAAGACGCTCACCCGCTTGCCGGCGGTGGCCGTGAGGCGGAAGAGGTCGTAGTTGGGGCCGACGATGTCCGCGTGGTCGAAGGCCCGCGGCAGGCTGTACGTGTCGATCGCCTCCCAGCGGAGGGTGGTCGCGTTCCAGCCGTTGAGCGTCACGGTGGTGCTGGCGTCGTAGCCCACCACGCGGATCTCCTGCTCCGCCCGCCGCCCGGGGTCGTGCGGGACGGTGAAGTAGAACAGGTCCCCCGTGGAGGCCCCGTTGGCCGACGGCACAAACCCGCCACCGTCTCGCGCCTGCGACCCGGTGCCGAGCGTCTCCAGCGCCCCGGTGATCACCGTCACCGGCTCGCTCGCCTCGACGAGGTAGGTGTGCCCCATGGACATCAGGTCGATGCCGAGGCCGCGCCGCACCATGAGGTCTTCGCCCACGCCGAGGGTGGTCTCGAGCAGCACGCGCCCGCCCGTGTTCGAGAGCTGCGTGCGCCCGGTCGCCAGCGTCGCGCTCGCGCTGATCTCCGTGATGCGGACCCGCGTCGCGGCGGAGTACGCGAAGACGTCCACATCGCGCTTCGACCCCGTCCCGTCCGGCGCCATGATGAAGAACGACTGCCCCAGCATCCGGTTGCTGTCCGAGGGGACCCAGTCGTGCTCCCAGTCCGAGCGGGTCGCGAGCATCACGGTCACCGGCGCGTTGGAGCGGATGTCGAAGAGGTCGCCGTCCCACACGCCGCCGGCGTCGTCGTTCACCGCGCCGTCCCGGAGGTAGATCACCTGCGACTGGCCGCGGGAGAGGTCGACCGTGTACGAGTCGTCCGAGTCCCCGTCCGCGTTGTCGTCGACGATCTCGACCCGCGTCTGACCGCCGATCCCGTTGCTCTGCGCGGTCACGATCACCATCGAATGGCGGCCGTTGTTCGAGTTGTTGGGCGGCGCGAACACCGTGAAGTGGGTCGCCGCGTTGCCGATGGCTTGAGCGCTTCGCGGGGTCAGCGATGACACGGTCAGCACGCTGGCGGCGCACAGAGCGAGGAGCGGCCGGTGGAACTTCATCAAGCCGAGCGCCTTCGCAAGGCGCACGCCAGCCGCGGGCACACCCACCGCATGCGGTCCTTCTCGCCGCGCACCTGAACCATGGCTGCGGCTGGCGGCTCGGCCCCCGTTTCGATTTGGGACCCAGTCCGTACGGCCCGGTGCCTCATCCCGAAACAGGCGCTGCCGTTCAGCCCCGGCGTCGGTCGAGCTCGTTGGTCACGATCGCCACGACATCGTCGGCGTGGACACTCACCGGACCGATCGCGACCCGTCGCACCGCACGCTCGTCGAGGCGCCCGAGCGTCGCGGCGTCGAAGCCCGTGTGGTCGCCGACGATGAAGGCCCGCGCGTCGCCTTCGAGCGCAGCGCCGCGGAGGTCGTCGCCCCCCTCGTCAAGCAGCCACAGCGCCCCGTCCCCCAGGTCGTCAAGCGCCGCGTCGAGGCCACCGTCGGCGACGGCGATGCCGGGTCGCACGGTGACAAACCCGCCCCCTTCGCGCGGGGCCGCCAGCGACTTCTTCACCAGCGTCGCGAGGCTGCGCTCGTCGGGGCGAAGGAAGCGCACCTCGGCCCCCGTGACGCGGACGCAGCGTGGGGCCGCGGGGCCGCCGAGCAGCACCAGGTACACCACCACGTCACGACGGACGCCGTGCGACACCAGCAGCGCCGCCCGCACACACCGAAGCAGCACGTCGAGGCGACCGCTGGTGCCCGGGAGGTCGTCGAGGCGGAAGTCGGGCGACGCGCTGGCCTTCGCGCCGACGATGACGAAGCGGGTGCGGGCGGTCATCGGGTCGCGGCGCTTGTAGCACCGCTGCGGTGCGCGCGGGGTTCGAGGTACACTCGCCGCGAGGAGACAACGGTGTTCTACCGATTCATGCAAAACAACAGCGGGGGCGCCTACCTCGGCCCGCAGGTGATGTTCGTCGAGGCCGACAGCACCGAGGAGGCCGAAGCGCGCGCCCAGGGCGCCGGCGTCTACTTCGACGGCGTCGCCGCGGAGAAGGACTGCGACTGCTGCGGCGACCGGTGGTTTCGCGACCCCGACGGGTTTGCCACGGAGGCGGAGGCGCTCGCGTCGCTCGGTCCCTACCACGAGCCTGGGAGCGCACCCCCCGAGCACCAGTTTGTCCGTCGCGCTGCGGGCTGATCGCTCGCCCCGCAGCCCGCCGCTCCCCTCACCACCCGTAGCGCCCCATCACCTCTTGCAACGAGCTCGTGGTCGCGCCGCGCGGCAGCACATCGAGCACGAGCCGGTTCTGCGCGGTGAGGTACCGCCCCGCGACGCGCCGCACGTCGTCCACCGTCACCGCCTCGTAGCGGGCGAGCTCGGTGTTCACCAGGCCCGCGTCGCCGTCGTAGAGCTCGGTCATCCCGAGGTACTCCGCCCGCCCCAGCGGCGACTCCAGGCCGAACACGAAGCCCGCGCGCCGGGCGTTCTTCGCCTTCTGGAGTTCCTGCGCGGTGACGCCGCCGGAGATCACCTCGGCGATGATGGCGTCGACCTCGCGGCGCACGTCCACCGGTCGGTTCTCCCCCGCGCAGATGGCCCACAGCGCGAACATGTCGGGCCCCCGCCGCCCCTCGGCCCCCACCTCCACCTCGGCGAGCATCTCGCGCGTCCGCACGAGCCGCTGGTGGAGCCGCGACGACTCCCCTCCCCCGAGGATCGACCCCAGCAGCTCCAGCGCGTAGTGGTCCTCCGTCCGCCGCGGGGGGATGTGCCACACCATGTGAAACGCTGGTGCATCCGCCAGCGGGTCGACCATCGCCTGCGCGCGCTCCTGGCCCGGCGGGGTGTAGCCCGGGTCGGTCCACGGGGCGCCGCGGCGGGCCGTGATGGGGCCGAAGTGCCGTCGCACGAGCTCCATCGCGGCGGCGGGCTCGAAGTCGCCCGTGATCGCGATCACCGCGTTGTCGGGGGCGTAGTAGCGCGCGTGGAAGGCCCGCACGTCGGCGAGCGTGGCCCGCTGCAGGTCGGCCATGTCGCCGATGGTGCTGTGCTCGTAGGGGTAGTAGCCCGCGTAGAAGAGGCGGTCGCGCTCGAGCACCGAGAGCATGTAGGGGCGGTTCTCGTACGACTGGCGGCGCTCTTCCATCACCGTGAGGCGCTGGTTCTCGAAGGCCTCGGCGGTGATGGCGAGGGCGCGCATCCGGTCGGCCTCCAGAAAGAGCCCGAGCTCGATCGAGCTGGCCGGGAGCGTCTCGTAGTAGTTGGTGCGGTCTTCGCTCGTGGTCGCGTTCGCGTCGGCGCCGCGGAGCGCCAGCAGCCGGTCGAACTCGCCCTTCGGCAGCCCCTCGGTCCCCTCGAACATGAGGTGTTCGAAGAGGTGGGCGAAGCCCGAGCGCCCCTGCTCCTCCACCCGCGCCCCGACGTCGTAGTACACGGCCACTGCGACGGTGGGCACCGAGTGGTCGGGCGAGAGCACCACGCGCAGGCCGTTCTCCAGCCGCTCGCGGGTCACCGGGATCTCCAGGCGCGTCGTCGCAGCGGGCGCCGCCGCGGGGGCCGCGGGGGGCCGCGGAGCCGGGCGATTCTGGGCGGAGGCCGCCACGGGAGTGAGGAGGCCGACGAGGGCAGCGAAGCAGAGCGGGAGGTGTCGGGGGCGCATGGTGGGAGGGGAGCGAGAGCCTACATGCTCGAAGGTTTCTCACAAGCGTTGCGTTCACACCGCCCCCGCATCTACATGGTAGCGACCCGATGACCCACCGGACGACCGCCTGCCTCGCGCTCGCCCTCGCGCTCGCCGCGTCGGCCTGCAAAAAAACCGCTCCCACGCCCCCGCAGCCCCGCGCCGCGCGCTCCGCCGCCGGAGCCGCCGCGGCCGCGACGAGCCGCCCCCCCTTCCCGGCCAACACCCTCTCCACCAACGCGCGCCGCGACTGCTTCGACCCGGGCTTCCAGACCACCCGCGTCCGCCTCCGGGGCACGCTCATCGAGCTCTGCGGGCTCCTGGCCAACGCCCCGCGCTGCTACGAGATCGACCCCATCGCCAACCGCGTCGAGGTGATCCGCGTCGACGACGCCCCCACCGTGGCCGCCTCCGAGCCCCGCTTCGAAGGCCCCTTCCAGCGCGTCGAGCTCGCCCACCGCGGCTGGCGCGTCTCGATGCGCGGCGGGGCGCTGAGCGTCACCGGCCCGGCGGGCAACCACCGCAGCGTGACGCCCACGCAGTTTGGCTTCCACGCCTACGAAGACACCGCCCTCCTGCCCTGGACGGACAACTGGTACGCCGTCCTCGTCGGCATCCGCGGGGCCGACCTCGGGGCCACCGCGGTGGTCGATCCGTACACCCTCCGCATGATCAGCCACTCGGCCATCCTCCCCTGCGGAAGAGACCTGTAAGCCCAATGGTGGTCAGTTAGCCTCGGGCTAACGTCGTCGGGAGTACCCAGGGTTCGCAGGAGCTCACGCCTGGGCTCCAATCGGATCGCCCGCAAAGCCGGGCTCCTTCGTCGCAGACCCTCCATGGTTCTCCATGAGCCCGGCTCTGC
>JBILLV010000496.1:0-5215 GCA_044375895.1 Polyangiales bacterium | reverse complement strand
GCCTGGCCGGGCCCCCCGATCCGAGCCCAGGCGTGAGCTCTTGCGAACCCTGGGAACTCTGGGCAATGCCGAAGCCCGCGCGCCACGCCGCCTGTTCGCCCGCCTCGCCCGGCCGCAGCCACGCGCAGCGCGCGAGCTCGCCGCGGGCGTGCGCGTAGCCGAGCGCGGCGACCTCGTCCCATCGGTCGAGGTCGTCGGTGGCGTAGCGCTCGACGGGCGGGCGGAGGAAGAGGTCGGCGTCCGCCGCCGCCGACTGAATCCGTCGCACCGGGTCGAGGGCCGCCGCGCGCCAGAACACCTCGGAGAGCGTCCACGCCGCGGGGTCGCGCGTGAGGGCGCGCCACCAGCGCATCGCCCGCGACGAGGGCGCCGCCGTCGGGTGGCGCTCGCGCTCGTGGCTCACGTCCACCGCGATGAGCCGGCCCTCGCTCCGGGCGCGCATGGTGGCGACTGGGAGCATGTCGGTGGTTCCGCCGTCGATGAGCAGCGCGTCGCCGCGGCGTCGCGGCGCAAACACCGCCGGCAACGCGCAACTCGCCAGCAGGGCGTCGGCCAGCCCGCCGCGCTCGTGGGTGACGTCGCAGAAGCTCGCGATGTCGCACGAGTTGCAGAAGAAGGGGAGCCAGAGGTCCTCGATGGCCGCGCCGCCGAAGGCCGCTCGCACCACCGCCTCCATGCGCCGCCCGCGGAGCAGCGAGGTGACCGGGAGCGTCCAGTCGCGGAAGGGTGCGGCGGCTTGCAGTTGGCGTCCCAGGTCGGCGGTCTCCTGATGCGAACGCCCCTGGGCCTGGGCCGCGCCGATGAGGGCGCCGACGCTGGTGCCACCCACGAGATCGACGGGCACATCGGCCTCGGCGAGGGCCCGCAGCACGCCCAGGTGCGCGACGCCCCGCGCCCCGCCCGCGCCGAGGACGAGCCCGACCTCACGCCCCGCGACGGCCCGGGCGAGGCGCGCGAGGTCGTCCCGTCGCCCCGCGCGGAGGTGTCGGTGACGGGTCAGGTCGCGCCCCTCGAACCAACGGGCCGTAGCCTGCGGGAGCGTCGTCGTCGCCGGGTGGACGAGCGCGAGCGTCCGCGGCGCGTCGTGCGGCCCCCGAGGGGTGGGCAACAGCGCGCGCTCGTGTGCCTCGACGCGCGGGGCCGCGGCGGCGTCGGCCACGAGCAGCACCTCATCCGCGGCCGCGACGACCGCGTGGTCCCAGAAATCGGCGCGGTCGCCGCACACCAGGACGACGAAGCGCGCGTCGGCGGTCTGGTCGTCGAGCCAGGCGGCCACCGCCGCGCGGAAGTGCTCCGCGCTGACGCCCTGCAGCGACGGGGGTGTCCGGTCGTGGTGGCGGGTCGGGCCATGCGCCGCGAGGGCGTCGGCGAGGGCGCGGGCGAGCGCTCGGTGCGCGTCCCCGGGCTGCGTGGGAATCACCGCGAGCACGAACGCGCGGTCGAGGTCACGACGCCACGGCGGGCGCGGTGGGTGGCGCCGCACCGCCGCCTGGGTGATGGGGAGGGCGATCGTGGGGTGAAGGGCCGCGAGCTCTCCGAGGGCGGCGCTCGTGAAGCGCAGCAGCGCGGTGTCGCGACGGGCCGCGGCGGTCGCGTGGCGCAACGCGCCGGGGAAGAGCGCCTCCGCGCCCACCAGCGCGCCGCGGCGGAGCGAGCGGGGCACCCCGTCGTCGAGCGCGATCTCCCCGGCGACGACGAGGTACCACGCGTCGGCGGGCTCGCCGCGGGCGAAGAGCGTCGCGCCGCGGGCGAGCAGCGTCCACGCGGCGGCGTCGACGAGCGCGCGGTGGAGCGCGGGGGCGAGGCGGCCGAGCGCGCCTGTCAGCGCGACGTCGATGAGCTCGCTCCGAGAGGTCATACGCGGTGGAGGGGCAGCGCGCGGCGGTAGTTGCGCGTGAAGAGAACCTGCCACACGGCCCCGTCGGTGGCGCTCGACCCGGCGACGCAGAGGGCGAGGTAGTACTCCCACATGCGCTGGAAGGTGGCGTCGTAGCGGGCGGGGTCGAGCTGGTGGCGGCGCGCGCGGAAGCGGTCGAGCCAGCGCTGCGAGGTCGGGGCGTAGTGGCGGGCGACGTTCTCGACGTCGAGGACGGCGAGGCGGCGGCGCTCGAGGTGCTGGACGATGACGCTGAGGGGGTTCTGCGTCGAGCCCGGGAAGATGTACTTCTGGATGAAGGGGTCGTGCACGTTCTCCGCGGTCACGCAGCCGATGGTGTGGACGAGGCCAAACCCGTCGTCGCGGAGCAGCCGGGACACCGTGTCGAAGAAGGCGCGGTGCTCGTGGGGCCCCTGGTGCTCCAGCACCCCCACGCTCACCACCTTGTCGTGGACGCCGCGCGCCTCGCGCAGGTCGCCGATCTCGATGGAAACGCGCTCCTCGAGCCCGAGCTCCCGCGCGCGGCGCCGCGCGAAGGTGCCGTGGGCGTCGCTGTTGGTGATGCCGCGCGCCCGCACGCCGTAGCGCTGCGCCGCGTGGATCATCAACCCGCCGTACCCGCAGCCGACGTCGTAGAGCGTCTCGCCCTCGCGGAGGCGGAGCTTCTGGCAGAGGCGGTCGTACTTGTTCTCCTGGAGCTGCTCGATGGAGTCGTCGGCGGCGCGCTGGTAGCCGCAGGTGTAGCCCCGCGTGGCGTCGAGGAAGGTCTCGTAGAGGTCGTCCCCCACGTCGTAGTGCGCCTGCGCGTTGGCGCGGGTGCCGCGCGCGAGCTGGCGGGCGCGCATCACGCCCATCGACACAGCAGTACGCAGATCGACCCGGACGTGCTCGTCGAGTCGGCTGGCAGCAAACACCGTGAGGAGGTGCTCGAGCGTGCCGCGGGTGACACGCCACCCGCCGGCCATGAAGCTCTCCGCGAGGCCGAGGTTGCCCTCCGTGAGGACCCGAACGAAGAAGCTCGGGTCGGTGACCTCGACGGCGATCTCCGGCGCGAGCTCGGGCGTCGCGCGCCTACCGACCGTGACCTTTCGGTCGGAGAGGATGAACTCGATCCGCGTCGCCGTGATGGCGCGGTCGAGCATTTGAAAGAACACGTTTTGATCATGGGAAGGGGGGCACATCGGGGGCGTTTTCCTTTCAGCGGACCGTGGGGTGGGGTGCGGCTGCGCGCGCGCCGGTGGCCACGCGCCGCAGCGTTGCAAAGAGCTCGCGGTAGCCCGCGGCGATGGTCACCTCGTGGTAGGCGATGCCGCGCGCCGCGCAGAAGTCGCGCACGAGCGGGGCCGCCTCGCGCAGGCGGCTCCGGGGCATGGTCGGGAAGAGGTGGTGCTCGATCTGGCGGTTGAGCCCGCCGAACCACAGGTCGGCGAAGACACCGCCGCGGAGGTTGCGCGCGGTGGTCACCTGCTGCCGGAGGAAGCCGAGCCCGTGGCCCCGCGGGAGCATCGGCATCCCCCAGTGGTTGATGGCCGTCACGGTGCCCAGGTACATCCCGAAGAGGCACTGGTGCAGCGCGATGAAGGCCGCTCCCCGAGCGAGGCCGAGCCCGCCGAGCGTGAGGGCGAGGTAGACGACGTAGAAGGTCGCGGTGGCGGCGAGGTCGAGCGCGCTCCCGCCGCGCCGCACGTAGTAGGCGAGGCTGTACACCCGCAGCGTCACGCCGACGAGCCCCATGAGCGGCAGCGCGAGCCAGTGCTGCCGCGTGAGCAGCGGACGAAACACGGGCGCCTTCTGCGCGGCGTGCGCGTCGGAGAACGCGAAGAAGGGGTAGTCGATGTCGGGGTCGTCGTCGCGCTCGTTGGAGCGGGCGTGGTGCTCGTTGTGACTCCCCGCCCACCAGCGGAAATTGCCGCCGTTGAGGAGGTTGATGAACAGCCGCGCGAGCGCGTCGTTGCCCCGCGCCCCGCGGACGATGGCGTGGTGCGCGGCCTCGTGGCCGAGCAGGGTGAGCTGCCCCGACGCGAACGCCAGCACCGGCGCCGCGAGCCACACGAGCGCCGTCGTCCGCGTGGCCGACGCCCACGCCGCCGACCCGACGACGAGCGCCGCGCAGAGGCCCGACACGGCGGCGTAGTACGCGGGCTGCGGGGTGAGGAGACCGCGGGCCTTCACTGCGGCCTTGAGGGCAGCGTAGTCGCCGCCGTCGGACGCGGGGTGGCGGGCGACGTCGCGCCGCTGCGACCGCCGCGCGGATCCGTCGACGAACGCCCGCAGCCCGCGCCGAAGCGCGTCGAAGGTGCGCTGGTCGCTCATCGCGCGGCCCCCACGGCGTCGACCCATCGATCAAGCAACGCCGCGACCTCCTCACGACGACGCGGGACCGAGGGGTGGAGCTGCACCAGGAGCGAGAGGCGACCGTTCCACCCGAGGGCGCCGGCGCCGAGGGGCTGCGCGAAGGAGACGGGCGGGGCGAAGAGCCACTGCCTGCCGTCCGGCGTCCCACGGAGCGCGCCGAGGTTGGAGAAGGCCCCGAGGCACACGCGCCGCCGCGGATCGCCCCACCGCGCAATGAGCTCCACGCCCCGCGCGCCGATCAGCTCGCCGGTGTTGCTGAGCGCCCACGCGCCCCAGTGATCGCCGCGGGCGAGGCCCCCCCACACCGCGGCGTGCACGGCTTCGACGGAGCTCCCGCGCGGGAGCGGCACGTGGAGGAAGGCGATGTGGTTGGCCTGCGCGCGCCGCTGGCACACGAGCCCGCGGAGGTTGACCGGGATGAGCCACACGTCGTCGCCGCCGTCGACCTCGGGCGCCACCGCGCGGTGGAGCCCCCAGAGCAGCAGGCTGTTGAGCGTGACCCCCGCGGCGCGAGCGGCGGCCTGGAGCCGCAAGGTCGCCTCGCGGCTGAAGCACCGCCAGGCGATCGATCCCGCCGCGGGAAGCGCGCGAGAGGAGTCGCCCGGCGTCGGCTGCCACGCGAGGTCGTGACCGCGGAAGGTCGCCGCCGACGAGGGGGCGCGCATCACCCGCGCGAACGCCGCGAGCTGCGCGGAGCCACCGAGCGGCGTGAGCCCCGTGGCCTGCGGGAGCCCGCCGTCTGGCGCCGCGCCGACCTCCGCGAGCAGCGCGTCGAGGGCGCCGAGGCCGTCGTAGCGCGCGTGTGGCATGGCGAGCCACACCACCGCGTCGCTCGCTCCGTCCCCGCCGTGCGTGCCTTCGGGCGGAGCGTCGAGGCGACCGTAGCGAATCGCCATCGACTCCCCGCGTCGCTCGGCGAGGTCGAGCCAGTGTCCGATCCAGTCGTGAGAGGGGCGCCACGGCGCCGGGCGAGATGTCTGCGTC
>JBILLV010000495.1:0-5221 GCA_044375895.1 Polyangiales bacterium | reverse complement strand
GCGGAGGAAGGTGCGGGTGGAGAAGGCGTACCCGAGGAGGACGTTGAGCCCCATGTCGAGCTGACCGTCGCCGAGGGTCACGTCGTCGCGGACGTTCTCGGGGCTGACCCAGCGGGTGACGTTGGCGAGAAACTCTTCGCGCGTCCGGGGGCGGTCGCCGAAGGTGCCCTGGGGCTGCGCGTAGCCGGTGGGGACCTTGGCGCGGAGCTCGAGGGCGAGGGGGAAGGGCTGGAGGCGCAAGCGCCAGCGGGCGGCGAGGGAGAGGTCGCCGATGCCCGAGGCGGTGCGCGCGAGGTTGATGACGTTGCGCTGGTAGTAGTCGAGCTCGGGTTCGGTGCTCCCCATCGGGCGCGCGAGGAGCACCACCGGGTCGCTCGTGTAGCTGACGGTGCGGACGGGGACGCCGAGCTCGAGCTCGAGGCCGTCGATGGGGGCGAAGCGCGTGGTGAGGGCGTAGGTGTTGCCGACATAGCGGCCGCGGAGCGGGAAGTTGCGCGCGCCCCCCGACTCGATGAACTCCTGCGTGGCCGACTGGTACGAGTACGAGCCGGTGACCACCAGCGTGCCGCGCGGGAGCGTCCAGGGCGAGGCGTCAGCGGCGGTGGCGGCGGTGAGCAGCGCGCAGGAGAGCGCGCACGAGAGGGGGCTTCGCAAGGGGAGTCCTTCCGTAAGGGCCACGCGGGGCGGCTAGAACGTAACGAAATCGGGGGTGGTGGTGGCGGGGGCCGCGGGCGTCGTGGGGTGCGGAGGCGTCGTGGGTGCAGTCGGCGCCACTCGCGGGGGCGGCGGTGCGACGGGGGCGCGCACGGGAGCGACTGCGACCTGAGGCGGCGGCGGCTCGGGGAGGAGCACGGGCGGTGCGGGTTCGGGCGTTGGCGCGGGCGGCGCGGGCGGCGCGGGCTCGGCGACGACAGGCTCGGCGGCGGGCGGTGCGGTGACGACTGCCGTGTGCGAACGCGCGGAGCGGGTGCGTGGGAGCGTGTTCGCGACGACGGGCTCGGCGACGACAGGCTCGGCGACGACGGGCTCGGCGACGACGGGCTCGGCGACGACGGGCTCGGCGACGATGGGCTCGGCGACGACAGGCGCGGGAGCGACGGGGGTGACGACGGGAGGCGCGGGCCGCGCGATGGTGGCGACGACGGGCGGGCGCGTGGTGGCGCGCGAGCGCGTGCGGATGACCACGATGCCGCCGACGAGCGCGGCGACGAGGGCGAGGACGGCGAGCGAGGTCAGCGCTCGACGCGGCGGCGGTGTGGTGGCGGCGGGGGACTCGGCGGGGGCGCTCGGGGGGAGGGTGGGCTCCGCGGGAGGACGGCTGCGGGCGGGAGCCGTCGAGGCGGTGGCGACGTCGAGCCACGAGGCGGACGACTCGACGACGAGCGGCGGCGCGCTCATCGAGACGCCCGAGCGCTGCATCGGGGCGGCGGCAGCGTCGCCGAGATACGACCAGGGGTCCACGGGGTGCTGCGCGAGCGAGGCGCGGATCACGGGGTCGCAGACGAGCGGGACCAGCTCGGCGCGGAGGGCCTCGGCGTGGGCGGGGCGCTCGGCGGGGGACTTCGCGAGGCAGCGTTCGATGAGCGCGGAGAGGCGCGGGTCGAGGTCGGGGCGGCGCTCGGCGAGGGGGCGGTGCGGGTCGCGGCAGGCGGCGAGCATGACGGTCGTCACCGTCTCCCCGTCGAAGGGGAACACCCCCGCGAGGCACTGGTACAGCATCACCCCGAAGGACCACACGTCGGCCGCGGGCGTCGCCCGGCGCGCGTCGAGGCACTGCTCGGGCGCCATGTAGTACACGGTGCCGAGGTATTGCCCGTCGAGGGTGGCGTGCTGCGCGTCGGCGGTGTCGCGCGCGATGCCGAAGTCGAGGAGCTTCACCCGCTCGCCGCCCGCTTCGAGGCGCTCGAGGAAGAGGTTCTCGGGCTTGAGGTCGCGGTGGACGAAGCCCATGGCGTGGGCCGCCACGAGCGGGTCGAGCGTGGCCACGAGGCGGTCGATGGCGTCGGACTGGGGCACGTTGCCGCGTCCGAGGCGTTCGGCGAGGGTCTCGCCGGTGAGTAGTTCCATCGCGAGGAAGGGGACGCGGACGCCGTCGGCGTCGACGTCGACGCCGGCGTCGAAGACGCGCACCACGCCGGGGTGGGCGATGCGGGCGGCGACGCGGACTTCGCGCATGAAGCGCTCGAGGGAGGCGTCGTCGCGGGCGAGGCGGGGATCGAGCAGTTTCAGCGCCACGCGCTGCGTCGTCAGGCTGTGACGCGCGACGTAGAGGGTGCCCATGCCGCCCTCGGCCAGCCGACGCTCGATCACATACTTCTCTCCGACGACGCGGGTGGGCAGGGCGGTCACTGGAACCTCTCGTGGTCGAACGGCGCTCGCCATGGGATGCACGAGCGCGGTATCGGGTTCGGGCATACGTGGAGTGTCCTCGGTTTGGGGGTACGCGGCGCGATGACCCGGCGGATTTCTGCGTGCCCCGTGGCGCACGTCGCGCGCTTGACCTCAGGGGCAAAACTGGTGTTCTGTTCGCCGCATGCGCCTCTCCAATTTCGCCGTCTCTGAAGCGCGCTCGCTGCGCGCAGGGCGCGCGAGGGGCTGAAGGGTCACCGGACTCCCGATGTGCGGCATCGCCGGACTGATCCGCTTCGAAGCCGACCTCTCGGAGGGGGAGCTCCGCGCGCGGGCCGCACGGATGGCGACGGCGATCATCCACCGCGGCCCGGACGCTGAAGGGGTCTACGCCGACGCCGCCGCGGGGGTTGCGCTCTCGCATCGTCGCCTGTCGATTCTCGACCTCTCCGAGGCGGGTGCGCAGCCGATGCGCAGCCACGACGGCCGCCTCACGATCGTGTTCAACGGCGAGATCTACAACCACGCGGAGCTCCGCGCGGCGTTGCCGGAGTGCGCGTGGCGGGGTCACTCGGACACCGAGGTGCTGCTGGAGGCCATCGCGCGCTGGGGCGTCGAGGCGGCGCTGCGTCGGGCGGTGGGGATGTTCGCCTTCGCGGTGTGGGACGCGGCCGACCGCAGCCTCGTGCTCGCGCGCGACCGGGTGGGCGAGAAGCCGCTCTACTACGGCCTCGCGGGCGCCTCGCTGGTGTTCGGCTCCGAGCTCAAGGCCCTGCGCGTGGCGCCCGACTGGTGCGGCGACATCGACCGCGACGCCCTCGACGACTACATGCGCCACGGGTGCGTGCACGCGCCGCGCTCCATCTACCAGCACGCGCGCAAGCTCCCGGCGGGCGCGTGGCTCCGCGTCCCGCGCGGGCGCGTCGCCGAGGTGCTCTCGCTCACGCCGTCGCGCTACTGGTCGCTGGAGGACGTGGCCTCGCGCGGGGGCGAGGCGCCCATGGGCGAAGGGGACGCCGTCGACGAGCTCGAGCGCCTCCTGCAGCGCGCGGTGGCGGGGCAGATGGTGGCCGACGTGCCGGTGGGGGCCTTCCTCTCCGGGGGCATCGACTCGTCGACGGTGGTGGCCCTCATGCAGGCCGCGTCGACGCGCAAGGTGCGGACGTTCTCCATCGGCTTCCACGAGCCGCGGTACAACGAGGCCCAGTACGCCAGCCAGGTGGCGGCTCACCTCCAGACCGACCACACCGAGCTGTACGTCTCGCTCGACGAGGCGCGGGCGGTGATCCCCGACCTGCCGAAGATCTACGACGAGCCCTTCGCCGACGCCTCGCAGATTCCGACGTACCTGGTGTCGAAGCTCGCGCGTCAGCACGTCACGGTGAGCCTCTCGGGCGACGGCGGCGACGAGCTCTTCGGCGGCTACTCGCGGTACACCCTCGCCGACGAGCTCTGGCGCTACCTCGGGCGCATCCCCCAGGGCGGCCGAGCGGGCCTCGCCGCGGGCGTCCGCAGCGTCCCCCCGCAGACGTGGAACTCCCTCTTCCGTGTGCTCCCGCGCCGCCTGCGCGTCGACCACGCGGGCGACAAGATGCACAAGCTCGCGGGCATCGCCGGGGCGCGCGACGCCCGTCAGGTGCACGCGCTCCTCCACACGCAGTACCGCGAGCCGGGGGCCGTGGTGGAGGGCGTCCGGGCGTCGACGGAGCCAGGGCTCCACGGGCTCTGGGGCCGCGATGACCGGCTGGTCACCGACAACATGATGCTCGGCGACGCGCTCTGGTACCTGCCCGATGTGATCCTGGTGAAGGTCGATCGGGCGGCGATGGCGGTGAGCCTGGAGACGCGCGCTCCCTTCCTCGACCACCGGGTGGCGGAGTTCGCGTTCGGGCTCCCGTCGGCGATGAAGATCCGCGGCGGGACGACGAAATGGATCCTGCGGCAGGTGCTCGATCGCCACGTGCCCCGCGCCCTCGTCGAGCGCCCGAAGATGGGCTTCAATGTGCCCATCGACCTGTGGCTCCGCGGGTCGCTCCGGCAGTGGGCCGCCGACCTCCTCTCGCCCGATCGGCTGCGCGCGCAGGGCTACCTCCGCGCCGACACTGTGTGGTCGGCGTGGGAGGCCCACCTCTCGGGGGCGCGCAACCTCGAGCACTTCCTCTGGAACGCGCTGATGTTTCAGGCGTGGCTGGCGGACTAGGCGGTTCGGGGGAGGGCTCGGAGCGACGGGGGGCCACCGCCCGATCGGTTCCGCGATACGGTCCGTCATCCATCGCCAGGGCCATTCGGGCGCCTTCGAAGGCGGCGTCGCTTCGAAGGCGGCGTCGCGTCGAAGGCGGCGTCGCGTCGAAGGCGGCGTCGCGTCGTCGCGCTTGCGCGTCCGTGGTGGGCTGCGTGACACTCGGCGCTCATGGGGACCCCAGCGACCACCACCCACTTCGACCCCGACGCCTGCCGCGATCAGCTCGCCGCGGCGGTCGGCGCGACCACCGACCCCGCCGTGCTCGACGCCCTCGTCGGTGCGTGCCGCGCGCCTGAGGAGAGCAACCTCGAGTCCATGGTGGGCTCGTGGGTCGTTCGAAACGACGACCTCGACCTCTTCAAGCCCGTCGCCGCGGGTCTCGGCGTGCTCGTGGGCATGCTCTTCCCCGGTGGGGCGGTGGTCGCCGCGACCGTCATCGGCCTCGCCATCGACCTCCTCGACGCCGCCCGCAAGGCCCGCGGGAAGGCCGTTCACCTCACGGACGGGACGCAGCTCGTCGTGCTGCGGGCCGCGCGCAAGCACCCCGGGCTCACGACCGCGGAGCTCACCACCGCCCTCAACGACGAGGCCGCCGAGGAGCCCTGGACGGAGGCCGACGTCACCGCCGCC
>JBILLV010000164.1:0-20428 GCA_044375895.1 Polyangiales bacterium | reverse complement strand
CTCTGCCTCCCGGGCACCAACACCTGCGCCCCGCCGCCCGACGCCGCCGTCCCGCCGCCCGACGCAACCGTCCCGCCGCCCGACGCCACGACGCGCCCCGACGCCACGACGCCGCGTGACGCCGCCGTGACGCCCGACGCCACCACACCCGACGACCTCGGCTTCGACGACGTGGGCGCGGTCGACGACGTGCTCGAGGCCGACGCTGCCTCCGACGCTTCGACGCCGCCCACCGCCACGCCCCCCGAGGGCTGCGGCTGCCGCGCGACGAGCCCCGCCCGCGCGTCGCTCCCTTCGGCGCTCGCGCTCTTGGGGCTGCTCGCGCTGCGCCGTCGCCGCCGCGTCGCCCGGTGAGCGAGCGAGTCGTGGGCGAGGCGCCTTCCCACCGCTTCCCCCCGCCGCTCGACCGCCACTACCCCGTGGTCGACGGCCGCGTGGTGACGCGCTCCCTCGAAGCGCACATCGTCGACCACTGCAACCTCACCTGCGCCGACTGCTGCTCGCTCTCTCCTGCGCTCGCCCCGCGCTTCGACGACGTCGCCACCCTCACCCGCGACCTCCGCCTCGCCGCGTCCGTCCTCGCCCCCCGCGTCTTCAAGCTCGTTGGCGGCGAACCCCTGCTCCACCCCGAGCTCCCCGCCCTCGCCCACGCCGTGCGCGCGTCGGGCATCGCCCCGGTGCTCTCGCTCACCACCAACGGCCTCCTCCTCGCGCGCGCCGCCGACGCGGTGTGGGCCAGCATCGACGCGGTCACCGTCTCCGTGTACCCGCGCATCGACCTCGACCGCGATCGCATCGTCGCCCGCGCCGCCGAGCACGGCGTCACCCTCAACTGGAAGCAGCAAGACCGCTTCGTCGCCATGGACCGCGCCACCCCCTGCGACGACCCCGCGGAGAACGCCGCCGTCTTCGACCGCTGCTGGATCCGCGAGCGCTGCCACCTCCTCCGCGACGGCGTCTTCTTCACGTGCACGCGCCCCGCCCACTTCCAGCGCTACCTCGGCGCCGCCCGTGACCTCTCGGGCGACGGCCTCGCGCTTCACGACGGCCCCGCGCTGCGCGACGAGCTCCTCGCGTACCTCACCCGCGGCGAGGCGCTCGCCACCTGCGCGCTCTGCCACGGCGGCGACGCCCCGCTCGCGCCGCACCGCCTCCTCACGCGGGCCGAGCTCACCCGCCTCCGCGGAGCCCGCGGATGATCGTCGCCCGCGACCCCTTCGGCTTCCACCGGGTCTGCTACCGCCGCGACACGGGCGCTCACGCTCCCTCGGTGCGCTCGCTCCTCGACCGTGACTCCTACGGCCCGCCCGCCATCGACCGCAGCTTCTTCCAACAGCACCTCGACGGACTCCCTCCCGGCGATCGTACGGTGGACGAACGAATCGCCGAGCTCCCTCCCTCCCACACCCTCGACCCCACCGAACGCCCGCCCCGCACAACGCCCTACGAGCCCACCCCGGTGCCGGGCGACCTCCGCGCGCTCCTCGCCGACGCCGTCGAACGGGCGCTGGCGACAGGCGAGCGCGCGGCGGTGGCCTTGAGCGGGGGCCTCGACTCAGCCATCGTCCTCGCCCTCACCGGGAACCGCCTCCCGGCCTACGTGCTGTGCCCCGCGATGGCGGGCTACAACGAGCGCGACGAAGCCCTCCGCACGGCCCGCGCGGTGGGGGCGGAGGTGGTGCTGGTGGAGGTGGGCGAAGACGACTTCCGCGACGGGCTCCCCGACGCGGTGACGGCGATGGAGGCGCCGATCTACAACGCACACCCGGTGGCGAAGCTGCTCCTCGCGCGGGCGATGCGGCGCGACGGCGTCACCCTCGCGCTCAGCGGCGACGGGGCCGACCACGTGGTGAAGCGCGACCGGAGCGCCGACTACCTCCCCCTCACCCACGACCTCTTCCGCGCGGCCGGTGTGACGCTCGTCTCCCCCTTCCTCGACGAGGCCGTGGTGGGTCACCTCGTGTCGCTCCCGGTCGACCCCGAGAAGCCCGCCCTCCGCGCCGTGGGGGCCGCCCTGGGCGTCGTCCGCGCGCTCGTCACGGGCCCCAAGCAGGGCCGCCTCGCACCCCCGCTGCGCCGCGAAGGTCTCGTGTCCGCCGACGCCCTCACGCGCCTCGGCGAACGGGTGCAGCGCCCGCTCCCGACGGGCGACGACGACCGCGCGTGGATGCGCTGGATCACCGCCGCCCTCTTGTGGGAAGCCTTCGAGGCGCGGCGCTGATGTGCGGCATCGGCGGCCTGGTCCGCTACGACGTCCCCCCCGACCGGAGCGTGCTCGCGGCCATGCGCGCACGCCTCCGCCACCGCGGCCCCGACGGCGAAGCGACGCACGTCTCTCCCCACTGCGGGCTCGTCCACACGCGTCTCTCCCTCGTCGATCCCGTCGGCGGCGCGCAGCCCTTCAGAAGCCCCGACGGTCGCTTCGTGCTCGTGTACAACGGCGAGGTGTACGCGCTCGACGGGCTCCGGCGCGAGCTCTCCGCGGGGTGGGAGTTTTGCACCCGCTCGGACGCCGAGGTGGTGCTCGCGGCCTACGCGGCGTGGGGCGAGCGGTGCGTTCATCGCTTGGAGGGGATGTTCGCGTTCTTCGTGTGGGACACCCGCGCGGAGGCGGGCTTCGCGGCCCGCGACAAGCTCGGGGTGAAGCCCTTCGTGTACGCCTGGGACGGCGCCTCGTTCGCCTTCGCGTCGGAGGCCAAGGCCGTCCTTCCGGCGCTGCGGTCACGTCCGCAAGCACATCGCGAAGCACTTCTCGAAGTGCTGGTGGCGCCGTGCTTCAGCGGCGTCGAATCGCCGGCCTTCGCGGGGATGTCGCACCTCCCCCCGGGCAGCGCGCTGCGCGTCTCCCGCGCGGGTGTCTCCGTCGACCGCTGGTGGCGCTACGAGCTCACGGGCGACGCGCCCGACGACGCGACGCTCGCGGCCCGCGTGGGTGACGCGTTGGAGCGGGCCGTGCGGCGGACGCTGGTGGCGGACGTCCCCGTGGGGGTGTTCCTCAGCGGCGGCCTCGACTCGACGGCGATCGCGGCCCACGCGGTGCGGGCGGGGTACGCGCCGCGGGCCTTCACCGTCCGCTTCGACGACCACGCGCGGGCGGAGGAAGGGGCGTCGCGCATCGTGGTGTCCGACGACCTCCCCTTCGCCCTCGAGGCCGCGCAAGCTCTCGCGCTCGACGTGTCGGTCGTAGACGTGGCGCGCGACGACCTCGACGACGACCTCGACGCCGTCGCCTTCGCCAACGACGCGCTCCCGGCCTGGGAGCAGGAGGTGGCGCAGAGCCGCCTGGCCCGCGCGGCGTCGCGCCACGTGAAGGCCGTCCTCGTGGGCGACGCCGCCGACGAGACCCACTTCGGCTACCACTTTCTCCACGACGCGGTGGCCACCGAGTCGCCCGCCCGCATCCTCGAACGCTTCGCCGACGCCCCCATCCGCCGCGAGGTGATGGCGCAGCCGCGGGCGCACTTCGACGCGAAATACCGCGCGCTGGTGACGGGGCTCGGGCACCGCTGGGACGCGCCCCGCGACCGGGCGATGGCGACGGCGTGCCTGGTGGTCGAGCGCTGGCTCCCGCGGCTGCTGCACAACGGCGACATCCACACGATGGCGCACGGGCTGGAGGCGCGCGTCCCCTTCGCCGACGGGGCGCTGCTCGACCTCGCGCGCAAGGTGTCGCCCGAGGCCGCGATGCGCGGCGGGGTGGAGAAGGCCGTGCTGCGCGAGGCGCTGCGGGGGGTGGTGCCCGAGGTGGTTCGGGTGCGAACCAAATCCGCGCTGCCCAAGGATCTGGGGGACGGACGGCGCTACCAGCGGCTGTGCGCGCGGGAGATCGAGCGGGCGGGCGACCTCCTCACGGCCGTGCTGGATGTCGACGTGTTGCGGCGATGGTGCGACGAGCGAACGGTGCTCGCCGAGCGCGAACGGGCGCTGCTGTTTCGGGTGGTGTGCCTGGCGCGATGGGCGCAGCGCTGGGACGTCGACCTGGCGTAGCGGCCCGCGGAGCGACGAGCCGATGGGGGTTGCCGGCGGCCCTTCGTCGCGACTACGTTTTGGTGGCTTGCGATGACCGGCCCCGCCCAGACCCCCTGCATCTTCGCCCGCGCCGGCGATACGGGTCTGTTCTTCTCGCCCGACTGCGTCAAGGCGCTGCTGGAGGCAGGCTACAACCCCGAGTGGTTCGGCACCTACCAGCACACGCAGGGCCAGATCTCCGCGGCGCGCGCGCGCAGCCCCCAGTGGTTCGCCTGGGATGACGAGCGGCGGCGCGCGGCGGCCGACGGGAGGCCCTTCAACACGGCGGAACCGACGCCAAGACCCAGCGCGGCCGACCGCTATCTCGGGCAGTGCCAGTCAGGCCACATGTCGATGGACGCGACGCACCGTGAGGCTGGTACGCGCGACAATCCCTGCGGCAACCGCGAGTTCGGCTACGACGGGCAGCGCGCCCCGTGTATGCCGCAGTCGCGCGGCCCCTGGGCGCCCCCCGGGAGCGAGCACAACGTCGTCTCCCGACACGAGGCGGCCTGCGCGGCAGCGGTGCGCGCCGACAACCAGCGCCGCGGGGTGACGCCCGTGGACACCTATCCGCCCGCGCTCCGCGACCAGCATGAGAGCCAGCGGGCGCGACTCGCGGTGGACGCCCGGCGCGGCCCCGAACACGACCGCCAACCCATCGACCGGGAAGCCTACGCGCGCGGACAGAACCAGGCCGCCGCGGCCGCCGCTGGCCCAGGCGGCGTCGCCGCGGCGGGAGGCGCCTCGCCGGCAGCGAATCACGCGACGTCCGTCCCGGCGGACCAGCAGATCAACGGCAACGACGTCTATGCCTGCCTCGACGCCTTCCGGCGCAAGGGGCTTCAGGCCATGCGCCAGGAGGCGGTCGACGCGCGCGTCAACGACCGCGCCGCCAACCGCGCCACCGCCACGACCAGGGCCAATCAGGCGTGTCAGCCCGGCGAGACCCCGGCTGATCAGAACGCGCGCAACGCCCGCGAGCAGAGCTCGGGCGCCGTCAACGACCCCACCCTCGCGGCGCAGCGTCGCGCGGCGCTCCAGCAGGAGGCCCAGACCGCGCGCCGAGCGGCCGACGACATGCGCGCCCAGTCCGCCACAGCCAACCGCTCCGCGGGCACGACGGAGTCGTGGGCCGGTCGCCGCCGGGTCGAGTCCGACGCGGTCGTCGAAGACCCGTTCGCGTCGCCGCAGCGCCAGACGCAGGTTCGCCAGGCGGCCGTTGCGCAAGGCGAGCGCGCCGGCGAACGCGAGCGCACCGCGCGCAACGCCGAGGGCCTCGCCGATTCCCTCGAGCGCCGCGCCGCCCAGTCCGAGCGCCGCGCCGCGTCGGTCGCGCGCCCCGACTGCCTCGCCACGGAGGGGGACGCGCTCGCCGCGATGTCCCCCACCGATCGTCAGGCAGCGATCAACGGGCCCACCACCCGTCCCCCCGCTGCCTCCGTGGCCCGCGCCCCCGACCCCGGCTACGTGCCGCCCGGACAGCAGGCCGATGTCCGGACCCTCGCGGCGACGATTCCCGTGACCACGGTGCCCGTTCCATGACGCGCCGACGACTCGTGCTCGAGGTCTCCGCGGCCTCTGGTCCTGCCCTCGATGACTGCCACTTCCTTGTCCATCGCTTCGCGGCGGAGTCGGGGTTCGCATGGGACGAGGCAGAGAGCTTCGTGCTTCGTCGTCGCGGCGGTGACCTCACGCTTCGTCTCCACGCCCGGGCGTGGCTCACCGACCTCTGGCAGTCGCCTCGAGGCGACGTCCTGGTCACACACGCCGGCGGGTCCGTGCTCCACGTCCCCGCCTACGATGAAGCGTCCGCGCTCGCCCCCTTTGTGACCCTCGCCGCTCCTGGGGCCATGATGGGCGTCGTGGAGGTGGGCGCCTCGCTTGCGTTCGCCTGGGGCGACGCGCCGGACGGGTCGGTGATGATGGTGCGGGAAGGGGGCAGCTGGCGCGAAGTCGCTGCCCCCGGCGCTGTCATGGGCGTCCACGGGTGCGCCGAGGGCTACACGTATGCCGTGGGCCTGGGTGGACTCATCGCCCGCTGGGATGGCAGCGCGTGGCGGCGGCTGGTGAGCCCGACCACCGCGCCGCTCGCGCGCGTTCGCGTCCGCGCCGATGGCGGATGTTACGCGGTGGGGCCGACCGGCGTGGTGCTCGAGGGCTCGCCGTGGGGCTGGGCGGTGGTGTGCCAGTGCGACGCAGCGCTGTCAGACATCGCGGTGTTCGAAGGGCGCGTCTTCCTCGCGGGGCACGACGCGGGGCTTCTCGAACTGGTCGGACGCGACGTGGTCCCGATCAAGCCCGCCCTCGCCGCGGAGCGCTTCGACGACCGCGGCTCACTCCTCATCGCGGCGCGGCACCGCGTGGTGGAGACGCGAGACGGGGAGACCTTCAGCGCAACCCCCATGGCGGCCGTCGAGGCGCTCGTGGCGGGGGTGACGCCGCCGTGACGGGGTCGATGCTCACTTCGGGCCGGGCGTCGCTCCGCGCCGCGCCAGACGTGACGGTGACGCGGGTCGCGCTCGGGCTCACGGCGTACCTGGACGACACGCTCCTGTGGGCGCGAGGCGGCGCCGCGCGCGCGCTCGAAGCCTTCATCCGCTGGCTCCCGATCGACCGCCCCTACTGGTTTCTCACGTCCGTGGCCGACGCGTGGGAGCGGACGGACGCGGCGCACCTGCCCGAGCTCGTCGCCGCCCTCTCCGATGAGCGACTGCGCGCGCCGCGTCACCTCTTCCGCTTCACCCTCGCCGACGACCGCGGGGCTGCGAGCGCTGGCTTCACCTACCGGGAGTTCGACCCCGGCGAGCGACCGCGGCAGGGCTACCTCCAGTGCGTGCTCCCCCTCGAGACTGACCCGGCAGCCCTCTTCCAGCTCGCGCTCGAAATCGCCTCCATCGCGGGCGTCTTCAGCGCCCTCGGCGGCCACCTCGCGGTCTGGAACGAGCGCTACCCCACGCCCGCCTTCGACGAGGTCTACCGCCTTGCGCGCCGCTACGCCGGGCTCGACATCTCCGACCCCGAAGGCGCCTGCTGGCTGGCGCCTTCGTCACTCCCCAGCGTGTCCTGGGTGACGCTCCTCGGCGCACCCCTCGTTGCGACGGCCCCGGATGCAGCCGCGGCGCTGCGGCGACGCGCATGGGCCAACGAGGTCCTCGTCGTCGACGCCCCCCGCGGGGCCCTGCTCGTCCGCGCCGGCAGCACCCCCGACCTGGGCGACCTCAACACCCTGCGGTTCCCGCACGCCCTGGCCGAAGTCGCATGCGCGCTCGACCCCTGGGTGACCGCACCCCCAAACTTCTGGGGCACCTTTCGCGAGGACGACGCCGCGCGCCGCTGGCAGAAGCGCTTCACCGAGCCGGAAGGGTGGTTGCGCTAGGCGGCTCGCCGCCGTGCGCGAAGTGAAGGGTAAACTCGGCGGGCGCGAAGCGTGGATCGTGCGCGCGGAGCGCGTCGAGCGCAGCGATGGCCACCGCCCTCACGGCCGCAGGTGGGTGCAGCGCCGGGATGCTCGGGTCGACGGCGAAGCCCACCCCGAATCCTCCCTCGCTGCGCGCGAACATCGCCAGGAAGAACAACGGCGTCGGCCCTAGCGCGCGGCCGAGCGCGGCGGTGAGCTCGGCCCGGAAGAAGCCTCGCTCCAACGTCAACGCGTCGAGGAAGGCGCCCGCGACCTCCACCAGCTCGGACGACGCGTCGCTCACGCTGCGGCCGTCGGCGCGTGACGACACACCTCGACGGCGTGGCGCGCGTCGCCGTCATCGAAGCGACACACCACCTCGAAGGAAGCCAGCTCGGGGCAGGCCGCGATCACGTCCGCGAGCGCGTCACGCACCAGCCCGCGCACGGGGTGGTCGTCGTCGCGAATCGGGAGCGCGCGGTCGTACCCCAGGTCGACGAGCACCCCGCGGTCCCCTTGCGGATACGCGCCGTTGACCGTGACCGGCGCGAGGCCCACCCCGGGCGTCACATCGACGAGCTCGTCGTAGAAGTTGGCGCGGCTGTCGAGCAGCTCTTCGAACAGCGCCTGGCACTGTGCGGCCGCGTGAAACACCGTGATCATGCGCCAACCTTCGCACCCCCCGGCGGGTCGGGGCAAGCGTCACGCGTGCGCGCGACGCGCCGCGCGCCGACGCGTGAGTGCGTACAGCGCCGTCGCCCCCACGACCCACAGCCCCAGCACCGGCACCACCACGAAGGCCGCCCACCCGCCCAGCATCACGACCCCCACGAAGCCCCACAGCCCGCAGGGAGCCGCCGCCCGATCCATCGGCCCGCCCGGACACATGCCCGTGTCGAGCCACCGCCCGATCTCCGCCGCGTTGACCCACGCCAGCACCGCCAGCGGAAAGGCCAGCGCGAGGAGGTAGAGGGTGCGGGCCGTCCGTGGCGTCATCGAGAGGATCTCCCGGCGAGACGGACGCTACATGCTCGGCCGCAAGCTCGTCGAGGCCCTCGGGCGCTGACTGGTGACCACCACCTGATTGCGCCCGCCCGCCTTGGCTTGATAGAGCGCCGCGTCTGCGCACGCCAGTCCCCCATCGGGTCCGTCGCTCTCGGCGAGGTCGCAGAGCCCGAAGCTCGCCGTCACCGCGAGGCCCGGCGCGATGAGCCCCCAGTCGTCGCCCTCGATCGCAGCCCGCGCGCGCTCGCACACCCGCGCCGCCACGTTGAGATCGCAATCGACGACCGCCAGCACAAACTCCTCGCCGCCGTAGCGCGCCACGAGGTCGCCCGCCCGCGAGACCCCGCGGAGCAGCTCGGCCACCCGACGGAGCACCGCGTCGCCCACCGCGTGCGAGAAGCGGTCGTTGACGCGCTTGAAGAAGTCGACGTCCACGAGGGCCGCGCAGAGCGGCCGCTGCTCGCGCCGTGCCCTCGGGTGCGAAGCCGTGAGCCACTCGTCGAGGGCGCGGCGGTTGGCGAGGCCGGTGAGGGGATCCTCCCGCGCGACCCGGCGGAGGCGGATGGCCTCGGCCTCGGCGTGCTCGGTGCGCATGCGAACGGCCATGGTGCGCGCCCGCTGCTCCGTCCCCGCCTGCGTGAGCCGCTTGTCCGCCAGGTGGAAGCGCTTGTGGTTCGCCAGCGCCCCGGCGAGGTCGCCGCGCCGCTCGGCCACCTCTGCGGCCATCGCGTAGCACTCGGAGGTCATCCGCAAGATGCCCCGCGCCTCGGCGTCGGCCAGGGCGGACGCGACCCACGCCTCCGCCCCCGCGAGGTCACCGCGGCAAAGGCACAGCCGCGCGTGGTGGATGCGGGCGTTGATCCAGTCGTTGTTGGTCCTGCGGTCGCCCCGGACGCGGTCTCCCTCGGCGAGGGCGGCCTCGGCCTCCTCGAAGCGCCCGAGGTACGCGAGGGCCACGCCGAGGTTGCCGCAGTTGATCGCCACGGCGGCGACGGCCTCGAGCTCCCCGTTGAGCCGCCGCGCCTCCCGCGAGAGCGACGCCGCTCGTTTGAACATCCCGCGCGCCGCCGCCTCGTCTCCTTCGGCCGTGAGCGCCTCCCCGCGATCGACGCAGCGCGCGGCGAGGTTGGTGTGGGCGCGGGCGAAGCGGATGTGCGACCCCGGCGCGCCCGTCGCCGCGAACGCGCCCGCCTCCGCCAGCGTCTTCACGTCCCACTCCATCGCGGCCTCGAACAACCCGAGGTCGGCCAGCGCGACCCCGAACATCGTCAGGCAGTCGACGCGGTGCTGGGGCTCACCCCCGTCGCGCAGCTCCGGCCACGCCCGCTCCACGGCGCGCAAGGCCGCCGCCGGATCGCCCGAGAGGTACTCCAGCCGCGCCCGCGCGACGTGGGCGGCGCCGCGCGCGTTGGCGTTGCCTGAGACGTCCGCGAGTCGCTCCGCCTCGGTCACATACGCCGCCGCGTCCGCGGGTCGCTCCTCCCGCAGTGCGGCGATGCTCGCGTCGACGAGGAGGAGCGCGGCCTCCGCCGCCCGTCCCCCACGCTCGGCCTCCCGTGCGAGCGCGACGGGCGAGGCCGCGACGGGAACCTCAGGACGGTCGTGCGGCGCAGGGCCAGCGGATCGAGGGCGCTCTGCGGGGGGACGGGTGCTCCGTCGCGATGGGCTCATGGTGGGTGTCTGACGCCCCCTCGCGACACCGCGAAGAGGGCGTTGGCATCTTCTACGGCGCTCCGCGCAGAGGCCTTGAGCGCGCCCGCACGCTCGCATTGACCGCCACCCCCGTTTGCGAGGAGCCTCCGTCCCCGCCGTGCCTGACGCCCCTTCGCTCGACGCGCTCCTCCTCGACCTCACCCGCCTGCTCCCCGACGACGAGCGCGCCTCCATCACGCAGGGAGCCCGCCTCCGCCGCCAGTCCCTCACCCTCGCAAAGCGCCTCGGCGTGGTCCCCTCGGCCGAGGCCATCCGCTCGGCCGCCACGGTGTTTCGACGGGCCCGCGGCCTCACCCGCGCCGAGGCCCTCGCCCGGTGGTGCCACGACCACGCGCTCGCGCCCGAAGGCTTCGCGCGGCTGATGACGGAGGAGGCCACGCTCGCCGCGCTCGGCGACGCCACCGACCTCGACGCCGCCGACCTCGCGGATTTTCTCCGCGTGGCCGACGGAGGCGACCGACTCTGGGACGTCGCCCGCCGCGCCCACGAACACGGCCCGAGCAACGCCCCCGCCCTCGAGCTCCTCCACGGCTGGTACGAGACGCACCTCGGCGCCCCCGTCCCCGACGAGGAGCGCCTCGAACGCGACGCCCACGCCCACGGCTTCGACGACGTCGACGCCCTCCTCGCCGCCCTCGCCCGCACCACCGCCCCGCGCGCGATCGAGCGCACTGCCATCACCCGCGGCGACGCGCTCCCCGACTTCGTGCTCCGCCACCCTGACGCGGGCGACATCCGCCCCGACCTCCTCGCCGGTCGCTGGTGGGCGCTCGTCCTGGGCGAGCTCCCCGGCGCGGCCGCGACGGCGCGGGCGCTCGCCTCCCTCGACGGCCTCATCCTCGACGAATCCCCTGCCTACGTGGGCGACGTCACCCTCCCCCCGACGTGGTCGGCCGTCCCTGATCTCGCCCACACGGTGCGCTCGCGCTGCCGACTCCCCGCGACGGTGACCGTGGCCATCCTCGTCACGCCGGGCGGTCGCGTCGCCGAGGTGGTGACCGACGTCACGTCGTCGCCCGTCGCCGCCCGCTTCGAAGCGGCCCGCGCGTCGTGGGGCGTCGCCCATGCCCCCGTGCTGGTGGTGCCCGGCGCGTTCGAACCTTCGCTCTGCGAGGCGCTCATCCGCGCGTGGGAGACGGGCGAACGGGAGGCCGGGCGCGTCACCGCGGAGGCCGCCGTGGGGGTGAGCGACCAGGTGGTGCGCGACATCAAGCGACGCACCGACCACATCGTCCGCGACGAGCGAACCGTCGCGCTGATCCGCGAGCGCCTCGCCCGCCGCGTGCTTCCCGACATGCGACGCGCCTTCGGGTACGAGGCGCTGCGCTGCGAGGGCTTCCGCGTGGGGTGCTACGAGGCGAGCGACGGCGGCGTGTTTCACCCGCACCGCGACGACGCCAACGCCGCGACCGCAGGGCGAAGGTTCGCGCTGAGCGTCAACCTCCGCCAGGGGATGTACGCCGGAGGCACGCTGGTGCTCCCCGAGTACGACGCCCGCTTCGACGCGGCGACGGGCTCGGCGGTGGTGTACGGCGCCTCCGTCCTCCACGCGGTGGAGCCGGTGACCGCGGGGCGTCGCTTCGCCCTGGTGGGCTTCTTTACGTGAGCTTCGGGGGGGCGCCGCGGAAGCGCGGGTCACGCTTCGCCGTGATGGCGTCGTAGGCCTCGCGGAAGTCCGGGTGCTGCATGCAGATCGCCTGGGCCTGGGCCTCCGCCTCGATGGCCTCGGCGAGCGACATGGTGTGCTCCGCCTCGATCATCTGCTTGGTCATCGTGTGGGCGAAGGCGGGGCCGTCGGCGAGCTTCTGCGCCCACGCGCGGGCCGTCGTGAGCACCTCGTCCTTCGGCACCACCCGGTTCGCGAGGCCGATGCGATACGCCTCGGTCGCGTCGATGAGGTCGCCCATGAAGAGCAGCTCCGACGCGCGCCCGAGGCCCACCACGCGCGGGAGGAGGTAGGCCGCGCCCATGTCTGCGCCGCAGAGCCCCACCTTCGGGAAGACGAAGCCGAAGCGGGCGTCCTCCGACACGATGCGCACGTCGCACGCGAGGGCCATCACGGCGCCCGCCCCGACGGCCACGCCGTTGACCGCCGCGATGACGGGCCGCCGCACCTGCCGGATCGCCTGGATGAGCCTCCCCGTGATGCGGGTAAACTCCAGCAGCCCTTGCAGGTCGCGTTCGAAGAGCTTCGCGATGATGTCGTGGCGGTCGCCGCCCGAGCAGAACCCCTTGCCCGTCCCCGTGATGACGAGGGAGCGCACCTCGCTCGACGCCTCGAGCTTCGGGAAGAAATCCCCGAGCTCGATGTAGCTGTCGAAGGTGAGGGAGTTGAGGCGCTCGGGGCGGTCGAGGACGATGGTCCCCACCCCCCGCTCGAGTTCGAAACGGAACGTCTTCGGCGACAGGCTCATGGCTCCTCCGGGATGTGCGCGACGGCTTCGATCTCCACCTGGGCGCGGCGCTCGACGAGGCCCGCGACGCCCACGAGGGCCATCGCCGGGAAGTGTCGCCCGAGGCGCTGCTTCCAGCACCGGCCCACCTCGCGCAGGTTGTTTCGGTACGCGTCGAGGTCGGTGACGTACACGGTCATCTTCACGATGTGCTCGGGCGCGCCGCCGGCGGCCTTCACCACCGCGATCACGTTGTCGAGCGCCTGATCGAACTGCGCGACGAACTCGTCCGTGTGAAACACGCACTGCCCGTCCCAGCCGATCTGTCCGGCGACGTACACCGTGCGGCCGCCCTCGCACGACACGCCGTTGACGTAGCCCTTCGCCGGGGCCCACCCCTCGGGTTGAACGATCTTCACGCCGTCTGCCCTCCGTCGAGCGCGATGCACTGCCCGTGGATCCCGCGCGCCTCGTGGGGGACGAGCGACCACACCGCGTGGGCGACCTCCTCCACCGTCATCAACCGTCGCTGCGGCGAGAGCGCCTCCAGGGCCGCGCGGGCCTCCTCCGCCGAGCGCTTCGTCGTCGCCGCGATCTTCGCCACCGAGCGGGCCGACATCTCCGTGTCGACGAAGCCCGGGCACACGGCGTTGATGCTCACCCCCTTGCTCGCAAACTCCACCGCGAGCGCCCGCGTGAGGCCCACCAGCGCGTGCTTGCTGGCGCAGTACGCAGCCGTATACGCGTAGCCCCGCAGCCCCGCGTTGGACGCGACGTTGACCACGCGCCCCCACCCGCGCCCCGCCATCGCCGGCACCAGCGCCCGGCAGAGCCGCATCGGCGCGGTGACGTTGAGCGCCATGGTGCGCTCCCATACCGCGTCGGTGGTCTTGTGGAAGGGGAGCGACTCGGCGAGGCCGGCGTTGTTGACGAGCACATCGACGGGGCCGAGGGCGCGCTCCACGGCCGCGAGGGCGGCGTCGGTCGCGGCGGCGTCGGTGAGGTCGCAGGCGACGGCGAAGCCTCCGCAGGCGTCGGCCACGCGCTGGAGGTCGTCGAGCTGGCGCCCGAGCACGGCCACCCGCAGCCCTTCCCGCGCGAGGCGCTGCGCGACGGCCTCCCCGATGCCACGGCCGCCGCCGGTGACCAGGGCGACGCGGTTGCGGTGATCGCTCATGCGGGAGGGTGTACACGCGACGGGGCGGGCCGGGGAAGACGCTTCAACGGGCCACCTCCCCTCTGGTACGGTCGTTCACCTCCCCGTGAACATTCTCTTCCTCAGCTCCGAAGTCGCTCCCTTCGCGAAGACCGGCGGCCTCGGCGACGTCGCCGGCGCCCTCCCCCGCTACCTCCGCGAGCGCGGCCACGACGTGCGGGTCGCCATGCCCTTCTACCCCCGCGTCCGCGCGCCGGGGCGGGCCTTCACCGAGGTGCTCCCGACCCTTCCCCTCACGCTGGGCCCGCGCCGGACGGGCTTCTCCGTCGTCAGCACCCCGCTCCCTGGCTCCGACGTCCCGGTCTACTGCGTGCGGGCCCCGGCCCTCTTCGATCGCCCCTCGCTCTACACCAGCGACGCCGACGAGCACGCCCGCTTCGCTGGTCTCACGTGGGCGGCCCTCAAGACCTGCCAGCACCTCCAGTGGTCGCCCGACATCGTCCACTGCAACGACTGGCAGACCGCCCTCGCCCCGCTCGCCCTCAAGACCCTCCTCGCATGGGACCGCCTCTTCGCCCGCACCCGCACCGTCCTCACGATCCACAACATCGGGTACCAGGGCTCGTTCGCCGCGTCGGCCCTCGCCGAGACGGGCTTCGGCGAGGTGGCCCACCACTTCCATCAAGACCAGCTCCGCGAAGGGCGCGTCAACGCCCTCCTCACGGGCATCCTCTACGCCGACGCGATCACCACCGTGTCGCCCACCTACGCGCGGGAGATCTGCACCCCCGAGCACGGCGTCGGGCTCGACCCGTTTCTCCGCGGGCGACGCGACGTGCTGCGCGGCGTGCTCAACGGCATCGACGAGGCCGAGTGGAGCCCCGAGCGCGACGCCCGCATCCCCCACCGCTACGCCGCCGACGACCTCTCCGGCAAGGAGCGCAACAAGCAGGAGCTCTGCCGCGCGATGGGCCTCCCGTACGTCCCGCGCGTCCCCGTGGTGGGCGTGGTGTCACGCATGGCCTGGCAGAAGGGCTTCGACCTCTGCTTCGACGTGCTCCCCCACATGCTGCGCCGCCGCGCGATGCAGGTGGTGGTGCTGGGCACCGGCGAGGAGAAGTACGAGCGCTTCTTCACCCAGCTCGCCGACGCCTTCCCCCGCCAGGTGGCCTACAAGCGGGCCTTCAGCGAACCCGTCGCCCACCTCATCGAGGCCGGGAGCGACATGTTCCTGATGCCGTCGCGGTACGAGCCGTGCGGGCTCAACCAGATGTACAGCCTGCGCTACGGGACGCCCCCCATCGTCCACCGCACCGGCGGCCTCGCCGACACCGTCCGCCTCTGGAACCCCGCCACCCAGCGGGGCAACGGCTTCATCTTCGACCACTTCAACGACGGCGGTCTCGGCTGGGCGCTCCACCGCGCGCTGGAGACCTGGGGGGATGGTCAAGGCGAGGCCCGCGCGGCCTGGCGTCAGCTCCAGCGCAACGGCATGGCCGAGCGCTTCGGCTGGCCCGACCGCGTGGGTGAGTACGAGGCGATCTACAAGGCCCTGGTGGGGGATCGGTAGCGGCCGCTCACGCCGTCTTCGCGCGCGGCACGTCGGTTTCCACGGGGCGCGGCGGCCACTCGAAGGTCGTCGTGCTCGCGGGTTCGACCGGCACCACCACCGACCGCGTGGCGCGCGGATGCTCGCCCGTCGCGGTCGCGGTGGCGGTCGTCGTTGCGTCCCGCACCACGCGAGGGCGCGATCGACGGACGGGCTTCGTCACCGCGCCGGGCGGCGTCACCTCCACCACGGCCGACACAGTGGCCGACTCCGGTGCAGCCGTCGGAGCACTCGTCGCTGCGGGTGCGGCGGGCGGCGTCGCGGGGAGCTTCTTCACCAGCTCCGCGTGGCCCTTGATCGCGCGGTGAAAGGCCAGCGCCGAAGCCTCACCCGCGCGGTCGGGGTGGAGCCGCGTCACCACCGCGCGACGACCTCGCTCCAGCGACGCCGCGTCACAGGGCCACACCGCGATGGCCGCCTCCGTCAGAAAGAACTCCGCGTCGAGCGTCAGCCCCCTCGTGCTGAAGACATCGCCCGCCCGCCGATCCTCCGGCGCCGCGTCGTCGGGCAGCCCACCGAACCCGCCGCCGAAGGGCTTCTCCTTCGTCCGCGGACGCTTCGCCTCCACCTTGGGCGTCGCAGCCTCCACCTTGGGCGCCGGCGCCTCGACGGGCTTCACCTTCGTCACCCGCGCGGCCGCCTCCACCTTGACGGCCTCCACCTTCACCACGGGCGGCGGCGGCGGGGCCTCGCTGGGGTCGTCCTTGCGGCGCGCCCCCTTCGCGAGGTGGGCGAGGCGCGCGGGTGGCGCCGCGTGGGGGCCGTAGCCCACCAGGGAGAGCTCGGTGTCGTAGGCCGCGAGGGCCTCGGCCGCGGGGATGCGCTCGCTCCCCACGCGCACCTCGCACGCGTGGAGCGAGGTGCCCGCGAGGTGACGGAGCACCGCCCGCGTCGCCCACGCGCTCGCCCGCGCCTTGCTGTCGGGGTCGTCGCGCTCGGCCACGAGGTCGCGCACGAGGGCCCGGACGTCGACCTTCACCTCGGCCTCCGCCCGCCACGTGGGCTCACGGACGCCCGCGCGCGCCCGGGGGCGAGACACCTCGCAGAGCCCCCGCCGTTCGAGCCAGTCGAGGCACTGGCCGAGCACGTCGAGGGCCCGCGCGTGGGCGTCGAAGGCCCGCGCCACCTCCTGGCCGAGGCGCTGGCCAAACACCGCCGCGGCCGACGAAGCGCCCGGCGAGGCCGAGACGTCGCCCGGCGGCGCGTGCAGCGACGTGAGCGCCGCGAGGGCTTCCGACGGGCGCAGGGAGAGCTGAATCCTGCGGATCATGCGCGGACCTCCGTGACAGGCGCGGCGTAGCCCTCAGGCCACCTTGGCGGGGAGCAGGTTGCCGGCGAAGACGCGGTCGAGGTCGAGGCTCTCGATGCCGCGCTCCCAGTTGCGGGCGCGCGACTGGAGCCACAGGCCCAGCGCCGCGAGGTTGGCGAGGCAGGTCTTCTGGACGCGCGACACCTTCTCGACGATGGCCCCCGAAGGGAGCCGCATGCGGAGGCGCGCCCAGTTGGCCTCCGTGTCCCACGTGACCTTCACATCCGTCTCCGGGATGTTGAGCCGCGCGAAGGCCGAGCGGAACACCTCGATGCAGTCCTCGACGGACTTCGAACCCTCGTAGTGGTTCACCCGCGTGAGCTGCCAGGCGGGCGAGTCGTTGTCGTTGGTGGCCTGCACGAAGCTGTCGGCGAAGGCCTCGGCGAAGGTCTCGATGCCCCGCTCGAGGTTGCGCGCCCGGTCGTCGAGCCACAGGGCCAGGCAGGCCACGTTGGCGTCGAGCGACGGCTGCGTCGCGCACGTGCGCTCGACCCGCACCTCGCCGAAGCGAAACGTCACGCTCATCGCCCCCGCGTCGAGCCCCGTGCCCGGCGTAAACTTCACGTCCGACAAGCCCAGCCGCTCGATCGTCCGCTGGATCTTCTCGCGCGCCTCCTCCCCCGTCATCGATCCCTTGTACAGGTTGGCCTTGCGCGGCGTCTTCGTCATGGTCGCACTCCCTTTCTTCGAGCCGCGCGCTCCATCGCCGCGCAGCCCCTCGAACGAGGCGAGACCCTAGCAACACACTGAACACTTGTACAGCCCATCCCGACCCCCGCGGGACGTACTCTGTCTCTGCCTACGGCGACCGACTGAGGAGCCCAGTGCGCACGAGCGTCCGCAGCACGAGGCCGACCCCCAGCTCCACGCTCCCATCGCCCCCGCCAGTCCCCTGCGCGTCCCACGTGCGGGCGCTGATCCAGCGGGCGCCGACGCGCAGCATCAGCCCGTCGCCGCGCGACCACACCAGCGGGAGCTCCGCGCCGCCGCCGAGGACAAAGCCGAAGCCCCCGCCCCGCCCCAGCGTCTCGCCCGGGCGCACCCAGGCGGCGCCGAGCTCGATGCCGATCGAGTCGAGGAGCAGGTCGAGCCAGCGCGGCCCCTGCTCGAGGTCGTTGGTGAAGCGGGCGAGCCACGCGGGGCGGAAGTCCACCGCGAGCCAGAGGGCGTCGCGGCGGGTCGGCGCGAAGGCCCGGTCGTACCCGAGGGCGAGGCCGGTCATCTCCAGGTAGCGGGCGCGGGCCGCCACGCTCACCGCCCCATGATCGCCGGAATCACTGGTGTGGAAGGCCCCGAGCGCCTCCACCGACAGCACGAGGTCGCCGCCGAGGCGGCCGTACACGCCACCGACGTCCTGCGCCGCCGCGGGCGCAGAGAACAGCAAGAGCGCGGCGACGAGGGGCGAACGCTTCACGGGCGGGGCCGTAGGGTATAGCGTCCATCGGCGGTCGGGGGCGCGAAGAAATGTGCCGGGGCGAAGTGCGACATCGCCATATCGGGGCGGCGCGGGCGTCGATATACTCGCCCGACCTTCCGCGATGCCAGAGCGCTTCGTCCGATGCCAGCTCTGCGGCATTCCCCACCCCGCAGACGTGCGCGAATGTCCCATCCACCGCAAGCCCATCGTGGCGGCGGCGAAGATGGAGGCGCGCGCGTCGCAGCCCCCGCCGCTCCCGGTGTCGCGCCCCGCCGTCGCCCCGACCCCCACCTCCTTGGTCGGTCGGCTCCTCTCCGGGCGCTACCGGGTCACGGGCGTCATCGCGGCGGGCGGGATGGGCGTGGTGTACGAGGGGCTCCAGGTGGCGCTCGGCCGGCGGGTGGCCATCAAGTGTCTGCACCCGCGCTTCGCCACCGACACCGTGGCCATCGCGCGCTTCCAGAATGAGGCCATGGTGTCGGGCAGCTTCGGGCACCCGCACATCGTGGAGGTGTTCGACCTCGGCTGGCTCGACGACGACCGGGCCCCCTACCTCGTGATGGAGCGCCTCGAGGGTGAGACCCTCGGCACGCGGCTCTCCCGCGAGAAGAAGCTCCCGGTGTCGCTCGTGGTCACCCTCGCCCGTCAGGCCTTGAGCGCGCTCGTGGCGACGCACGCGCGCGGCATCCTCCACCGCGACCTCAAGCCCGACAACCTCTTCATGATGCGCGTGACCGACGGGGCGCCGCGGGTGAAGGTGCTCGACTTCGGCCTCTCCAAGGCCATCGCCCCCGTCGACGACGCGACCCGCCTCACCCGCAGCGGGGTCGTGATGGGAACCCCTTCCTACATGGCCCCCGAGCAGGCGATGGGCGCCCCCGACCTCGACGGCCGCGTCGACCTCTACGCGCTCGGGATGATCCTCTACGAGAGCCTCGTCGGCCGCCTCCCCTTCGCGGCCCGCACGCCCGCGGCCCTCATGCAGGAGATCGCCCGCGTGCGCCCGCCGACGCCGCGCCTCGTGCGACCGGAGGTTCCCGCGGCCCTCGACGCGGCGGTGACGCGGGCCATCGCGCGCGACCGCAAGGCCCGCTTCGCCGACGCCACGGAGATGCAGCGCGCCCTGGCCTCGCTCCCCGCGCTCACCGAGGAGGCCGTCGAGGCCGACCCGACCCTCATCAGCGCGCCGCCCAGCCAGATGCCCCGCCCCGTCGACCCGGACACGACCCCCGTCCGCCTCTTCGCGCGCAAACCCTGAGCGGTCTGTCAAGGGCGTTTGTTGGCGGCCGGCGCCTGCCGACGTGCAGCACGGCGGATGATGGGAAGCCCAGGGTCACCGGCGCGAAGCCGCCCGCTCCGCGCTGCTCACACCGCACCCGGTGCATGGAGCGTGCGCCCTGGTGTTCACCCGGTGCAGGCGCAAATGGGCCGCACGTGAAGGTGGAGAGAGGCACGCTGCGGCGACTTGTCGGCACGGCGGGTCGGTCGATTGTGGATTTGGCGCCTCACGCGCGCAGGGGTGGAATTGTGTTGGGATTGCAGAAGGTCTACTGCCCTCGATCCGCGCCCCGATGGACGGAGCGAGCCGATCTCGGGGGCCCTTGGATGGAGACGCTCCACATGCACTTCAGACGGCTTCTTTTCCCCGTCGCCTGCGCCGCGATGCTCGTGGCGTGTGGCGACGACCCCGTGGTCGCACCGCGGCCGGACGTTTCGGTCGACGTCGGGGGTGACACCCCCTCGATGGACGCGCCGGACGGCGATGACGTCACCCCCCAGCCCGACGGCGACACCCCGCCGGACGTGAAGGTCCCCGACGCGGGCGACGACGCCGTGTCGCCCCCCGATGTGGGTGACGACGCGGTCATCCCCGACGACGCGGTGTCGCCCCCCGACGTGGTCGACGCGGGCCCTGCGCCGTGCATGGGGACGGACGTTCGCTGCGGCGATGCGTGCGTCGACCTGCAGTCGAGCCCCGCCCACTGTGGCGCCTGCGGGACGGCCTGCGCCATGGGCCAGGTGTGTTCGTCGGGCGTGTGCACGATGACCTGCACGATGGGTCTCACCACGTGCAGCGGCGCGTGCGTCGACACCACCAGCGACACCGCCAACTGCGGCGCCTGCGGAACCGTCTGCGCCCTGGGCACCACCTGCGCGATGGGCATGTGCGTGTGCCCCGCGGGCACCACCCGCTGCGGCTCCGCCTGCGTCGACACCGACTCCAGCGCCGCGAACTGTGGCGCCTGCGGCGTCGCCTGCACCGCGGGTCAGGTCTGCTCCTCGGGCCGCTGCCAGACCACCTGCTCCACCGGCCTCACCGCCTGCGGAACCGCCTGCGTCGACCTCGGCAGCGACATCGCCAACTGCGGCACCTGCGGCAACAACTGCGGCGGCGGCGGCCTCATCTGCTCGGGCCGC
>JBILLV010000494.1:0-5251 GCA_044375895.1 Polyangiales bacterium | reverse complement strand
CTAGTCCGGGAAGGCGGCCACGTAGACGCTGCCCGCGACCGGCACGGGCGTCGGTGCGCACCCGGAGGCGAGCGGCGGGTCGAAGGTGCCGTTGAGCGTGCAGGTCGCGGCGTTGGTCGAGAGTCGAATGCGCCCGCGGCCCCCATTGCCGCCGGGGGCGCTGGCGCTGCCCGCACGCGCCGAGACGCGTGCGCCCGAAGCGACGGCGAGGGTGGGGGCCGCGAGCACCACGACGCCGCCCGAACCGCCGCCGCCGCCCGGCGCTGATCCGTTGCCGCCATCGGCCGACAGACGCGCGGCGGGACCCAGCGTGATGCGATCGGGCGATGCGATCCGGAGCGCGCCGCCGCCCCCGCCGCCGCCGCCGGCGCCGATCATCCGGAAGGGACACCCCGCGCCACCGCCGCCTGAGCCGACCTGAAAGGTCGTCGCGACCGGGAGGTCGGTCGCCGCGGCTGTCCCGATCGAGCCGCCGCCCCCACCACCAAACGGGTGCGTCGTGCGGGCCCCGCCCAGCAACATCGGGGTGACTTCCATGGCGTCACGCCCGCCGTAGGTCGCAACGCTGCACGGACCCGCGCGCGCCGGGGTGCATGCAATCGGGAACCCCCTGCACGCCCCGCCCGCGGCGCCGCCCATGCTGGGCGCCCCGCCGAGTCCGGTCCCGGGAACCGCATATCCCTCGGACTGGCCACCACCACCACCTGCGACGCCGGCGCCACCCGTGCCACCCGTGAAGCTGTCCTGCCGGAAATCTCCGTCACCTGGAATGAGCCTCCCGCTCATGCCAGATCCGCCCGACTCGCCAGGGTGGCCCGTCGCGCCGCCCGCGCCGCCGAAGCACTGGGTCCGACCGAGCGGCGGCACGGTCTCGCAACGCGGGAAGCCGCCGTTGCCGCCGGACAGGTCGATGGTCCCGAGGATGGTGACCGGGCCGGTCGCGCGCAGCTCCAACACGCCCGCGCCGTCGGTGCGCACGGTGACCCCCGCCGGAATCGTCACCGTCGTGAACTCGTGGATCCCGGAGGAGAGCACTGTGTCCGCGACGGGCTGAAACGGTCCCTCGCGCCCCGAGCTCGGAAACGGCGAGCAGGCCGCCCCCTGGCAGCAGTTGCCCGCGACGCAGCGTTGGCCCTCAGGGCACACGCGCCCGCACGCTCCGCAGTGGGAGGCGTCCGAGGTGATGCGCACCTCGCAGCCGTCCGCGACGGCACCGTTACAGTCGGCGCGGCCCGCGTTGCAGCTCGCCACCCGACACGAGCCCGCCGCGCACCGCCCAAGAGCGTCGGGCGGCGCGCACGCGGTCCCGCACGCGCCGCAGTGGTCGACGCTCGCGGCGAGGTCGACGCAGCGCCCAGCGCACGCCTGCTGTCCGGCCGGGCACGCGCATCGGCCCGCGGCGCACGTCGCCCCCACCGCACACGCCACCCCGCAGGCGCCGCAGTGGACGGGGTCGCTCGCGGGGGTGACGCAGACCGGGCCGGCGGCGACCGTGCAAGCGATCTGACCGACCGCGCACGGCAGCACGCAGGCGCCATCACGGCACGACTCCGCGCTCGGACAGGCACTGCCGCAGCGGCCGCAGTGGGCGTCGTCGCGGGTGGGGTCGACGCAGCGATCCGCGCACACGACCTCCGCGCCGCGGCAGATCGGGGCGGGCGCGTCGGGCACGATCCGCGAGAGGAAGCCGGCGCTGTCGGTCGGCGTTCGGAGCGTCTCCCCCAGGTCCGTGACGTCGGAGAAGGTGCCCGCGAGGTAGAGGGCCCCGTCGGCGCCGAGGGCGAGGGCCTGGACGGCCTCATCGCTCCCCGCCCCGCCGAGGACACGTCCCACACGCGGCGCGCCCATGGCATCCAGGGCGGCCCACCAGGCATCTTCGGCCCCGCGACCGCGCAGGGGCAGCGCGCCGAGGCTCACCGCACCGCTGGCCACGAACATCCCCCCGACGAAGCGTCGCCCCGTCTCATCTGCGGCGACCGCGAGGCGGTCGGCGCGGCTCGCTCCCACGGTCGCAGCCGATGCCCCCATCGAGCCGTCGGCGCCGATCACGGCGTAGAAGCCCTGCGGCGCATCGCCGTCCGTCACGGTCGAAGCGCCGAAGCGAGCCGACTGGCTGCCGACCCCTCCGAGCAGCCACGCGTCGGCGGCCGCCGCGACCCCGCCGCCGCGCAGCCCCGAGCCGACGCCCGCGGTCCCGGTGACGTGCCAGCGATACTGACCGTCGCGGTCGAAGGACACCGCCGCGAGGATCGCCCCGGGCGAGGTCAAGCGGGTGAATCCGAGGTTGAGCGAGCGGGAGCCCTCGGCCAGCACGAGGGTCTCCCCCGTCGGCTGCGCCGCCACGGCCACACAGTCGGACGACGGCGAGCCGCGGAAGGACTGCGACCAGCGGTGCTCGCCCGCGTTGGTGTAGCTCGCAACGAAGCAGGTGCCCTCGCTGGCACCGGGCAGCAACGCGCCGCCGAGGGAGGTCGAGCCACCGATGTGGCCCACGACGTAGCTGTTGCCCGCCCGGTCGACGGCGACGGCGTTCGCGCGACTGCGCACCGCGCCCGATTCGCGGCGCGCCCAACGGCAGGCGCCGTCAGCCGTCAAGGAGACCAGCGCGAGGCTGTCGAGTGCGGTGGCCGTCCCCGTAGGACCGCAGCCGAAGTCCACGACGCCCATCGCGTGCCCGGCGAAGACCACCCCGCCTCCAGGCGCCGCGGCGAGGCCAAGCCCAGGAAACCAACTGGTCGTCCCGAACCCACGCGCCCACCGCAGCGCGCCGCCTGCGGTGAAGCTTGCGACGTAGGTGCCGTATCGGGTGATGTCCGCTGTGAGCGTCACCGACCCGAGGGTCATGCTCCCTTCGAAGCGCCCTGCCACGTAGACGTTGCCCACCGCGTCGGTGGCGACGGCCAGCGCTGCGCTTCTGCCCGACGCACCGAGCGACCGCGCCCAGCCCGGTGCGAGGGGCGCAGCGCCGTCCGCGTCGGGGGGCACGTCGCGAGGTGTGTCCGGGGCCGTATCCACCGAGACCTCAGGCCGCACCGGCGACTCCGCGGCGACGTCCCGATACGTGTCCGCCGGCCGGTCGAGCGAGGGAGCCTCCGCATCTGGCGTATCCGCCACCTCCATCGACGCGTCAGGCGACCGCTCGGGCGTGGTGACACAGCCGAAGGATAGGGTCACGAGACCACCGAGCAACTTCCACTGCGCCGCACGCATGTGCGCTCCGTTGCGACCGGGGGAGCGGGCATTCAACCGGCGTTGAGCGCAGCACAGGGAGAGGATCAGGGCATCCGATGGCCCCCGCCCGTCCGGATCGGCGTGCCCCGCCGCGCCCTCCTCGACCTGTCGCGCTCGTCGCGCGCGTACCGGGCGCGGGGGCGGCGGCGCGGCGGTTCACGCCGTGGCCCGCGGTGCCATAGCGCACCTCACGGCCGCGGCATCGGGTGGCGCTCGAAGAAGTCGAGCATCATCTCCGACGCGCTTACTTCCGTCGTGGTGAGCCCGAACGCGGGGATGGGCAGCCCGCCGGGCCAGGTGTGGCCGCCGCCGTCCACGGTACAGAGCTGCACCTCGGCGCCGTCGCGGCAGCCGCTCCAGCGGTCGCAGTGGACGAGGCCTCGCCGCAGGAACTCCGCCCCCGTCGCGCCGCAGCCGTCGCGCTGCGCCCACCCGCGCATCGAGTCGGCCACGGAGCTGAAGCCCTGGAGCCCGCCGCCGTAGTACGGAACCAGCCCGTCGAGCGTCCCGTGGAAGTGGAACACCGGCACGGCCCGCCGCGGCGTGCAGGTCGGCAGGCCGAGCACCCCAGCGACGGGCGCGATCGCCGCCACGCGATCGGAGAGCTCGCACGCGAGGCGGTGCGAGAGGAACCCCCCGTTGGACATGCCCGTCGCGAACACGCGCGCCGGGTCGACGCAGAACTCCGCCGACACCTCGTCGATCAGCCGCCGGATGAAGGCCACGTCGTCCACCGCGCGTGTCATCGAGAGGCCGCAGCAGATGCCGGCGTTCCAGCTCGTGTCGAGGCCGTCGGGGGAGGCGACGACGAAGCCGCGCGCGTCGGCGAGGGCGGGCATGTTGGCGTAGGCCTCCTGCTGCTGGCCATTGGAGGTGAAGCCGTGGAGGTTGAGCACCAGCATCGCGGGCCGCGCGGGCTCGTAGCGTCGCCCCGCGTACACGCGATAGGTGCGGGGGAGGGTGCCCACGGTGAGCGTGCGAGCGCCGCCTCCGCCGGGGGTGCCGCGGCGCCCTGCGCAGGAAGGGGCCGGCGCGTCCGGGGCGGCGACGTCCGCGGGCGGCGCCGTGGCGTCGGTCGGTGCGGCGACGTCGGGCGGCGCGACGACGGGCGCGTCGGGGCGCTCGCTCGCGGCGTCACGCGCGGCGTCCGCGGTCCCCTCCGCGGAGCCACCGGCGCAACCGGCGAGGAGGAGGAACCAGAAGCATTGGGGAGCGCGCATCGGGGGGCGATCCTACACCCGCGCGGCGTGCGGTCACGTCGCGCCTGCCGTATCGTCGCGGCGCCCCACGTGGCTCGACGACCTCGTCCGACGGGGGCTCTTCGTGCGCGAGGGCGAGCGCATCGTTGACGCCCCCGCAGAGGACCTCGCCGTGCTCCGCACCTACCTCGACGGGCGCGACCTCGGCCCGCTCCACGCGGGCTCACGCCTCACGATTCTCGCCGCGCGGCGCGTGTACGCCGTGGGCGAGCCCGTCCGCGTCGTCCACGTGCTCGAGCGAACGCTCCCGGGGCACGACCTGTACATCATGGGCCCCGAAGGCGGTGACGGGCGTGCGGGTGGATGGAGGCCACGCCGCCCGCCGCGCCCCTCCATTGGATCTGCACCCAGGGCACAAGGCCGTGGGTCTACCGATGGGTATAGGCCATCCGATGGCCCTGCCCGTCCAGCACCCCCGCAGCGCCCATCCCGCTGCCTCGCCGCCCGGCGCACGGTGGTGGCGCGGACGGAGTCCCTACGGACGTCGCTGTAGGGATTTGTGTCGCGCCGCGACCGCGTGGTACGCGCTCGACCACTGTGCCGACGGTGCTCCATGAGTCCCTGGTTCACATGTTCCGGACGTCGCCGACGTTCGCGGTCGACGTGCTGGCGACAGCGCTCCACGTACCGCTGCCGGCCCACGACCGCGCGACGGTGAACTCCGCCGACCTCAGCGAGCTCCGGGCGGTGGAGTTTCGCGCCGACGCGCTCGTCGAGCTCTGGGCGCGCGGCGCCAACGGCGAGGAGCGGCGCGTTCTGGC
>JBILLV010000493.1:0-5278 GCA_044375895.1 Polyangiales bacterium | reverse complement strand
GGCGGCGCGCTAGATACGCCGCGGCGCGCGCCGGGTCAACCGCTCTGCGACGTGGAGCTTCGCGGGACGCCTACAGAGCGCCGCCAGGGCGCGCGATCGGGGTGGTGGCCGTGTCGAAGCAGGCCGCGCTTGTGCCCTTAAAGCCCTCGATCAGGCGGCGACGCATGTCCGGGTCGTCGGCGAAGACGGTCATCCAGATGGACCAGTAGCCGCAACGCCGCGCGAGGTCGACGAGGACCTCGCGAAGCGCGGCCCCAAACAGGGGGTCAGGAGCGGCCCGCAGTCGCGCCCGATTGGTCGTCGCCATCGTCCACGCGTCCCGGCGATGCTTGAGCCGCCGCAGGTTCGCGGTCGTCGCGTAGCGCGGGTCGAGCCCGACCATGTTGCGCGTGCGGAGCGCCCGCAACCGGACGCCCTCTGGAAGCCCCTCCACGGGCTCCATCCGCCCGCTTTCGTCGTAGCGAAACGCCCGCGCGGTGTTGTCCCGGTCGGGCCAGAGGTGGTCGTCGAGTCGACGCTTCACGCTCCCCTTGGTGGGGTTGCAGTGATTGCAGGCGAGCAGGAGGTTGTCCCAGTCGCGCTCCCGCTCGGCGTCGCGCGATTTCGGCGAGACGTGCTCCACGTTCGGGGCGTTCTCGATCCGCATCTCGCAGTAGGAGCAGAAGCTCCCGAGGCGCGTCAGGAGGTCGTCCCGCGCGTCGCCATAGACCGCAAACACCTTCGGCGTCCCCTGCTCGTCGCGAGGCGCTGCCCCCCGCTCGACCGGCCTCACGCCGCCCGCTCGGAGGGGAGCGGCAGTCGGTCGAGCCCCCGCGCCACGCGCTCGACGTTCAGGAAGGCGATGAACGCGGGGTCGTCGGAGAACGGCGCGCTGAGCTCGTCGAGGCGCAGCTTCAGTCGCTCCCGTTCCTCCGGCGGCGACGTGGGTACGGCGTCGAGCGCCTTGTAGTAAGCCTCCGCGGCGGCGACCATCTCCAGGAAGCGTTCGCTCCGCTGCGGCACCGCCACCCCCATGCCTTCGGCGATGTCCTCGATGCTCCCGCGCGTGTCCTCGCCCGTGAGGTGACCGTCGAGGTCAATCAGCTCGTCGGGCCGGAGCGACTGGATGATGAAGGGCGAGTGCGTCGTCGCGAAGAACTGCACCTTCGGGAAGACGCGGCGGAGGTCGTCGACGACGCGGCGCTGCCAGCGCGGGTGGAGGCACATGTCGATCTCGTCGATGAGGGCGATGCCTGGCGTCTCCTGCGGGGCTGCGACGCCGAGGTCGGGGTTGAGCTCCACGGCCCGGAATGCGAGGTCGCCCACGAGCGCACACAGCCCTCGCTGCCCGTCGCTGAGGTCGCGGAAGGGCACGCGCCGCCCGTCCTCGAAGGTGAGCACGAGCTCGTCGAGCTTCGCCAGCCACGTGAGGTCGACGCAGCCCTCGACGCACGCCACCACCGCGGCGCGCACGGCCTTCAAGAGGGCCGACTCCGCGCCCTCCTGCCACGCGGCGAAGTGCTGCGTCTTCATCCAGGCGAGCCACCGTCGCACCCGAGCGTTGGGGGCGTACCAGGACTCGTAGCCTCGCAGTCGACTCCCAGGCGCGTCGCTCTCGTCACGTTCGAGCGTGGGCGACTGCCAGAATCGCCCCGTGCCGTAGTACGCGAACAACGGCAGTACGACGGGCTCACCGTTGCGCGCGCGAGCCACGTCTGCTTCGAGCTGGCGTAGCTGACCGAACTTGATCGCAAGGTCTTGGACGTCATCCGCGGTTGGACGGAGGTGATGCCACCAGACCTCTGTCTCGCCGCGCGCTGCAATCTCCCACCGCAGAAGTGAAGGGTACTGCGGCTCGGAAAAGGTCGTCCCTCCCGAATCGCGCAGCACGCGACGGGTATGGTGGCTCAGCCGCATCGGACGACGAAACGAGGGCTCGATCACAAGCATCGCGAGGTCGATCGAAGCAGCGACTCCATCCAGCGCGGTCGTCTTGCCCGCGCCGTTCTCGCCGACGAAGACGTTGAAACCCTCAGCAAACTCGAAGTGCCTCTGCGCGAAGCCGCGGAAGTTCGTGATGTCGACCGACTTGATGTGCACGACGTTCCTTGAGCCCGCACCGTACCGCAGTCGCGTCGCCGTCGACAACGCCGTCCCGCCCCGGTGATACCCTTACCCCCCGTGCTCATCACCTCGCGCCGACGCTTCCTCCAGGGCCTCTCGCTCGTCCCCCTCGCGGGCTGTGGCGCCGCGCCGCCCGACGACCCGCCCTTGCCACCCCCCGGCGGCTCGCCCTTCGCTCACGGCCTCGCCTCGGGCGACCCGCGCGCGCGCTCCGTCACCCTCTGGACGCGCCTCTCCGTCGCCCCCGCCGCCCCCGTCGCGCTCTCGTGGGAGCTCGCCGACGCGCCCGACTTCGCCGCCCTCGTCGCGCGCGGCGACGTCACCGCGCTCCCCGCCGACGACCACACCGTCCACGTCAACGCCACCGGCCTCTCCCCCGGCCGCACGTACTTCTACCGCTTCCGCGCGCTCGGTCACACCTCCCCCATCGGCCGCACGCGCACCGCCCCGGAAGGCCCCACCGAGCGCCTCCGCTTCGCCGTGGTGTCGTGCAACAGCAAGGGCCACGGCTACTGGCACGTCTTCCGCCAGCTCGCGGCGCGCGCCGACCTCGACGCCGTGATCCACCTCGGCGACGCCATCTACGAGTACCCCTCCGGCCAGTACGGGGGCATCCGCGCCGTCGACCCGCGCGGGAGCTGCGTCTCGCTCGCCGACTACCGCCGCCGCTACGCCTCCTACCGCAACGACCCCGACCTCCAGGAGCTCCTCCGCCAGCACCCGCTCATCGCGGTGTGGGACGACCACGAGTTTGCCGACAACGCCTGGAGCAGCGGCGCGGGCAACCACACCCCGACGGCCGAAGGTCCGTGGACGGCGCGCGCCTCCGCCGCCGCGCAAGCCTGGCGCGAGTGGACCCCCGCCGAGCCCGGCGACCGCGCGCGCATCTGGCGGTCGTTCACCTTCGGCGACCTCGTCGAGCTCGCGATGCTCGACACGCGGCTCCTCGGGCGCGCGCGGCAGATCGCCATCAGCGACCCGATGACCATGGACATGCGCCGTCAGCTCCTCGGCGACGACCAGGAGCGCTGGCTCTTCGAGCGCCTCACCCGCTCCTCGGCGCGCTGGAAGCTCCTCGGCCAGCAGGTGATGCTCTCGCCCCTGCGCGAATTTCGCGACCCCGACCAGTGGGACGGCTACCCCTTCGCCCGCCAGCGCCTCCTCGACCTCCTCCGCCGCATGAACCTCCGCGACGTCGCCGTCCTCACGGGCGACCGCCACGCCTCGTGGGCGATGGACGTCCCCCTCGATCCCTTCGACCCGAGCGCGTACGACCCGGCGACGGGCCGCGGCTCACTCGCGGTGGAGTTCGTGACGCCTGCGGTGAGCTCTCCCTCCATCTACTCGATGCCCGACACGCTGCGCCCCACCTTCCTCCAGCAGAACCCGCAGGTGCGCTACCTCGACCTCGTCGAGCGCGGCTACGTCATCGTCGACGTCACCCGCGAGCGCCTCCAGGGCGCCTTCTTTCACGTCACGGGCATCGAGCGACCCGACGGCGGCGCCGAGCGCCTCGCGGCCGTCCGGACGACGCGCGCGGGGGAGATGCATCTGGTGGAGGAGGCGACCGCGGCGGAGCCTCGTGGGGACGCTCCGCCGCTCGCGCCGCGGTAGCGCCCTCAGGCGTCGTCCATCGGCTTCGGCGGGAGCGTGGCGGGGTGGTTGCTCCCCTCCTCCAGCCCGAGCTCGCGCTGCATCGCGCGGAGGCACGCCAGCGGGCGGCCGCGGTGGACGCGCACGTACGGCACCTTGCCCTTGCGGCACGCCTGGCTGATCTGCCCGTCGATGGAGTGCGACAGGAAGCCCGTCGCCCCGAGCACGAACTGGTACGTCCCCGACGCGATGGGGGTCACCAGCGCCTGCCGCCGCTTGGTCTCACCCGTGAGCCAGTCGAGCTCGGCGAATTCGAAGAGCGACTTCAGGCGCTCGCGGAGGTTCGGGTCGGCCCGGTTGCTCACGAAGAGGGCGTGCTTGCCGCGCGTGTACGGGAGGATGGGCTCGCGCAGCTCCGAGGGGATCGCCGCGGCGTCGGCCACCGGGTCGGAGGGCGACTCGGGAGCCTCCGGCGCGAGGGGCTCCGAGGGGAGCGGCGCCTCCGCGAGCTCGGGCGACAGCAGCTCCTTCTGCAGCTTCGAGAAGCGCCGACGCATGCGCCGATCGGCCCCCGGGAGCTTGTCGCCGTCGAGCGGCGCGAGCACGTCGCGGAAGGGCTGCATCGCCGCCACGATCTGCGCGAGGTGCGTGTCGGAGTACGTCAGCGCCCGCGCGAGCCACTCCTGGAGCACGGTGGCGTCAGGCTGCTGCTCCGGGAGCGGCGGCGAGGTGAACAGCTCACGCAGCTCGCGGTTGCGCGCCACCGTCTCGGGGTCGAGCCCGAGGAGGGCCGCCCAGCTCCGGTCGGGGCAGAAGTCCGCGTCGAGCGTGCGCTGCACGTCGGGGTAACGCCCGCTGTGCTCGCGCAGCCAGAAGCGGAAGCGCCCCATCAGGTTGCCCCAGCGCGCGGGGACGCTGGTGGTCTCACGCGCCCACCGGAGCTTGCGCGCCCACTCCAGGAACACGGGCCCCTCGGGCATGTCGGTTCCGCTGGCCCCGGTGCCGATCGGACCCGAGAGCTTCTCGACCAGGACGATCACCTCGTCGAGCATCGCGTCGGCGTCGCGGGGCGGCGGGTTGAGCCGCGTCGCGTCGGCCCAGCCGTAGCCGTCGCGGCCCTTCGCCTCGTCCTCCTCCTCCACCACCCGCACGTTGCGCTCGGCGGCCTCGGCGGCCTCCTGCCACGTGCTCGGCGGGCGGTCGACGGGGATGGTGAGGTCGTGGATCACGTCCTCGGGGCGCGTCGTGATCTTCAGCGAGCGGACCGACCCCGGCCACCACGTCTGGCAGTACCCCGTCAGCGTGCGGGCGAGCTGCGACAGGGCCCCGTCGATCTTGCTGTCATCCGGGAAGGCCGTCTGCGCCGCGCGAGCCCGCGTGATCCACCCGAGCAGAACGAGCCGCTGCCGACGCGTCGAGCTCAGCGCGAGCTCCTCGGCGTCGACCTCGATCTGCTTCTTCATCGTCTTGATCTCGGCGAGGACGTCTTTCGGCGAGGTGAAGCGCGCGTCGGGCGGCACCGTGGCCCCGGCCCCCACACCGGGCGCGACGGTCGGCGTGACGGCGGGCGCCAGGCTCGGCG
>JBILLV010000492.1:0-5285 GCA_044375895.1 Polyangiales bacterium | reverse complement strand
GGACATGGCCGCACCCTATCCCGCCGCCCAGCGAAGTCTCAAACTCAGTGTCCGTAGTCGGTCGTGTAGCGAACGCGCCGGTCGGGCGCCGGCGTCGCTTCGGGCTGCGTCGGGACGGGCGTCGGCGGACGGGCGACGGGGGCCTGGGGCGGCGGAGCGGGCGGAACGATCGCCGCCGCGACAGGGGTCGGTGGCGCGGTGGGCGATGTCGCAACGGTGGGGGCGGTCGGCGCGGTGGGCGTCGGTTCGGGGCGCGTGGCGTGGTCGTGACGACCTCGACGCGGATGCTGTGCGATGGACACCGCGGGAGGCGTCGTCGCGGCGGGTGCGGGCGTCGGAGCCGTGATCGGTGCCGTGATCGGTGCCGCGGGCGTGGGGCTCGGCGCCGGGCTCGGTACGCGCACCACCACGAGCGTAGGAGCTACGGAGGGAGGCATCACGGGCGGGGCAGCAAACCTCTGCCAGGCTGCAGCGGCGCCTCCGAGCGCGATCAGTGCGACGAGCGCGACCCACACCCCGGCGCGACGCGGGGGCGACGCCACGAGCATCGGCGTGGTGGTGGTCACCGCAGCGCGCGCGTCGTCGTTGGCGGGGGTGTTGGGGTCGTGCGTCGCAGAAGGCGTCGGGACGTCGTCGTTGGCAGGGCCACGGGTCGCTGGTGCGGCGCCGTCGTTGGCGGGCGCGGTGACGACCATCGCGGCGGTGTCCATCGCCGTCGCGGCGGCGCCCATCGGGTGGTCGGGGCGGTGGCCGATGTACGTCGCCGCGGTGGAGATGTCGTCGGTCAGCGTGACCGCGAGCGACCCGTTGGCCTCCAGCGCGCGGAGCTGCTCGTAGAGGACGGCGGCCGACGCGGGACGCGCGGCAGGATCGCGACGGAGGCACGACATCACCAGCGTCTCCAGCGCCAGGGGAACGCCCCGCACCGACTCGCAGAGCGGCTTCGGGTCGGCGGTGCAGAGCTTCACCAGCAGCTCGCCCGAGCTCTCGCCCTCGAAGGGGAGCTTTCCGGAGAGGAGCTCGTAGCACATCACCCCGAAGGCCCAGAGGTCGGCCCGCGCGTCGACCTTCTTCGGCGAGTGGACCTGCTCAGGCGCCATGTACGCGGGCGTCCCCATCACGACACCGGTGGAGGTCATGCGGGTGTCGTCGGAGGCGATGCGCGAGATGCCGAAATCGAGGAGCTTCGGCATGAGGCCGCGGGACGTGCGCGAGAGGAAGACGTTGGAGGGCTTGAGGTCACGGTGGATGACGCCCCGCGCGTGGGCGGCCGCGAGGGCGTCGAGCGCAGGGGCGACGAGCGCGACGAGGGCCGCGGGCGAGAGCGGGCCGACGCGCGCGAGGTGGGCCTCGAGGTCCTCGCCGTCGAGGAGTTCCTGCACGATGAAGGGGGTGCCGTCGTCGTCGACGTCGACGTCGAGGACGGAGACGACGTTGGGGTGGTCGATGAGCCAGGCGGCCCGCGCCTCCTGCACGAAGCGCTGCGGCACGTTGGGCAGGCGGGCCACCTCGGGGCGCAACATCTTGATCGCGACCGTGCGCTCGACGAGGAGGTGCCGGGCGCGCCACACGACGGCCATCCCCCCCTCGCCGAGGCGGTCTTCGAGCAGGTACTTGCCGCGGAGGGTCTTGGGGGCTTCGGGGAGTGCGGGCTCGGTGGCGTACATGGCGTCACCCCACAGTACGGCGGGTCGCGCATCGCACGTGAGCGGAGGCGCCTCGGTCCGACCGGTGTACAGCGTCAGAGGCAGTGCGGGATCGCCTCCAGCAGCGTGTCGTTCTCTGCCCGCGTCCCCACCGTGACGCGCACCCGTCGCGCGAGCCGCCCGCCGCTCTTGTGAAACGAGCGCACCACGATCCCGCGCGCGAGGAGCGCCCCGTGCGTGGCCCCAGCGTCGCCCGGCAGCTCGACCCAGAGGAAGTTGGACGCCGACGGCGACACCCGCACCCCATCGATCGCAGCGAGCCCCTTCGCGAGGCGCTCCCGCTCGGCGATCACCGCGGCGACCGAGGCTTCGAAGTACGGCGCAAGCTCGGTGAGGCACAGCTCCGCTGCCCGCTGCGAGAGGGCGTTGAGGTTGTAGGGCTGGCGCACCTTGTCGACCTCGCTCGCCACGGCCTCGGGGAGGATCGCCCAGCCCACCCGCGCCGCGGCGAGCCCGAGCTTCGAGAGCGTCTGGAGGCGCCCCACGTGGTCGCTCGCCGCCATCACGTCGCCGTAGCCCACGCGGGAGTAGGCCCCGTACGCCTCGTCGACGATCACCAGCGCATCGTGGGCCGCTGCGACGACCCGCTCGATGCGGTCACGGGCGAAGAGGTTGCCCGTCGGGTTGTTGGGCGAAGGTAGAAACACCACGTTGGGACGATCTCGCGCGATGGCGTCCTCCATCGCCGCAACATCGAGGTCCCAGTCGTCGTCGAGGGCCACCCCCACCGGACGCAGCCCCAGCGACAGCGCGCTCATGCGAAACATCACGAACGACGGCTCGGGGTAAAGCACCGTCGCGTGCGAGCTCCCCTCGCGGGGACGGGCCAGCGCGTTGGCGAGGAACGCGATCACCTCGTCGCTCCCGCTGCCGAAGACGATCTGCTCCGGACGCACGCGCTCGCGGGCGGCGACGAGCTCGCGCAGGCGTTCGGCGCGCACGTCGGGGTAGCGGTGGAGGGCCACTTCGGCGAGCGCCCGACCGAGCCGCTCGGCGGCCTCCACCGGGAGCGCGTGGGGCGACTCGTTGGCGTCGAGACGGATCGCGTCGGGACGGGCGGGGACAGGCACGTAGGCCGCGAGCGAGGCGAGCTCGGGGCGCAGCAGGGGGGTCAGCCAGGGGCGGTGGTTCATCGGGAGGGGTGCTTCAGGGGTCGTCGCGACCTTTGCGGGGGCGCGGGAGGTTGTACATCTCGAGCTTCGAAACAAAGGCCCGCCGGGAGATGCCGAGCAGGGCCGCCGCCCGCGTCTGGTTGCCCGCGCAGCGATCGAGCGCGTCGAGGATGCGCTGGCGTTCGACCACGTGGAGCGCATCCCGCAGCGAGTCGGGCAGGGGCGCGGGAGGTGCGGCGGGGGCGACGATGGGCGCGGCGGACGGTGCAGGCTGCGTCGGCACGAGGGTGGGGACGGAGGGCGACGAGGGCCGCGTCCGTTCGAGCGCGAGGTGCTCCGGCGTGATGACACCCGACGAGGAGAGGACCACCGCCCGCCCGATGACGTTGCGCAGCTCGCGGATGTTGCCGGGCCAGCGGTACGCCTCCAGCAGCGCGATGGCCGCGTCGGAGATGGTGGCGCCGGGCCGTCCCGCCTGCGTGGCCGCAAGGCGAGCGAAGCGGCGGGCGAGCGGGGCCACCTCGCGGACGCGCTCGCGGAGCGGCGGGATGGTGATGGCGAAGCCGTTGAGCCGGAAGTAGAGGTCGGAGCGGTAGCGCCCGGCAGCGATCTCGGCTTCGAGGTCGCGGTTGGTGGCGGCCACGATACGCACGTCCACCGCGTGCGAGCGGACCCCGCCCACGCGACGCACCTGACGGTCTTCGAGCACGCGGAGGAGCTTCGCCTGGAGCAGCGGCGAGAGCTCGCCCACCTCGTCGAGGAAGAGCGTTCCGCCTTCGGCCGTCTCCAGCAGCCCGGGCTTCGCGGCGGCCGCTCCCGAGAACGCTCCCTTCTCATAGCCGAAGAGCTCGGACTCGATGAGGGTGTCGGTGAGGGCGGCGCAGTTGATCTTCACGAAGGGCTTGTCACGCCGCGGCGAGCGCGAATGGACCCGCTCGGCGAACACCTCCTTCCCGACGCCCGTCTCGCCGAGCAGGAGCACGTTGATGGGTCCGTCGGCGACGCGGTCGACCAGCGCGTGGAGGCGGATCATCGCCGGGTCTTCCACCACGATGTCGCCCACGACGGGTGCGGGCGTCGGATCGACCAGCTCGCCGGTGACCGCGCAGAGCACGGTGCCGAACTCGATCACGTCGCCGGGCCGCACGGACACGCGCGCCCCTGCCGTCACGGGCGCGCCGCGGACGCGGGTCCCGTTGGCGCTGGCGAGGTCCTCCACATGGATCGCGCCATCGAGGTGGATCACCGCGTGGCGCCGCGAGATCGACCGGTCGTCGATGCGCACGTCGGACTCCACCGCCCGGCCGATCACCACCGCGCCGCGCGTCGGCAACGGCAGGAGCTGCGGGCCGCTGGCGCTCATCACGCGGAGCAGAAGCCCCGTGACGCGCCGCGTGACCACCTCGGAGGTGATGGTGGGGTCATCGGGGACGTGGGTCATGACGAAGCGAGGAGACGACATGGGAGACTGGGAATGCAAGGGCCGTGACGCGGTCGTCCGGGACACGAAGTCCGACGTCGCGGGTGACGGATTGCGCGGATCGCTTCACAAGCGTCGCGCGGGCGGGTGCGCAACTTGCGCGGGGCGCTTCACGACTCGCGCGGGGGACGGGTGAGCGCCCAGGCCCCGGCGACGCCCGCCGTGACGAGCAGGGCGCCGAGGGCGAAGCTGGCGAGGCCCCGGTCGTGGTGCCAGGCGTCGCGGTCGGCGCGCCCGAGGGACATCATCACCACCCAGAAGGCGTTGTTGAGAATGTGCGCCGTCATCGACGTGAGGATCGATCCGGCCCGGCGCGCGAGCCACCCCAGGAGGATGCCGTACCCGAAGGCGAAGGTGGCGTGCCAGGCTTCACCGTGGGCGAGGCCGAAGAGGGCCGCGACGAGGAGGTTGGCGAGCCACGGTGGCCAGCGCTGCTCCAGCCGGGTCTGGAGGTAGCCACGGAAGAAGAGCTCCTCGCCGACGCCCGCGCCGACGCCGACGATGACGACGCCGAGCACCGTGAGCTCTGGAGACATCCCCGTGAACTCATGGGGGAGCACGCCGACGGGCCCCTCGCCGAAGGTGCCGAGCACCTCGCGGAGGCTGTTGCCGAGGCGGCTCACCCCCACCATCGCCACGGCGCCCGCGAGCCCGGGGAGCATCCAGCGCGGCGGCTCGTGGAGGCGGAGGCGTTCGCGCAACGAGGCGACGGTGGGCGAGAGGGTCGCGGCCACGAGGGCGCACGCGGCCAGCGAGAGGCAGGTGCCGAGGCCCGCGCCGTAGTAGCCCGCGGGCTGGGCGAGGAGCGCGCGGGCGAGGCTCGCGGGGCCGAGCGCCATCGCGCGGAGCTGCCGCGCCGCGGGGTAGAAGAGGATCCCGAGGGTGGCCGACGCGACGGTCGACGAGACCAGCGCGGCGACGGGGACCATCGCCCACACCGTCCAGAGACGCGGCGGTGCGGAGGAGGGAACCGGTCCGAAGGGATCG
>JBILLV010000490.1:0-5304 GCA_044375895.1 Polyangiales bacterium | reverse complement strand
CACGCGTTGGGGTCGACGGGCTCGGGGGCGGCGTTCTCGTCCTCCTCGACGCCCTGCATGACGGCCTCGGGGGGCGGCCCGTACAGCTCCGCCGGCGTCTCGCGCGCGTCGGGGAAAGAAGCCACCAGGGTCGCCCGGAGCTGGTCCATCGTCCAGCGCACTGCGGTCTCGCGGGCCTCGGCGCTGTCGGCCTCGGCGGCCTGCTGGTTCTCGAGCTCCCACCACTGCGTGAGGCCGCGGTTGCGCACGGTGAAGAAGGTCTGGTTCACCTGGCGCTCGGTGCCGACGCGCACCATGTCGAGGCCGAAGTTGAGCCGACGCGGCACCGCCGAACGGCCCGGCACCGGGATGTAGAAGTCGAGCGTGTACGTCTTGCGGCAGTGCGACGCGCGGCACTGCGGCGGATCGTTCTCGAAGGCCGCGCCGAACTCCGGGTTGGCCTGCACGATCGGCCCGATGCCCTGACCCCAGCCCTGGAGCCCGCCGTAGAGGCGCGTCCAGCGGTTGAAGTGACCGCGCATCCAGAGCCGCTGGCGGACGGCGGCCTCACGGAGCTCCGCCTCGCGGCGCTGTCGCTCGGCGTCCTGATTGGCGCGGCGCTCAGCCTCCTGCTGGGCGCGGGCCCGCTCGAACACCGCGAGGCGCTCGCGGGCCTCGTCGGCGTGCATCCCGCGGGGGAAGGCGCGGAGGTACTCCTGGAGGCCGTCCACGCCGCTGCGGTGGTCAGACCAGAAGTCCTCCTCCTGGGCCTGCACGATCTCGCGCACCTCGGGAGCGAAGGCGCCGTTCTCATACGCGGCGAGGTAGCGGCCGCCCGCGGCGAGGCGATCGGGACCGACCGGCTCGTACCGATAGGCACGGTAGAGGGCGTAGTCGCCCGGTGAGGAGAGCGCGCGGCAGCCGCCGACGGCGAGGAGCGCGGGGAGGGCAGCGGCGACGATGCGGAGGTGGTTTCGCATGGCTCGTTGGACCTCTACAGACCGCAGACCGCGAGGCACTGGTCGGGCGGCGACGCGATGGCCGTGTTGATCGTGGCGCAGCTCATCGCCTGCACCGCGTGGCCGCACACCTGCACGTCGATCTCCGACGCGCCGATGAAGCGACCCGAGTAGTTGCGGCAACTGTGCGGGCACATGTCGCTCTGGAAGATGTCGCGCCGGAGGTTGCCGCGGAGGCACTGCTGGTAGGCCTCGCGGCTGTCGTTGTTGCACGACGCCCCGGCGCCCGAGATGGCGCGGCAGAGCACGCCGCACGAGCGGAGGCGGAGGCAGAGGTTGGCGCAGAAGCCCTGCTCGAAGTAGTCGTACTCCTGCTGGGTCGCGTTGCCGGGGAGCGGCGAGTTGGCGAGGCTCCCGCCGCAGCCGCCCACATCGCCCGGCGTCGGACCAGCCAGGAAGGCCGCCGCCACCACGAGGACCGCGAGGCCGCGGAGGTTGCGCGTGGACTTCTTCACGGCAGCACCTCGTAGTCGACCATCAGGCCGAGCCCGCCGCCGAAGATGGGGAAGAAGAGGAAGCTGTCGCCGAAGTACATGTTGAACGTGGCCTCTGCCGTGATGGCGACGCCGGAGGTGATGTAGAACGCCGCGCCGACGCCGAGCTCGGCGCCGAACGCGAACGTGGGGCACGTCCCCGCGCTCGGCACCGGCAGCGTCGTGGTGTTGATGGGGAAGCCCTGGCCCATGAAGGTCGGGTCGGCCGGCACCCGGTCGACGGGGCAACCGCCCGGCGTGATGAGCAGCGGGATGTCGACGCGGCCCGTGAGCCCGAGACGCGGCATCAAGCGCCAGAGCGCGTGCCACCCGGGCTGAATCGCCGCCTGCGTCCCCACCGGGTCGAAGCCGAGCTGAAGCCCGAGCGACGGACCCATCAGCAGCGGCCCCGCCTTCATGAACAGGTAGCTCCCCTGGAGGAGCGCCCCGAAGGGGACCGCCGAGCCCTGCGCGTAGGGGTCGCTGAGCCGAAGCCCCGCGACCGCCTCCGCCCGCACCGTGATGTGCCGCTCGTTGGGGTAAAGACGCCACCCGCTCGAAGGCTGCGACTGCGTCGGTTCAGTCATGTCGGGGGCCGTCTGCGCGCCCACCGAAGGCGCCGCCAGAGCGACCGCCGCTGCGAAGTACAATGCTCGCGCTCTCACCGTGCGCGCATGGTAGACACGCGACCGTCCCCAACGTCAACGCCTCTGTGCAGCCGCGGCGCTGCTCTTCCGGCGACACTGCCATGAGGTTCTGTCACCCCGCCTCGCTCACCGTCGTCGCGCTCCTCTCGGGCTGCCCCGGCTGCCCCTTCGACGACACCCCCGACGCCGCCGTGCGCGACGCCGCCGTCGACGTGCGCCGCGACGCGCCCGCACGCACCACCCGACGCCGTCGACGGCGCGGCCCGCGCGTGGCCTCGGCCAACGGACGCAGCGCCCCGACGCGCCCCCCGACAGGCGCCGCCCCGAGCGCGCCCGACGACCCCGCGGACGAGATCGTCGACGAAGCGCCCGCGCCGCGCCCGCGCATCACGGAGACCGGCCCGATGCTCCCCGAGAACCTCGGTCCGCCGCCCGAGGTGAGCTACGACATGGGGGCGGGCAACGAGGGGCCGATGGGGCTCAACGAAGCGCAGGTGAGCCGCGGGTTCGACCCGCTGATGACGCGCCTCGGCAACTGCGCGGCGGCCACCACCGACGACAACGGGCACGGCCCGCACGGACGCATCCGCGTGCGCATGCGCATCCGCAACGACGGTCGCCCCACGGCCGCGCAGGTGTCGGGCGGCGGGGGTCCGCCGGAGTTCACGCCGTGCGTGCGAAGGGTCGTGGCGAGCGCCCGCTTCGAGAGCTTCCGCGGCCCCGACGTGATCGTCGGCTGGGGTTTCGACGTCGACTGATCGGTCGTGGTAGACGCGTCGCCCATGCTCCTCCCCCGCCTGTCTCTCCTCGTCGCGCTCGCGTGCGGGTGCAGCGGCGCCACCGTCACCGCCAGCAGTGACACGCTGCGCCCGCTGGAGCGCGTCCGCGTGATTCGTGTGGTGCAGGAGGCCCTCGCCGCGCGCGGACTTCGCCCCGAAGCGTCGCGGGTCGTGCGGGTGGCGGGCCGGGTCTCGGTGGAGTGCGACGTCCCCATCGCGGGCTCGCACGACTGCGTGGAGTACGTCGGCGAGGCCGACCGGGCGCGGTACCGCTCAGCCGTCCCCGCGCACGACAACCCGGAGGCGCTGGTGGTGGTGGCGACGGCGGAGGGAGATGCGGGCGGACACGTGCTCTTCCTCGACGACCGTGACTTCCTCTACGAGTCCGACCGCGATCGTACGGGGCCGAACCATCCCTCCGTCGGCGAGGTGGAAGACCGCGTGCGCCGCGTCGCGGTCGACTTCGCGGTGTGGCTCCGGGGGCAGGGCCGACGCTGAGGGGCCCTACTCGAAGTCGATCTCGCCCAGGCCGCCCGCCGCGCCATGGAACGTGTCGACCCACACCCGCACCCGCGTCACCCCGCGCGCCTCGATCGGGTGCCGCGCCCACGGGCCCGCCGGGTTGATGCCCGCGAACGATCCTTGCGCCGAGCCCACCGCCCGCTCGCCCGCAAACGCTTCGATGCGGTAGTCGTGCGTGGCGAGGTCGTTGAAGCCGCGGTTGTGCGCGTTGAGCACCTTCACCGCCCGGAGCGCGCGCGGTCGACCGAAGCGGACGTCGATCCAGCCCGGCGTGGCGTGCGGGAGGAGCCACTCGGTGGTGGCATCGCCGTCGAGCGCCTTCGCGGGGGGAAAGCCCGGCGGCACCTCGAGCTGCGCCGAGGCCGTCGCCGTGCGCTCTTCGCGGAGGAGGATGCGTGCGCCGAGCGCTCCCCCGACGAGCACCAGCGCGACGACCGCCACCGCCGGGACGACGCGGAGCGCGGGGCCGTCGGCGGGCGTGATGAGCGTGGTGGCGAGGGCGCGGTCGAGCGTCTCGTGCGCGTGGCGGAGCGCGAGGTAGTGGGCGTCGTGGCGGGCGCCGAGCTGCGTGTCGAGGGCGGGCAGCTCCTCCGCGGTGACGGCTTGAAGCGTCGCCTGCGCGTCGGCGACGTCCTCCCGGGTGAGGCCCAGCGCGTCAAGAGTTCGCCCCCACTCGATGCGGTCGTCGGCGAGGATGCGAGCGGCGGCGACGGCCTCGGCGAGCGCATCACGACGGAGCGAGAGGGCCTCGGCGCACTGCTCGTGACCCCAGAGCGTGTCGGCGGCGAGCGCCTTCTGACGACCGCGGAGGAAGCCCGGGCGGGCCAGCAGGCGCAAGGCGAGGGATTCAGCGTCGGCGGGGACAGTCATCGCGTCGTACCGCGGCGCTCATACCACGCACCGCCGCGCGACCGGGAGGGGCGATCGCCGCGCCACTGCCCCCGCCGCGCCGACCGTTGAGCCCGAACGCCCTTGCCGCAGCGCCCGCCGTCCGCGTACGGTCCCGGCCCGATGGCACCGCGGCGCGTCCTCATCATCACGCCCACCTACAACGAGCGCGACAACCTCGAGACCTTCCTCGCGCAGGTGTTCGGCGTGATCACCGAAGTCGACGTGCTGGTCGTCGACGACAACTCCCCCGACGGGACGGGCCAGCTCGCCGACGCCATCCACGACCGCGACCCGCGCGTGCAGGTGCTGCACCGCCCCGGCAAGATGGGCCTCGGGAGCGCCTACCTCCAGGGCTTCGCGTGGGCCCTGGAGCGCGGCTACGACGTGGTGTTCGAGATGGACACCGACCTCTCACACGACCCGAAGTACATCCCCGATTTCCTCCGCGCCATCGACGCGGGGGCCGACATTGTGATCGGCTCGCGCAACATCCCCGGCGGCGACGTCGAGGGCTGGGGCGTCGGCCGGCACCTCATGTCGAAGGGAGGCAGCGTCTACTCCCGCACCATCCTCGGCATCACGGTGAACGACCTCACCTCGGGCTACAAAGCCTTCACGCGCCGCGCCCTCCAGACCATCGCGCTCAACTCGGTGCAGAGCAACGGCTACTCCTTCCAGATCGAGCTCACCTTCCGGGCGATTCGCAAGGGCCTGCGGGTGGCCGAGGTGCCCATCGTGTTCGTCGACCGGCGGGTGGGGGCCTCGAAGATGTCGCGGGCGATCTTCGCGGAGGCGATCGGGATGGTGTGGAAGCTCCGCCTCGACGCGGCGCGGGGAAAGCTCTAGAGACCCGCGCGATGCCGCCGCCGCCACGCTCCACGCACTCGGGCCCCATGGTTCTCGGGGTCACCTTCGGGCTGATCTTTCTCATCGCCTTCGGGGTGATGGGGGTGGCCCTGCTCACCCGCCGCACCCCGGCCCCGCCGCCCCGCGC
>JBILLV010000163.1:0-20702 GCA_044375895.1 Polyangiales bacterium | reverse complement strand
CGCGACACGAGGCGCGCGAGCTGAACCTCGGGCTGCGCGGTGACGACGATGAGGGCGGGGAAGTTCTTGTGCGAGCCGTTCTCGACGAGGAGGGCGGCGTCGTAGAGGGCGAAGCCGTGGCCCGCGGCGGAGAGGGCGTTGAGGCGGGCGAAGCTCTCGGCGCCGATGCGCGGGTGGAGGATGCCTTCGAGGCGACGGCGGGCCTCCTCGTCGCCGAACACCCGCTGCCCGAGGCGCTTGCGGTCGAGGGCGCCGTCGGGTCCGAGGATGTCGGCGCCGAAGGAGGCCACCACCGCGGAGAGCCCTTCGGTGCCGGGGAGCACGACGTCGCGCGCCACCTGGTCGGCGTCGACGACGGGGACACCCCGCGCCGTGAAGCACCGCGCCACCGCCGTCTTGCCGCAGGCGATGCCGCCCGTAAGGCCGATCACTTCCATGGTCGGCGGCGACCGTGGCCGAGAACGCGCCGGGGTGCAAGGGGGATAGAGGTGCCGGCGGACGCGGCGCGCGTCAGGGGGTGGGCGGAGCGGGCGGGGCGGGCGGCGTCGGCGGGGCCTTCTTGCGCGCGCGGGCCTCGCGGGCCTTGCGGTTGTTCTGGTCGTTCCACGCGCTGCGCACGCCCTTCGCGACGCGGGGGTGGTTGCGGAAGACGAACTCCGCCGCCGCCCGCGCCTTGTCGACGCGCGTCGCCAGCATCGTGCGCCACGCGTCGCGCAGGTCAGTGCTGCGCGCATCAGCCGCGCTCACGGGAACCTCCCGCAGCGCGTCGACCAGTTCGAAGCCCTCGTCGATGCGGGCGGCGTCGAAGCCCCCGACGCCGTCGAGCATGTCGCGCCGCGCGTCGGCCAGCTCGCAGCGGAGCTCGAGGCCGTCGGCGAGGCTGTCCGCGCTGTTGTCGGCCACGGCGACGGCGCGCACGCGCTCGAGCTCGAGGTCGCGCTCGCCGACGGGACGCTGCTGGTCGCGCCAGTCGAGGGCCAGGTCGATCTCGCGGAACACGGCGACGGCCCGCTCCGCCACCGGCCCGACGCGCGCGACGCCCTGGGTGGTGCGCTTCGCCTTCTCGCCGCAGAGCAGCCCGCAGAGCGTTCGGATCTCCTCTGCGACCGAGGCCTCGAAGGACGCGCCGAGCGACGCGAGGCCGGGGCGCTGCACGGCGCCGGTGGCCGGGTCGAGCACGGGCTCGACGTGGCGGTCGATGAAGGTCGCGACGACGCGCGCCTCCCGCACCTGCACGTGAAACGGGATCGCGGGGACGGCGTGCGCCTTGAGCGAGCGCGCCTCCGCGTCGAGGCGGGCGAGGAGCCCGGTGTCGCCGCGACGCTCGGCCCGCTGACGCAGGCGGCGCTGGGCGCGGTTGCCCTCGGGTTGCATCGAGGGCGTGCCGCGCGACGGGAGCGCGGCCGGGAGGGAGAGACTTGGAGGCCCATTGACGCTCTGACGGTTCGGCGGCTTGATCCGCGGCGATGATCGAATCGCTGGAGCTGCGCGACTTCAAGGGCCACCGGGAGACGACCGTGCGGTTCGCGCCGCTCACGGTGCTCGTCGGCCCGAACGGCGCGGGCAAGACGAGCGTGCTGGAAGCGCTGCATGTGCTCGGGCAGATCCACTACAAGAAGTTCGATGAGGTCTTCGCGGCGCCTCGCACGCCAGACTCCGTTTGCCGCCACGCCACAGGCGTCGATAGCTTCCTCCTTCGAGCGCTCGGTGCTTCGAACGGGGACCACAAGTTGCTCGCCCTTGGAGCGGAGGCGCGCAGGTACGAGGACGTCGATTCCAGCGGCCAGGCCTTCCCCTCCGTGATGTGGCGCGGCTTTGCGAACCTCGGCGATGAGGCGAACGAGCGGCGTCACGACCTCTACGAAACCGGTTCGCTTCGAAACTTCGGTAAGCAAGACTTCTGGCCTGAGCTCCGCAGCGCGGCACTCCTCCGGCTCGATGCGGTCCACATCGCAGCGGCCTCGCCCGCGCAGGAGCAACCCCGCGTCGCCCTCGACGGCAGCGGCGTGGCCTCCGTCCTCGCCGTCCTCAAGCTCACCGACGAGCCCCGCCTCGCGCGCATCGTCGAGGCCCTGCGCCGCATCGTCCCGCAGGTCGTCCAGGTGCGCTCGGTCCCCGCCACCGTGCACAACGGCCACGCCATCGCCGGCTACCGCCTCGTCTTCGACCTCCTGAGCGGCGCGGACGTCCCCGCCTCCTCCGTCAGCGAGGGGACGCTCCTCACGCTCGCGCTTCTCACCGTGCTCCACGGGCCGACTCGGCCGCGCCTCCTCCTGCTCGACGACGTCCACGAGGCCCTTCACCCCACCGCGCAGGCCCACCTGATGACCGTCCTCAAGGAGCTCACCTCGGGCCCCGACGCCATCCAGGTGATCGCCACCACGCACTCGTCCTTCATCCTCGACGCGGTCGCGCCCGACGCCGTCCAGGTGTTCGCGCTCCGCGACGACGGGACCGCGGCCGTCCGCTCCCTCGCCGAGCACCCCGAGGCCACGCGCTATACCGGCGCCCTCTCCACCGGCCAGCTCTGGACGCTCGACGAGGAGCGCGCCTGGGTGCTGGAGGGCGCTCGGTGAAGCGCTTAGTGATAGTGCCGCAGCGCGCCTGCTAGTCGCACGGTCGACCGCAGTTGGTCATCTGCGTCGCAAAACGCAGTGAAGGTTGGGGTTTGCCCGGGGTCGGGCGCAGTCATGACGCTCGCCCAGGACGATACCCCACTCCCCGGCCCTGCCGGAACTGCGCTCATCATTCGCCCCGAGGGCGCGACGCCTCAGCGAGGGGCCGCACGTCCCCGAGCAGCGGCAGCACCGTGCGCGTCACCGCATCGACGAAGTCCGCGAGGCCCGCCTGCGCCCCGCGCGCTATGAGCCGCTCCAGCGCCGTGTCGAGGATGCACTGACGGACACGCGGGTGCTCCGGGTGGGCCTGGCCATCGAGGTGCAGCAGCCGGGCGCACAACACCTTCGCATCCCGAGGGTCACCGGCAACGTTGCTCGTGAGTTCGTGGGGCTTCGCGGTGGGATCCATGGCGAGCTGCGCGCACACCTCTCGGTGCGCGCGACTCTCATGGGTCGGACCGGGCTCGAAGCCCGCGATCACCCACACGTCGAACTCGGGATGGGCCTCCGCGACGACCACGCCGAAGTCGAACGTCCGGCCCTCCTGAGCGGATGCGACGCCGACCTCACAGCGCTGATCCATCCCGTAGCCGTCCGTGTCGAAGGCGAGCACCAGCACACGAGGCACCTCCGTGCTCGCAATGGCCGCGAGACGCACACAGGTATAGGCGCGCGCAGCGTTGCCGATCAACGGGCGGTTGGTGCGGAGGTCGCGCGGGTGCGCACGGATGCCTCGCCGCGGCGGCCCCGCATGCTGGAGGCGGTCGATGTGCGGGCGGTCCGACCAGCCGGGGCCCCCTTCGAGGTCGACCACGCGTCGAAGTTCGTCGCGCACCGGGGAGTTCCATAGGTCGCGCAGCCACATGGAGGCGCGCTCGGACACCACACGGTCGAGGAGCTGCGATGAGAGTCCGGCGGCGAGCGCGTCCTCCGCGCACAGCGTCACGGTAAGCGTCATCGCCAGAACCAGCCGGGTCCCGAAGCCGTGAGGAACTCGCCGGTCGTCAGCGCCTCGCGGAGGCGCCGGTCGGGGTGATCTGAGAGCCTCCGCGCCACGACGGGGCCGCCATCGGTTCTGCCGAGCACCACAACCGAGTCGGGCTCGAAGTGATCGGCGAGATAGGGCGAGTGGGTGGTCGCGATGATCTGCGTGTCGGGCTGACGCTCCAGGGCCCCGCGGAGGGCCGTGATGAGGTCGGCCTGGGCGCGCGGGTGGAGCGCGCGGTCGAGGTCTTCGAGCAAGAGCACGCGGGGTGCGGGCGGCGCGATGAGGAGCGACAGGATCGCGAGCGTGAGCAGCGTCCCCTCGCTCGCCGCGTGGGCAGGGAGCCAGTCGGTGTCGGCGAACTTCAGGAGCAGCTCGTCGGCAATGTACTCGCGGGAGTCGGGCACCAGCACGCGCTGCCCTTCGACGGTCATGACGCGCGGCGAGCGGTCCGTGAGGCGCGTCCGCTGGAACCGCAGGTCGGACAGCGAGGGTACGACGGTGCGCGCGGCGTCCACCAGCCGACGGTAGGCCTCGTCGTCCGTGACCTTGAGGTTCTTCAGCACGGTCGCGAGCCCCGATCCGTCGGGTTCGAGCACCGGAACGAGATCGTCGCTCGCCGCTGGCTGCGAGATGGCGCGCGGGTCGAGCGACAGGAGCCGCGGCGCTGGCGTCAGACTCGTGGACGCCTCGTGAATGGCTGCGAGGTGCGGAGGCGAGTTGAGCTCGCCGAGCTTCCCCTGCTTCTCGGCTCCACCGCGGGACCAGGTGTACTCGGTATCGTACAGCTTCGAGCCGAGAGGGAAGCGGATGGCAAACCGCCAGGGGTCGTGCGCCGCTCCCGTCACGGCCATCTCCGCAGGCCCATTCACTCCCTGACGGCGCAGGAACTCCGGCGCCCAGCGGCCAGCAAAGGTCTCTTCCCGATTGCTCGGGTCGAGCCACCTGCCGATAAGGTGGACCGCCTCCAGCACGGAGGTCTTGCCCGTGGCGTTCTCGCCCACGAGCAGGGTGAAGCGCGTGAGTGGCACCGTCGTGTGCGCATGAGCGCGGAAGTTCGTGAGCTCGATCGCCGAGAGCATCGCCTCGACGATACCATCGCTCCACCCATCCCCCTCACCCCTTCGTCCGCCGCCGCCGCTTCGCCCGCTCCCACGCGCTGGTCACCTCGCGCACCACCGCCGGGTGCTCCCGATACACCCACCGCGCGGTCGCCCGCGCCCGCTTCACGCGCTCGGCCAGCAGCGCCAGGTACGCATCCCCGAGCGCCTCCGTCCGCCGCGCCGCCTTCGCCACGGGCCGCTCGTACAGCGCCTCCGCGGTCGCGTCGGCCTCGTCGATCACCCCCGCGCGAAACGCCGCGACCCCCGCCAGCGCCCCCGCGTACGGCGCGAGCACCTCGAGGTACGCATCGAGCACCTCGCCGATGGCCTCCGCCGACCGCCCCGCCTGCGCCCGCCGCGCCTTCACCCGCGCGAGCGGCGCCGCGAGCGCAGTCACGCCGCCGAGGTCGCGCAGGGTCACCGCCGCCGCGTCGAGCTCGCGCACCAGCGCCTCGCCGCGCGCCTTCAGCGTCGCCATCGACTCCCGCCGCGCGCGCCCCGCGGCCCGCTGCTCCGCCGCCGCGAGCGCGTGCAGCTCGCGAATCTCCGCCGCCACCGCCCGCGCGAACAGGTGCCCCGCCGACGACATCCCGGGCACCGCGCGCCCGGCGTCGTCGACCGTCGCCTCCCACCGCTGCTCCACGAAGTCCGCCACGACGAGCGCCTCCCGCAGCGCGACGTCCACCGGAACCGAACTTCGCTTCACCACCCCCACCGCGCGGGCCGCCGGCTCGTGACGGGCGCGGAGCGCGTCGAGCGGGGCGTCGGACAACGTCGTCGGAGCGGCGGACGTCGCCGCGGGGGCGAGCGGCGGGTGTCGGGTGGGAGTGCTCATCGCATCGAAGGTCTACCGCCCCGCGAGCGCGGTGTCCCCTCCCCGCGGCCGGCGGTGTCGGCCCCACTGTCCGAGGGCGCGTCACACCTGTGCGAGGGGCGCCATGCACACGTCCGTGGGGACGTCCCGCGGACGTGCGCACGGCGCCCCGGTCGCGTCCGCGCGGCGCCCTGTCGACGTCGCCCTGGCACGCGGCGGGCGCCTCCGCTGGCCTGTCCGACTTCCTCGAACTGGCCCTTTCGCCCGGTCCACCGCGTTGGCACGATCCCCCCCATGACGCCCCTCTTCCCCCTCACGCTGTCGGGCCGCCACGTCCGGCTCGAAGCGCTCGACCTGCGCCACCGCGACGCCCTCGTCGCCGCCGCCAGCGAAGACCGCGCGACCTACGCCTTCACCGGCGTCCCCCGCGACGTCGCGGGCGCCGAGCGCTACATCCGCACCGCGCTCGACGACGCCGCGCGGGGCCTCGCGTGCCCCTTCGCGACGGTCGAGGCGGGCTCTGGGCGCGTCGTGGGGAGCACGCGCTTCGGCGCGATCGAACGTTGGGCCTGGCCGACGCCGCAGCCGCCGCATGACGGCCCCGACGCCGTCGAGATCGGGTGGACCTGGCTCGCCGCGAGCGCGCAGCGCACGGCCATCAACACGGAGGCCAAGCTGCTGATGCTCACGCACGCCTTCGAGGTCTGGGGCGTGCGCCGCGTGACGCTGAAGACCGACGCGCGCAACGCCCGCTCACGCGCCAACATCGAGCGGGTCGGCGCGACGCTCGACGGCGTGCTGCGCGCCCACATGCCCGCGTTTGACGGCGACGGCGTGCGGCACAGCGCGGTGTACTCGATGCTCGCGGAGGAGTGGCCGAGCCGAAAGGAGCGGCTCGGCGCGCGGCTGCGCTGAACCGGGCGATCAGACCCGGTTGCCGCCGCGGGAGTTGGGATTGCAATCGACGGAGTTCGCGGGGACGGCGATCTGACGGCCGCGCGCGCGCGCCGCCATCACGGAGTCGGGGTCGAGCCAGTCGGGGACGTCGTCGTCGTCGCCGTCGGCGCCCTTGGAGCCGGCGCCGGCGGGGTCGGTGCCGTTGGCCCGCTCGTAGTCGTCGGGCTCGCCGTCCTCGTCGGAGTCCACCGTCGGCTGGGCGGAGTCGTTCATCGCGGTGCCGAGGAAGTACTCGAGGTCGTCGCCGAAGCCGTCACCGTCCGAGTCGACGCTCCGCGGGTCGGTGTTGAAGGCCGCGCGCTCCTGGCCGTCCTTGAATCCGTCGCCGTCGGTGTCCGCGTAGCTGTTCGGGTCGTCGAGGTTCAACTCTTGCGCGTCGGGCATACCGTCGCCGTCGGTGTCCGTCACGGTGGGGAGCGTGCCGGTGGCGAAGATCTCGAAGGCGTCGGGGAGCGTGTCGCCGTCCGTGTCGAAGGCGTCGGGGTTGGTGCCGATCCTGACCTCCGCCTCGTCGCTGAGGCCGTCGCGGTCGCGGTCCGCGCCGCGGCTGCCCGAGCGATCACCCAGGATCACCAGCGTGGGGTGCGTGTTGGCGCGCGTCGCCGGACCGGTCGCCCCGGGCGTGCGGAGACGCATATAGGCCTCCACCCCGTCGTACATGCTGGCGATCCGCGTGCGCTCCACCCACACCGGATCGATGCCGGACAGCGCCGCCACCCGCTGCGCCGACGGCGGCAGCATCGGGGCGGGGCCGCGCGGCATGGGGGTCTGGACGGTTCGGGTGCGCGGCCGGGCGGCGGGCGGCGCCTCACAGCCGCAGAAGACGCTGACGAAGCAGAGGCTGGCCACCGCGAACGTGCGGAGGTTCATGGGCATCGGTGAAGCTTCCTTTCGAGTCGCGGTCCGATGAGGTCGACTCTGGCGATGACCTTACCGAGCCGACGCCGCGCGGACGATCGAAATACTTCGAGCGCCGCCGAGATGCGCCCGCGCGGTCCGCAACCTGGACGAGCACCACCGAACCCTTCCCGCACCTTGCCGCGGTGTGAGAGGGTCGCGGCGCGATGACCGACGAAGCGCGCGAGCGGGTCCGATGCCACGTCTGCGACGCGGAGAGCGAGCACACCGTCGCCCGTCGCGCCACCGAAGAGGGAACACCCGACCTCGACACGCGCCCCCCGGAGACGCTGCGCTCGACGATGCCCGCCTGGGTGCAGCGCTGCCCGTCGTGCGGCTACTGCGCGCCCGACCTCACGGTGGGCTCTCCGCGCGCCGCCCGCGTCGTGCGCACGGCGGCGTACCAGACGCTCCTCACCGACCCGACGCGACCGGCGCTCGCCAACGCCTTCCTCGCGGCGTCGGCGGTGTTCGCGGGGTGTGGCACGCGCGCAGACGCCGGCTGGCAGGCGGTGTACGCCGCGTGGGCCTGCGACGATGCGGGCGACGACCTCGCCGCCACCGCCTGCCGCCTCCACGCCGTGGAACACTTCGCCAGCGCGATGCTCGCGGGCCAGGACGTCGCCGTCGACCCCGGCGGCGCCGACGCCGTGATCGCCGACCTCCTGCGGCGCGCGGGACACTTCGAAGAGGCGATCGCGCGCGTCGAGGCCACCCGCGAACGGCGCATCCTCAAGCCGACGCGGCGGGTGCTGCTCTACATCGCGAGCCTCGCGGCGGAGGGCGATCGGGCCGCGCACGCCGCCGCGGAGGCGCCCCCGCTGCCCGAGCTCCTGAGCTCCTGACGCGGGTGCTCGGGCGCCGGCTCGCAGCTCCGCGCGGCTCCCGACGCCCCCGTGATGAAGCGCGCGAAGCGCTGGGGCGACTCGCGCATGAGGGTGAGCATCGCGTTCCCGTTCGTCGGCGTCGGGGGTAGAGTCGTCGCTCCACGCGGAGCCGCCTCTCGCGTCCGACGGAACGCGCCGCGGCGACGGCTCCACACACCGGCAGGAACGAGATGCAGAAGCAGGGCAAGCAAGGGGAGATCGACACCCACGCGACGAGCGCCTCCCACCCCGACACGAAATCTTCGAGGGGCGTGCTCGCGGGCGCGATCGGCAGGGTCAACGGGCTGCGCGTCCGCGCGATGCAGGGCGCGTCGCCGACCGCGTGGGCGCTCGCGTACGCCGACTGGGGCGCGCACCTCGCGCTCGCTCCATCGAAGCAGCTCTCGCTCGCGGGCAGCGCCGTGACCGGGGGCGTGAAGGTCGCGCAGTACGCCGCGGCGTCGACGCTCGGGCTCGACGCGTCGCCGCCCGTCGCCAGCGACCGGCGCTTCTCGGCGCCGTCGTGGCAGCGCTGGCCCTTCAACGTGATGAGCCAGTCGTACCTCGTCACCGAGCAGTGGCTGCGTGAGGCGAGCACGAACGTCCCCGGCGTTTCGAAGCACCACGAGGACATGGTGGCCTTCGGCTTCACCAAGGTCAGCGAGGCGAGCTCTCCGGCGAACTTCCTCACCAACCCCGAGGTGATCGACCGCACCGTGAAGGAGCGCGGTCGCAACCTCCTGCGCGGCGCGCGGCACCTCGCGAGCGATGTGAAGCAGCGGGTCACCGGCGGGCCCTTGCCCCCCATCGCAGGCTTCGAAGTCGGCAAGGACGTCGCGATCACCCCGGGCAAGGTGGTGCACCGCACGCGGCTCATGGAGCTGATCCAGTACGCGCCCGAGACGCCGACGGTTCACGCCGAGCCCGTGCTCATCGTGCCCGCGTGGATCATGAAGTACTACATCCTCGACCTGCAGCCGCAGGACTCGCTGGTGAAGTACCTCGTCAGCCGCGGCCACACCGTCTTCATGATCTCGTGGAAGAACCCCACGGCCGAAGACCGCGACCTCGGGATGGACGAGTACCTCGCGCTCGGCGTGATGGCCGCGATCGACGCGGCGCGGGCCGTCGTCCCGGGGGAGAGGATCCACGCGACGGGCTACTGCCTCGGCGGCACGATCCTCGCCATCGCCGCCGCCGCGATGGCGCGCGACCGCGACGACCGGCTCGCGAGCGTCACGCTCTTCGCCGCGCAGGTGGACTTCAAGGACGCCGGCGAGCTGACCATCTTCATCGACGAGGGCCAGCTGTCGAGCCTCGACGAGTCGATGCGAGAGCGCGGCGTGCTCGACGCGAGCCAGATGGTCGGCGCCTTCGTCGCCCTGCGCGCGGGCGACCTGCAATGGGGCCGCGGCGTGCGGCGCTACCTGCTCGGCGAAGAGGACTCCCTCAACGACATCATGGCGTGGAACGCCGACCCCACGCGCATGCCCTACCGCATGCACTCGCGCTACCTCCGGCAGCTCTACCTCCACAACGAGCTCGCCGACGGCAAGTACCAGGTCGGCGGTCGCCCGATCAGCCTCAGCGACCTCCGCGTCCCGCTGTTCGTGGTGGGCACCGAGCAGGACCACGTCGCGCCCTGGCGCTCCGTCTACAAGATCCACCGCCTCGTCCGCGGCGACGTCACCTTCGTGCTCACGAGCGGCGGACACAACGCGGGGATCGTGAGCGAGCCGGGGCACCGCGGTCGGCGCTTCCGCACGAAGCTCACGCGCGCCTCGGACACGTACACGGACCCCGACGCGTTCATCAAGGCCACCGCGCCCGCGGACGGCTCGTGGTGGGTCACCTGGGAGGCCTGGCTCACGCAGCAGTCGCGCGGTGACACGGCCCCTCCTCGCATCGGCGCGCCGGGCTACGACGCCCTCTGCGACGCGCCCGGCACCTACGTCATGGCGCGGTAGTCACGGCCTCGCGAAGGAGGCTCGTTTCGCCGAAGTCGTGCGCCGCGCGTGCGATGGCGCCCGAGGCGAGTTGCCCTCGGCACGCAGGTGGTGCTGTACAATCGGCGCTCCGATGTGCCGCGCCTCGTCCTCCCCGCGGAGGTCGGCACGTGAGGACGCCACCCGCGAGGCACGCCGATGAATCCGTCTGGAAGCGAGGAATCTTCATGAGCGCTCGTTCGCTACTGCGCGCGTCGATCGTGGCCTTGGTGGGCGTCTCGTGCCGACGTTCGGAGGTCGCGCTGCCCGGGCGAGCGACCCATCCCGTCTATCGCGTCGAGGCCCAACTCCCGGAGGGCTGGGTGGCGACGCCGGGGCACAACCCCATCATCCCAGTGGACACGTGGTTCCTCCACCCGCAGGGTGGCGAGCGCGTCGGCGTGCGGCTGATGCTCGACTGGCAACCACGCCGCGGGCGGCATTCATCGGGCTTCCCGGGCGGGCGCGACGGCGACGAGGCCCCCTCGACGAAGACCGTAGGCGGTGCACCGCGCAGCGGCGAGCTCTTCCTCCGACGCGCGGCCTTTCGCTCGGACTTCGACGTCGGCGAACTGGCGGTCTCGGTCGTCGCCACCGTAGGTGACGACCAGGATTGGGCGTCGATCGACGCCGTCCTGCGCGGGCTCCGCTTCGACCCGAGCGCACGCCCGGCAGTCGTGAGCAGCGCCCGCCGGGGCCTCGACCTCGCGCGCCGCTGGGCGACGGAGCACGGCTTCCCCACCGACGGCATCGCCAGCACCAGCGAAGACCGGATGGCGCCAACGCAGCACTTCGCGGTGTTCCATCGTCGTGGGCTCGAGTCGCTGACGATCACGGTGGCGACCGGCAGCATCGAGGTGCAATGAGCCCGGCGCCGCCCGTTGAACGAGACGCTCCCGCGGCGTAGTGCACGTGGCCCCGTCGCGCTTGCGACGGGTCGGTCTTGGCGCCCGTTCCGTGAGCCCTCCGCGTCCTCGGCCCGAGGGCGACGACTCCCTTCCCCAACGCGCGGCTGCTACGATGCACCGCCCGAACCGGACGCCCCCTATGACCATGCCCTCCCTCCCGGCCTCCGCGTTCTGGAACGACGAGGACGCTCTCGCGACGCGCTATGCACGACTACGGCACCTCGAGCGCGCCGAGCCGTACGACGAAGCCCCAATCGGCGCGCTCCGACGCGAGATCGAAGCGCTGGAGGCGCAGCAGATCGCACTCCTCGACGCCACGCTCGTCGCCCACCGCGCGGTGCTGCCCGAGGGCGAGCGCGTTCGTGACGTCCTGGCCCGTCACGGGATCGACCTGCCCGAGAGCCTCCACAACGCGCGGTGAGCGTGACGCCGCTGCCGCCGCTCCTCCCGCCGGTGACCGAACCGCCCGCAGCGCGGACGCGTGTGCACGCTCACGCCGAGCGCATGTCGGTGTTGGTCCGAGGCGCTACCCGCAAGGGGTTGATCCTCGGGCAGGCGATCACGGCGCTCACCGCGAAGTGACGGGAGCCGCGCGTTCGATGTTCGCGGCGGGGATCGTCGGGCTCGCCGAGGTGCTGCAACGTTGAGAGCTGACCCCCCAACCGTGTCCTCCCTCCACGTTTCAGTTCGCGTTGTGGTGGGCGGGTAGCACCGCCGCGAGCCAGGGGTCGACGAGTTCATAGGCCGTCGCGACCTCCTCCTCCCAGCGGCCGCCTGCGCGCATCCACACGTCAAAGGGCCTCTCGTCCGAGGCGGCTCGTGCGAGGAGGTCATCGATGTCGACTCCGGTCGGAAGTTCGATCCGCGGTAGGGCTGCACTGGAGGCGGCGATCCTGCCCTTCACCGCAAGGCGAATGAGCTTCCGGCGATGTCGCACGACCAACCCGTCGAACTCGGTCAGGACCGCCGCCTGGTGCTCGCCAGGAAACCCACGGAGGTCGGCCTGTTCGTCGAGGCACCACCGCGCGTGCGTGGGACCGAGGCGTTCGACGCCGCGTGGGACGCCTGGTTCAGCGAGCTCGCGACGACCGCCGGGCTGGCGGCGCCCTTCGAACCCCTGATGGAACTCTGGCGGACCGGCAATCTGCTCGACTCCGTCGCCCCCGACGCGCTGGTGCTCGTCGCGCCGGGCGCCAACGCGACGCGCTGAGCGACGACGCTTCGGAGCCCGCGGATACGCTATAGTCGGCCGCGTGAAACCCGCCGCGCTCGCGCTCTGGATGGTGTTCCTGGCCGCCTGCGCGAGCCCCCGTGCAAGCTTCACCGACGCCGACCGCGCGGCCGTCGCCGGCGTGCTCGCGCAGCAGCGCGACGCGTGGAACCGCGGCGACCTCGCGGCCTTCATGGACCACTATGCGCGCGGCGCGGAGCTGGTGTTCACCTCCGGGGGGCGCGTGCGTCGCGGGTGGCGCGAGACCTTCGACGCGTACCAGCGGCGGTACGGCCACGACCGGGCGTCAATGGGAGCGCTCGCGTTCGAGGTGCTGCAGGTGACGCCCCTTGGGGCCGACGGCGCGGTGGTGCTCGGGCGCTGGCGGCTCACCGAGACCGCGTCGCCGGGCAGCGGCGTGTTCTCCCTGGTGTTCGAACGCCGCGGCTCCGTCTGGCGCATCGTGCACGACCACACCTCGTCGGACCCCGCACCTGTGACGCCGCCGTGATCACTCGACGGGCGACCCGCAGGCGCTCACCTGGCCCCTCCTGATCGTTCGACTACGAACCAGATGCCCACCGCCGCTCATCGGCCGTGGCACTTCTTGTACTTCTTCCCGCTCCCGCACGGGCAGCGGGTCGTTGCGACCGACCTTCAGCGTGGCGCGCACCGCGGCGCCGGCCCCGCCCTCGGTGCTCGGAGACCGCAGGCGCGCGTTCGCTGCCGGACGCTCGGCAGCTCGCGCGCGGTGCTCGGTCCTCTCCCGCTCGACTCGCCGCAATTGATCGAGCATCCTCGCGGAGAAGAAGCCCATCGGGTCGGAGATCTCGCGCACCAGCGTCCAAGGGGGTTCCTCGCGGAGGCGCGTCACGTCGTCGCGGCCGATCATGCCTTCGAAGACGCGCCCCTCCGCGAACGCCGCGTCCAACGCCCGTTGGGCATCCACGTCGTCGACGTGCGCGACCGCGTCCGCCACCAGGGCAACGAACTCCGCGTCGTCCGCCTCGCGGACAACGCTCGTCAGCCGCGCGGCGACCTCGCCCCGTGCAGACGGGTCCCGGCACCCGATCCCGTACAGCGCCAGGGTCGCCATCGCGCGCTGAAAGGAGTCGAGCGCGGGATCGCGCGCCGCGGGGTCCACGAACTCGATGGCACCGCGCCCGAGCCACGCGAGGATGCCCGCGATCCCCTCGCACAGAAAATCGCCCAGCTCCCGCGTGCGGAGCACCTCGACGAGCACGGGTGCCGACCGCGCGTCGCCGATCGCGCCGAGGAGGAAGATGGCGAGGATCGGCGTCCACGCCTCAGGCGCCTCGTCCGCCTCCCACGCCGCCGCATCCGATGCGATGGCGCACAGCGGGACGCGCGCCTCCTCGCCGCGCCGCACGATCTCCTCAGGCAGGCCCGGCGGGATGTCCAGGCCGCAGCGCGTGATCCTCGCGATCAAGTCCGCGGTGGGCATGCCCTTCAGTTCGGTCGCGGTCGGGTGGGAGCTCTCTCGCATGGGCGATGTTCTCGGCGCGGCCTCGCGCCGCGTCAAGCCGCGCGGCGGACGGTATGCCGAACTCGTGAGAGACTCCCGACATGGCAAGCAAGGTCTGGATGTACGCCCCCGACGCCGGCGGCGTGAAGATCCCAGAGCGGACGAAGGAGGACGTCCGTCGTCGGCTCGAGGCGTTCGCCGCGGAGCGCTACGCCGGGAGGTACGTCCGGCTCGCCATCCGCTTCCACGGGCAGTTCTGCTACGTCGACGCGTTCACCGAACCCGATCTCGTCGGGCCGCCCTCCGGCGGCGAGACGCGCGAGGAGAAGCTCGAACGACTGCGGAACACACCGACGCACCTCTGTCGCCTCCGGCACTTCAGCGCCGACCGCTGGACCTTCGGCTTCTACAAGTACAGCGACGAGAGGTACGAGTTGTGTTTCGTCGACGAGGCGGGCGGCTTCGAATGCACGCCCGAGCAGGGCTTCGCCGTGGCCGCCGACGTGTACCTTCGAGGCGGCTGACGGCGACGGCCGGCGCTGAAGCGGGCGCGCGCTGCATGCCGCGAGGCAGTGAGCACACAGCGATGGCGACCGGCGCGGCACGGCGAGGACCAGTCGCATCCTGCGTCGTCCCCGTGACCCATCGCTACGCCCACCTCAGCCCCGACCACCTCCAGAAGGCCGCCGAGACCGCCCAGGCCCCCCTGGCTAGGCCACACCAAGGCCACGACGGCGTGCCAAGGTGCTACGGCTGACCAAATCCCCCAAGAAAACTAGTGGAGCGGGCGACCGGGATCGAACCGGCGACGTTCAGCTTGGGAACGCGATTTCCTAGCGTTTCCACCTGTTTCCAGGGCTTTCGGTAAGGGTCACAACCGTTTCCAGGGCGCAGCCGTTGGTCCGGCTCGTTTCGCCCGCGGGGTGTGAAAGGGGGTGTGAAGTTCTGGCCGCTGCCTGGGCCCCGGCACAGGGCGCCGGCCTCTATCCACGAGCCACTCGGAATGCGTCTCGGGGTGGCGCCACGAGGGCAGGCACCAGTGCGTCGACGCCCGAAGCTGGGACCCCGAGGTTGCCCGGCCCCCTCCCCTGCCCCGCCCCGCTCGCTTGGAGGCTGGCGTCTCATGGCCAAACCCGTCACCGCAGCGGACGCTCCTTCAGTCTCGCGCGGGTACCCCTCCAGTCGTCGTCCGGCACCGTGTGCCGACCGAATCGATCGCCGCGTGGTGCGCGGAGCACGAAGCGCTGCCATCGAGTCCGAGTCCAGAGTCCTCCACGTCATCACGGGAGTGACGCTCGTCGTCGCTCTGCACCGATCCACCGATGCACCGACATCCCCTCGATTTCGCGTGCCCCAGGCAAAATTATACCTTGCGTGAGTCGGTGGGGTAGGTCGGCCACCCCCGTGCTCGCCATGCTCACCCCGCGGCATTGAGGGCACCGAGTTCATTCGCGGGGTTGCGCGTGGCTCCGCGCGCGGGACCCGGCCTCTCTACCCCACCGACCCACGCTGCGGTCCGCTCAGAAGCTGGGGGCGCCGCTCCAAAGGAAATCTCTGGGGAGGCACCAGACCACTCACCGGCACCCACTGACGCCCGCCCGGCTCCCTTCGCTCCACGACACCCTCTCCGACACCCACCAGAGCGACGAAGTGGGCGGCTTCGGGCCGCGCGACGTCCCAACGGGCCTCGCCTCGCGCACCACCGCCCCGAGGCCCCAGCGCGCAGCCCCCGCCCCGCCTCGGCAGAGCGACGAAGCGGGCGGCTCGGGCCGCGCGACGTCCCAACGGGCCTCGCCTCCCGCACCACCGCCCCGAGGCCCCAGCGCGCAGCCCCCGCCCCGCGTCGCCGCGGCCCCGCGCGTCGCCTACGAGCGCGCCACCCGCATCGCCGCCCGGGTCGCCGACGTCGCCGGCCACGCGATGGGTGCCAGGACGGCGCCGTCGTCGGTGAGGGCGAGGCACCAGGTCTGCCCCTCGGCCAGCGGCGCGCCGAGCAGGTCCTCCTGGCCCACCGAGTGCGCGTCGACGAGCGCGCGGAGCTCCTCGGCCGCCACCGCCACCAGCGCCCGTCCGTCGTCGAGCACCCGCGGGCGCAGGCCCTCCAGCGCCGCCGCGCGCGCCGCGGTCGCCACCAGCACCGCGCACGTCGCAGGCCGCGGGTGCTTCCGCACCGCCGCCCCGAGGTGAGGCAGCAGCGGCACCACCAGCGCCTCCGCAGCCGAGCGGGCGGTCACGCGCCGCCCTTCGAGGCTTCGTGCCGCGCCACCGCCTCCCGCAGCACGTGGATGATGAGGCTCGAGCGCGTGACGCGGCCCGCGGGGTTGCTCTTCGCCAGCTCCTCCACCCACGCATCCAGCTTCGCCGTCAGCTCCGGCGGCATGCGCAGCCCCGTGACGTTGGGCAACGCCTCGCCGCTGGGCTTCGGGCCGCGGCGCTTCGGCGGGGTAGCAGGCTTCGAGGAGGTCTTCTTCGGTGTGGCCATCGTTCGTCTCCGAGCGCTGGTCTAGCCGCAAAACAATCACCGCGCAACGCAAGAAACTTCGTAGCGCGACGTGCATCAAAGTGCTACATTGCAGGGGATTGGAGGCCCTGATGTTCAAGCCGTTCACGCTGTTCGCCGTCCCTCAAAACACCAACGCGACGGTCATCCCCGACGACCGTCTCTGCTACTCCTGCCGCGAAGCCGAGGCGGTCTTCGGGCTGCTCTGCCCCGACTGCGTCAGCGACATCGCCGAGAGGCAGGCCCGCTCGCTCATGGCGCCCAACGCGCGCGCCCTGCCGCCGGAGATGGTCTGCACGTCCTGCAACGTCGCCCGCCCCGTGCGCGACGGCCTGTGTCGCGACTGCCTCGTCGACGTCAGCGGCATCTTCGAGGCCCCGCAGCCCCACCACGAGCACCCCCACGAGTGACGCCCGGCGCTGGAGGGAGGGTGCCCCACGCGGGCGCTCTCCCTCCGGTGCTCCCCCTTCACCCCCGAGGAGACCCACCGCCATGACCGAGCTCGACAACTACCGTATGGGCGAGCGCCCCGAGGAGATCCGCGCCCTCGACCGCTACCTCACCGCCTCGCGCGAAGACCGCGACGGCGCCGTCGACGACTGCATCGCCGCGGGCGCCGAGCACCCCTGCGGCGACTGCCCGGCCTGCGACGAGCGCGCCCACGCCCCCACGCTCCCCGCGCCGCCGCCCGCCAACGACGCCCCCGCCAACGAGGCTGCGCCCGCCGCCCCGCTCGGTGAGGGCTACCTCGCGGCGCCTGCGACCGCCATCCTCGCCACCCACTGCTGCCTCTGTGGCCGTGAGCTCCTCGACGCGGCGAGCGTGGAGCGCGGCCTCGGCCCCACCTGCGCGAAGCGGGCGGGCGTCGGCGACGCGGCCCACGACGCCGACTGGCCCCGCGCCCTCCGCGCGCTCGGGCGCACCGACATCGCCGCCGCGTCGCTGCCGGGCTGGGCGCTCGACGCGCACCGCGTGAGCAACGTGCTCGTGCACCGCGTCGGCCGCGCCCCCGAGGCCCCCGCGGTGCCCCACGTGTGCGAGGCGATCGACGCGCTCGGCTACCACCGCCTCGCGGCCACGCTCGCGGCGCGGCTCGTCCCCGTGGCCGTCACCGTCGCCGCGGAGGAGGAGGGCCTCGTGGTCACCACCTCGAAGCTCGACGACACGCTCTTCGACGCCTGGGTCGAGACGATGCGCCAGGTCCCCGGGCGCCGCTGGGACGGCGAGCGCAAGGCCAACGTCGTCCCCCTCCGCGCGAAGGCCGACCTCTGGCACGCGATGACCGCCGTCCTCCCCCGCGGCGCCGTCATCATCGGCGGCGGCCAGCTCCGCGCCGGCGCCTGAGGGCGTTTTCCACCCCGCTCTTCAGCTCCCGTCGCCCACCGCCACAACCCCGACCCCGACGCGCGCTTCGCGATGGAGCGCCTCGCAGGTGACTACCTCGAGGTGACGGGGCGGGTGATCGTGCCCTCCAACGAGATCGCCCTGGCGACGGCGTAGCGAGGGGCGAGGCGGGCGGGGGGCCTCACGGCCCCCTCGCCCCGCCGTCCCGCAGCATCGGCTGGGACCCGTCGAACTCCACGAAGGCAGTGCGTCCCGCGTCCACCACGATGCGGTGGCGCGCGAGCAGTGTGTTGCGCGAGTCCACCGCAGCGACGTCGTGCGGCCCCGCCATCACGGAGAAGTCTCGCTCGCTCTCCGGGTAGAGGCGACCGTCGACCATGACCTGGACACCTACGGGCGCCGTGATGAAGATCCTCCCAGGCACCAGCTCTCGCCGGCGCCGCTCTTCAGCCTGCTCCGCCATGCGCCGCGCGATGTCCGCCTGCGCGGCGGGCGACAGGATCACGGGCCCACGCACGCCAGGACGCCCCGGGATCACCGGGTCGGTCGAGCGAGCGACCGCCGCCGCAGCAGCGCTGCGAGCTGCCGAGCGCTCCATCTCGAACACGCCCATCCCCGCCACCACCACCAGCGCGCCGCCGAGGATCGCGGCTGCGTGCGGCGTGATCGCCACCGCGGCCCGCGGCCGCAGGCTCGCGCTCGCGCGCGCCGCGGTGACGACCTCGACGCCCAGGGGCGTCGGCTCCGACGGTGACGCGGCGAGGGCGCCGAGCGCTGCGGGAGCACGAGCCACGACGGTCGTCTCGACCACGACGGGCTCAGCAGCGGGCCGGGCGGCCAGGGTCACGGCGGCGTAGCGACCCGCCGTCGGGCGTTCGATGCGCGTGTGTCCCGGGACCGTGTCCGCCGACGCATCGCTCGTCGCGGGGGTCATCTCCGTGGCGATCGCCCCGAGGATGCGGTTCGCGTCGTCGAGCGTCGAGAACGCCGCAGTGCCGAACGTCGACCGCATCAGCGCGCGCAGGGCCCGCGCCCCGTCGGCCCACTCGGGCAGGCGCTCGAGGTCGGCGCGGGCCTCGTCGGCGCTCTGGTAGCGGTCGCGCGGCTGCGACGCGAGCAGGCGGTTGATCACCGCGCGGACGCCCTCGGGCAGGTCGGGGCGCAGCTCCGCGAGCGGGATGCGGCGATCGTTGATGATCGCGTCCACGAGATCCGGAGACGTCGGCCCGCCGAACGGCCGGCACCCCGTCACGATCTCGTGCGCGACGACGCCGACGGCGAAGAGATCCGAGCGCCCATCGACCTCCCCGTAGAGCGCCTGCTCGGGCGAGAGGTACGCGTACTTCCCCTTGAGCACCGCGCCCACGGTCGCGTGCATGCGCGAGGTCGCCTTCGCGATGCCGAAGTCGGTGAGCTTCACGTCCCCTTCGAAGGAGACGAGGAGGTTCTGCGGGGAGACGTCGCGGTGGACGATCTGGAGCCACCGCCCGCTGGCGTCGCACTTCGCGTGCGCGTACCCCAGCGCGCGCAGGAGGCCCCCGAGGATGTGCAGGGCGATCCCCAGCGGCAGGCCCTTGCCCGCGGGCGCGGCGCGCCGGAGCAGCTCCGACACGTCGGCGCCATGCACCCACTCCATGACGATGTAGAGCGCGCCGTCGACCTCGCCGAAGTCCTCCACCCCCACGATGTTGGCGTGCCGGAGTTCCGTCGAGATGCGCGCCTCGTCGATGAACATCGCCGTGATCTCGCCATCCGCGAGCCCGCTCCGGATCATCTTGATGCAGACCTCGCGGGAGATGCCCATCACCCCCTCGCGCGAGGCGCGGAAGACGTCCGCCATCCCGCCGCTGGTGATCCTCTCCTTGAGCACATAGTTGCCGAAGCGCCGCTTCTCCATGCGCCATTCATCGGCACCGTCCGTGGGGCCTTGAGCTCGGCCGTGACGGCCGTTGACCAGCGCGCGGACGGGGACGTAGCGTCGTGTCCGTCGCGCGGCCGAGGAGGGCGGAGGTCTCCCGGAGTGACCTCATGGTGTTTCGCAGCGTCCACCACGTCCCGCCGACCCTGTGGGCCGACTTCCACCCGCTCGTCTGCGCCACGGCCCTGCGCTGCGCCCGCTGCGGGTGGCGCGCCTCGCGCCGGTGGACGCGCGACGAGCTGGCCGGGTGGGGCCGCGGCCTGGCGCTCGATGAAGCGGTAGTGCGCGAAGCGCAGCGGTGGCTGGGTACGCCCTCGGTCGAGCACCACCGCGAAGAGCGCTGGGGCCTCGCGCGCATCACCGCGCTCGGGGTCGCGGAGGCGATGCAGCTCGGTCGACGGTCGCGGCCCTACGTGCCCGGCTTCTTCGCCCACGCGCGCGTCCTCGAGCTCGAGGTCGCCCTGCGGCTTCAGTTCAGCGGATCGCCCGCCCTGCGGGTGACCCTGCGCGCGGGCGACGACGCCCCTGCGACGCTCGGCGCCGCGATGCGACGCCACGACCCCACCTGGACCGACCTGAGCACGGAGACCCGCGGCGAGATCGCGCGCCGCTTCACGTGGTGGCCGGTGGGCTGACGGGAGCTCCGGCCGCGCGCCCCGAAACGCTGCCGGATGCTCGCGACGCCCACCGCGCACGCGGCACGATCCCGCGCATGTGCGGCCGCATCACCAACCATCAGGAGCTCGACGCCAACGCCCGCGACTTCGACGCCGAGGTGGAGCCGCTGACGGTGTGGTCGCCGTCGTACAACATCGCCCCGACGCAACCGCTCCCCGTGCTGGGGCTGCGCGAGGGGCGCCGTGTGGTGCGCACGCTCCGCTGGGGCCTCATCGCGTCGTGGTCGAAGGACCGCGACATGGCGGCCCGCTGCATCAACGCCCGCGCGGAGACCATCGCCGAGCGTCCGAGCTTCCGCGACGCCTTCAAGAAGCGCCGGTGCGTCGTGCTGGCGACGGGCTGGTACGAGTGGAAGACGGAGGGGAAGGTGAAGCGCCCGCACTGGTTTCACGCGACGGGCGGCGCGCTGCTCCCCCTCGCGGGCCTCTGGGAG
>JBILLV010000162.1:0-20725 GCA_044375895.1 Polyangiales bacterium | reverse complement strand
TGCGCGCCCTCCCCCGCGGCGCGGACCCTCGGCTTGCGCCGCGAGGTGCTGCCTGAGTGATGTGCGATATTGCCCGAAATGGGCTCGTCTGGCCTCCGCGTCATGGTTTGCAATATTGCGCAAGTTATCGGCAAGGGTCAAGGGCTATTGCGGACATTCCTGGGCCGGGGTAGCTTCGCTCCATGCCCAGGGCGGTGCCCGTAGATACCGCGCGACGACGGCGCGATCGGCTCTCCGAGCTGATCGACGCGCTCGGCGCGGCGCGCGGGCAGCGGGTGACGCAGCGGGAGTTCGCGGCCTCGATCGGGCGCGAGCAGGGGACGGTGGCGGCCATCCTCGGGGGCGACCGCTCGCTCGGGGCCGACGTCATGATGGCGGTGGTGCAGACGTATCGCCTGCCGAGCGACTACTTCGACCGCGCCCTCCGCCCCGACCCGCGCCCCTTCGCCCGCGCCGCCGTCGGCCAGCCCGGCGCGGCGGGGCCGGCGATGGGCGCGAGCGCTCAGGCCATGGGCGGGAGCGCCGCGGCGATGCCGGGGACCGGGCAAGCGATGGGCTCGACGCCTTCAGCAATCACGGGCGGCGGGCAAGCAATACCGGGTATTGCGTCAAGCATGGGTGCCGTCCCCACCAGCGATGTCGGGCTGGCGGAGGCGGTGGCGGCGCTCTCCCCCGACCGCTCGGTGGCGATGGCGTTGGAGGCGCTCTCGCGGCGGGGGTTGCGCGCCGACGGCCTGGGGTGGGAGCGGCTGGTGATCGGCGCCCAGAGCGCCCACGACCACGGGGTGCTGCTCGACTGGTTCGACGCGACCCTGGCGGCCTGCGCGGCGCCGACGAGCGCTACGGCAGACGACGGGGCCGACGAGGTCGCCACGGGGGCGTCGCGCGTCCGTGGACGCAAGTGACGGGGAATGTCCGCGGTGACATAGTCTGACCGTCCGACGGTTGTGTCGGCCGCCCGGTGTGCGCATCCTTCGGGGCATGAACGACGCACGCAGCACAGCCCTGGTGATCGACGCGGAGACGCTCCCCGACGACTACGACGAGCGGCCCATCGAGGGCGCGCTGGAGCTCGAGGAGCTGGTTCGGCTGCGCGCGGAGCTCACGTGGGCCGACTGGAAGGCCCACCCGCGCTTCAAGAAGGACCGGGTGATCCGCGAGGCGCAGCGCCGCCTCGGGGTGGCGAACGGCGACGCGCCGCTCGTCCCCGCGGTGATGCCGTCCAACGACGTGAGCACGCACGATGAGGTCGACCACGACGCCGAGCTCTCGCGCGACGAGGCCTTCATCACGGCCTGTGACGAGCGCCGCGACGCGTGGATGGACGCGCTCGACGCGACGGGCGACGAGGTCTGAAGTGACGACGAACACGCACCCGGGCGCACGCGCGCCCTCACACGGAGAGACGACCATGAGCGAGAAGACGGAGAAGACGGAGCGCGCGGATTTCGGCATCGACGGGCGCACCGGCACGAAGGTGATCGAGTCGCTGGTGCTGCGCGGCGACCTGTCGGGCCTCGGCCCCAACGAGCGGGCGCGGTTCTACGTGCAGATGTGCGAGGGCCTGGGGCTCAACCCCCACGCGCAGCCCTTCGCCTTCCTGCGGCTTAACGGCAAGGAGGTGCTCTACGCGACCCGCGGGGCCACCGACCAGCTCGCGGCGATCCACAAGCTCGACCGGGAGATCATCGACGGCCCGAAGGTGATCGACCTCGCGGGGACCAAGCTCGTGTACGCCGTGTGCCGGGCGAAGCACCCCAACGGGCGCGTCGAGACCGCCACGGCGACCGTCCCCCTCATCGACCCGGTCAACGTGCTGATGAAGTGCGAGACCAAGGCGAAGCGCCGGGCCACGCTCTCGATCCTCGGCCTCGGCGTGCTCGACGAGATGGAGCTCGAGACCATCCCGGCGAACGTGCAGGAGCCCGGCGGCGGGGTCGACCTCAACCAGTCCCCGATGGCGCCGCGGGACGAAGAGCCCGTCGCCCCGCCCCGCGGTGAGGCCCCCGTCGAGCCGCCCCCGGTCGAGCTCCCCGCCGCGGCGGAGGGCTTCTACGCCCGCATCGGCGAGATCGAGCTGCCCGGCGAGGCGGTGGCCGTGTGGATGAAGCACCGCGCCGAGCTCGCCTCCCTCTCGGCCCCCGACCGCGAGGCCGCCTGGAAGGCGCTCTGCAAGCGCACCGAGGAGGTGGGCAAGATGAAGAACGCCAAGGTGTGGCTGAAGAAGGCCATCGCCGAGGAGGACGCCCGACGCGCCGCCGCCGAGGGCAAGTCCGACCACCAGGCGGCCTGACCGCACCCCTCCCGCGCTTCTGTCAAGCCCTTTCCTCGCCCGCCTGACATTCCCATCGCTTCGCCGTGGCGCCCCCGCGGTGGCCCCGGTGTGGGGTACACTGCCACCCCAAGGCGCATGAACCAGCCGGTGCTCGTCGACCCAGTGCCCTCGCCAGAGATCGCGATGGCGCGCGCCGAGCTTGCGCCGAAGCTGTACGCGCTCATCTCCAGCCTGGGTTCGCTGCGCGCCGCGTGGGAGTCGCTCCACGAGGCCGGTCTCTTCACCGAACCCGTCGGGCGCTTCTACGCCTCGGTGCGCCGCGGCGGCATGGACGGCACGCTCGACGCGCTCTTCACCGAGGAGCGCGTCGACGCGATCCGAGCGTTTCTCGAGCGGCCGCAGCCGCCGCGCCTCCCGCGCGTGTCGGTGAGCACGCTGTCCAACCAGTTTTACTGCGAGATGCAGGTGCACCTGGCGCGCTCTCACTCGCTCCGCACCGAGAGCGCCGAGCTCGCCGCGGGCGCCGCGGGCCACGCCGTCTTCGAAGCCGAGGCGGTGGAGATCACGCAGGACGAGATCAGCCGCGCCATCACCGCGGGCGAGCCGCTCGAGCTGGTCGAGATGCCGCTCTCGTCGGAGATCCACGGTGTCCGGCTCGTCGGTCGCGCCGATCGGATCCACCTGGAGGGGCGGCGCGCGCGGCTGGTGCTGGAGTTCAAGTTCTCGGGGCGACGCGAGCTGTTTCCGTCGCACGTCGTGCAGGTGGAGGCCTACGGTCGGATGTTGGAGGCCAACGGCTTCCAGGTGGACGGGCTGCTCTACGGCGTCGCCGTGCTCCCCCGCGGGCGCAAGGTGACCGACGGCCTCGCCGCCCTCATCGCCGACCGCGCCCTCGAAGCCGCCCGCGAGGGCCTCAGCGCGACCGAGGTGCGCACCGCCGCGGGGATGCCCGACCCGCTCGCGGGGCTCACGTACCGGCGCGTGGACGACGACGCCTTCGGGCTCTGGGTGTTTCGCCACCACCGCGCCCGCGCCGAGCGCGACCTCCAGTGGGCCCTCTCGTACTGGTCGGGCGCGCGCCCGCCCGAGGGGACCCTCAGCCGCGGGAAGTGTCGCGCGTGTCCCTTCAACGCCGCGACGCTCTGCGACGCCGCCAGCGCGGCCCCCGACGGTCGCTACGCCGTGCGCCGCACCGAGGGGCGCTACGGCGTCCTCCACGTGGTGCAGCCCGCCGCCAAGCGCTGAGCGCCTTCCCTTCGCGGGGCCACCGCGTGTACACCGCACGGCATGGAATCCGACGCCCGCTGCGCCCTCACGAGCGACGACCTCACCTTCTTCTTCGACGCGCGCCACAGCCCCCTCGCCGCCGAAGCTCGCGCCGTCGCCCTCGGCCCCGAAGTGCTCTCCCACGACCCGCACGCGGTGGCTCGGCTGCTGGCCGAGCGGGGTCTGCTGCGGGCCTGCGTGCCGGCGTCGGTGGGCGGCCTCGAAGCGCGCACGCCCGACGCGGTCGACGTGCGCTCGGTGTGCCTCGTCCGCGAGGCCCTCGGGTACGCCAGCGGGCTCGCTGACACCGTGTTCGCGATGCAGGGGCTCGGGAGCTACCCCATCGTGCTGGCGGGCACCGAGGCCCAGCGCCGCGAGTACCTCCCCGCGGTGCTCGCGGGGCGCTCCCTCGCGGCCTTCGCCATCACCGAAGAAGACGCCGGGAGCGACGTCGCCGGGATGCTCACCACCGCCACCCGCGACGGCGACGGGTGGGTGCTCGACGGCGCCAAGACCTTCATCTCCAACGCGGGCGTCGCCGGGCACTACGTGGTGTTCGCCAACGCCGACCGCGCCGCGGGCCGCAAGGGGATCACCGCCTTCATCGTGCGCCCCGACGACCCGGGCTTCATCTTCGACGGACCCATTCCGCTGATGGCGGATCATCCCATCGGCTCGATTCGCTTCGTCGGTTGCCGTCTCGGGGCCGACCGGCTGCTCGGCGCGGTGGGCGACGGGTTTCGCATCGCGATGACCACCCTCGACGCCTTCCGTAGCACCGTCGGCGCCGCGGCGGTGGGCATGGCGCGCCGGGCCCTCGACGAGGCCCTCGACCGCACGCAGAAGCGTCGGCAGTTCGGGAGCGCGCTGAGCGAGTTCCAGTCGACGCAGGCGTACCTGGCGGAGATGGCGACGGAGCTCGATGCCGCCCGCCTGCTGGTGTATCGCGCGGCGTGGGTGAAGGACGGCGGCGCCCCGCGCGTGTCGCTCGAAGCCGCGATGGGGAAGATGTACGCCACCGAGGCCGCGCAGCGCATCATCGACCGCGCGCTCCAGCTCCACGGCGGCTCCGGGGTCGTCGTGGGCAACCCCTGCGAGCGGCTCTACCGCGAGGTGCGCGCGCTGCGCATCTACGAAGGGACCACCGAGATTCAGCGGCTGGTCATCGCGGGGCAGCTCCTGGCGCGGCACAAGCGCTGAGGCGTTCGCTGGACTCGCCGGGCGGCGGTTCTGGTAGCTTCGTGGCGATGCGCCCACTCGTCGCCGCGCTGGCCGCCGTGCTCTTGCCCCTGCCCGCCCTCGGTCAGCAGGTGATCGTGCGCACCGACCCGCCGCGCGCGACGCTGGTGTGCGACGGGCGGGTCATCGGGATCACGCCGGTCGCCTTCGACCCGACGAGCGTGCGCACGTGCACCCTCTTCGCGCGCGGCCACGCCAACCTCACCGTCGACCCGACCGCGCTCACCGGCGTCATCGCCAGCAATCGCCTCGAGGCCGTGACGCCGAGCGCGGAGGTTGCGTGCGGGGCGCTCGACCCGCGCACGGGTCTGTTTCGGGTGTGCCTCGACCAGCCGACGCCGCATCGACGGGCTGCGCGGGGCACCTGCGGTCATCTCGACCCCGAGACCGGCCTCATGGTGGTGTGCTTCGCGCCGTCCGAGCGGTCGCGCGGCGTGACCCCCACCGCGGGCCACCGTTGCGGACAGCTCGACCCCCGCACGGGCTTGATGATCGTGTGCCTGGGAGACCCCTCGCCGCGCGAACCTGCCGCGCCGGGTCCGCGCCGCGCGCCACGGGTGCGAGGTGCCCGCCGCGATGCCGGTCGGCCCTGCGGCGGAATCGACCCGGCGACAGGGCTCCTCCAGCCCTGCTTCGACTGAACGGAAGTCGCCCGCCAGGGATTCGCGATCGGCCGCGCGCTGGTGTATGCCTCCGCGCATGAAAGCTCGGTCGATCCTGGCAGCCTCGTGGCTCTGCGCAGCCTCCGCCTGCACGGCGCGCGGGGGAGACATGTCGCTCCCCGACGACGCACCGGATGCGGCCAAGGTCACCCCCGACGCCGCCGCGGACGGCACCGCCGCGGATCAGGGAGCGCCCGACGTCCCCTCGCCCGATGGCGCCATGGACGTCGCCAGCCCGGACGTACCGGCGCTCGACACGCCCGCGCCCGACGTGAGCCCGCCGGATGTGCCGACGCCGCCCGACGTGAGCCCGCCGGACGTGGTGTCGCCGCCCGACGTGCCAACGCCCGACGTGCCGACGATGGACGTGCCGACGCTGACGCCGTCCCAACAGATCGCCGCCGCACGAGCCGCGGCGGTGGGCCCGGCCAACCTCGCGCTCGACAACGTGATCGTGACCTACGTCACCGCGCCGACGCTCCGTGCCGACGGAACCGTGTCGGCGAACGATCCGGGCGGGTTCTTCGTCCAGGCCGAGCGGACCGGCCCGGCCCTGTTCGTCGCCGTCGACCCGGCCACCCTCAGCCCGCGCCCGACACCCGGCGACCGCGTTCGCTTCACGCTACAGAGCGTCGCGACGGCGCCGATGGGTTCGGGCCGCTGGGGCACGCGGGTCACGGGGTATGTGCGGGTCGCGACGGGCGTGCCGCTCGCGCCGCTCGTGCAGGACGTGAGCGCCGCGAGCGACCTCGTGACCAACCTCGATGGCTACGAGCACGAGCTGATCTCGGGCGCCTTCACGGTCACGGGCGATTTCGGCGCGGCCGGGACGGGCTTCCAGCAGGCGCCGGTCTCCACGGCGGTGCTCTCGTCGATGACCGCGCTGCGGCTCCGCGTCGCGAACGATGTCGTCACGGCGGGCGGCATCCGCTCGGGCTGCAGGATCCAGCTCAACGCGACGCCCCTCTGGCGCTTCGACGCCACCGCCCAGCCCGCGGTGTGGGCGGCGCGCGACGTCACCGTGCTGAGCTGCCCGATGGTCCCCGATGCAGGCGTCGATGCGGCGCCCGATGTGCCGGTGACGCCTCCGGTCGGTGACCGCGTCTGGGTGGTGCGACTCGGCGACGGCGTGACGCCCCTCAGCGGCGCGGCGGCGCCCGTGTTCATCGACGCGTACGACGGCGTGACGGGCACGACCGCGGGGCCGTCCATCGCGCTTCCCACCACCACCGTGGGCGTCAACCGGGCGCTCACGCTCTCCGGGTCAGCCTCGGCGGAGGGCGGGCTCTCCCGCTCGGTCGACGGCGCGTGGGTCACCCTCGGCGGTTACGAGCTCCCGCTCGGTACCGCCGCCGTCGCGACCTCGCTCGGCTCGCGCACCCTCGCCCGCGTGAGCGCTGGTGGGGTCGTCGACACGCGGACCTCCGTGGCCACCGCGGCGGGCCTCGACCAGGCGTCGGTGCGCGCGGCGGTGACGGTCGATGGGACGGGCTTCTGGGCGCTGCACGCGTCGCCCTCGATGGGTCAGCTCACGTACACGGGCTACGCGGGATCGCCTGCCACCACCCTCGTCACCTCGCCGATCATCGCGCGCTCCCTCACGCTCTTCGGGTCGCAGCTCCTGGCTTCGGTGTCTGTCCCGGAGGGCTCCGGGGTGTTTGCGACGAACTCACTGCCGCGCGTGCCCACCGCTGCGATCACGCAGTTGCCGGGCTTCCCCCTCACCAACACGCTCTCGCCGTACGGGGTGGTCCCCTTCGACACCGATCGCAACGGGGCCGCCGACCTTCTCTTCATCGCCGACGACCGCGCGGCCCTCTCGGGCGGCGGCGTGCTCGTGTGGCGGCTGGTGGGCGGTCGGTGGTCGATGGTCGGTTCGGTGCCGGGCCTCTCCAACGGGCTCCGCGGGCTCACGGGCCGCGTCGACGGGGCCAACTATGTGCTCTACGGAACCACCACCGAAGGCCGCACGCGGCTCCTTCGTCTGGCCGTCGATGCGGTCACGTGGGCGGCCACGATCACCACCGTCGCCACCGCGGGCGTCAATCAGGTGTTTCGCGGCGTCGCCTTCGCCCCGCGCTGAGTCCCTACGGCGCGGGAGGCGACGGCAGCAGCGCCTCCGGGAGCTCGATGTCGCGCGCCACCGGGCCCGCCACGTCGCTCGACGTCACCGCCTCCAGCACCAGCGGGCGCTCGGCGGTCGCACCGTTCGACGCGCCGACGCCGCGGGTCTGTCGCACGACCACCGCCGCGCGGAGCGTGAGCGCCCCCGCCGATTGGAAGAAGCCCCACTCCGCGCCGTCGATCACCGCGCGCGAACCCTCCAATGTGCACCCGGACCCGACGTGAACCCCGTACGACGCGGGCGGCGACGCGCGGCGAAGCACGACGACCTCGGAGGCGACCGACCGCACGAACAGGTCCTCCGCCCGCACCGAGGCGCCGCCGATGCGCTCGCCCGGCACGTCCGCGAGCGTCGCCATCACCGCCGCGCCGTGAACGTCGGTGACCGCCACCCGTCGTGCGTCCACGCGCGCGCCAGCCTGCGCGACGAGGCCCGCTCCGTACGCGTGAAGCGCGCCGTTGGTGAAGGGCGACGTGTGCGTGACGAGCACGTCCGTGAGTGTGAGGGTGGTGTTGGGGTCCGTGGCCCACGCCCCCACCTGGCGGTTGTCGGCGACGTAGCCGCGGCGCAGCGTCATCGACGCGCCGAGTCCGACGACGAGCCCGACGCCCGCGGCCGGCTCCCCCGTGATGGTGCCGGGGAGCGTCCCGGTCAGCGCGACGTCGGTCATCGTGAGCTGCGTCCCGGGGTGGTAGGCCGACGCGGCGGCCGTGTGGCTCCCCGACACCCGCGATCGGGCGAGGCGGAGGGAGGCCCCCCGCGCGGCCTGGACGCCGAGGGCCGAGGCCTCTTCCCGCGTCGGGCGGACATCGTCGATCACGCAGTCTTCGAGCGAGAGCGTGGCGTTGGCGCCGTGGGAGGTCGCCCCCACGGTCACGCGGTTTTGCACGAAGCGCGTGCGCGCCACGGTCGCGACGGCCCCGTCACGCACCGCGAGGGTGAAGGAGGTGCGGGGCGCGTCGTCGGAGAGCCCGGTCCCTCGAATCACCGACCCGGCGAGCGAGAGAACCGTCCCCGCCCCGTCGATGCCGATGCCATAGCGCGCGTTGTCGACGAGGGCGGTGTCGACGATCGTCGCGCGCCCCCGGTCGGTAAGGGTCATCGCCTGGCCGATGTAGTCGTGCGGCGTCCCGACGACCTCGGTGGCGGCGCTGGTTCGCTCGATGCTGCACGCGACAAGCGCGAGCTCGCCGTAGCTGTCCGCACCGATGCCCGTGCCGAAGCCATCGACGAAACGAACGCGTGTGGCCTCGATGCGCCCCGAGTCCTGCGCCGCCGCCCCCACCGCCGTCACGCGACCGCGCCCGGGCGGCCCCGCGAGCGTCCCGCGCACGATCGTGTCCGTCATCACGAGCAGCGCGCCGGGGCCGTTGGCGACCACGCCCGCGGCCCGGTTGTCGTCGACCAGCGAGCGGGCAACGGTCGCCCGCGCGTCCGACCGAACCAGCAGCCCGTAGCCCGAGGTTCCGTCGGAGAAGGGGCGCGTGCCCGAGAGGACGAGGTCGGTGGCGTCCAGGCGGCTGTCGAGGCCCTCCACGCGGATGCCGATTCCCTGATTGGCCTGGCAGCGGAGCCCCTCGGCCACCACGCGCCCGCCCCCCAGCACCGTGACGCCGGCGGAGGGAGACACCGCGCGCAGCGTGCTCCTCGGCTCGCGCGTGCCCCGCACCAACACGCCGCGCAAGGTGACCGTCCCCGACGCGAGCAAGCCGCTGTAGTAGTTGTCGACGAGCGCCACGTCACGGAGGTCCACGGTGCTCCGCGCGAGGGCGACGAGGCCCATGCCGTAGGACTCGCCGTCGGCGCCCATGGCCGGGCGGGTATCCTCCAACGTGACGCTCGCCAGCGTGAGGGAGGCCCCCTCGCCCGCCACCGCGCCCATCACCGTCGAGCGCCGCAGCGAGGCCCGCTCCACCGTCACACGGGCCCCGCTCGTCGCCGCCACGCTCGCTCCGTACGCGACGCCAGCGTCGTTGCGTCCGGCGCTGGTGTCGGTGATCCAGAGGTCGCGGGCGTCGACGCGCGTGCCGACGCCGCTCGCGTCGAGGCCGTAGCCCCGCGCGCCTTCGATGACCACACGGGTCAGGTCGGCCGAAGCCTGACGCCCCACCACGACGCCGTGCGCCTTTGCTGTTGTCGGGGCCACGCGCGGCGCCACGATCGCGACGTCGTCGAGCGTGATGCGCGCGCCCGCGCCGAGCGCGCCGACCCCGAACTCCCGCGCCGATTCGACCCGCACGGCGCGCAGCGTGAGCGCGGCCCCATCGCGGGCAACGACGGCCCCCGCGCCCTCGCGCACCGTGACGCCGCGGAGGTCGAGCGACGCGCCGCTCCCCTCGGCGAGGACGCTCGGAGCGAGCGTGGTCGAAGGCGTCGGGCTGCCCGTGACGGTGACGCGGGCCGCGCACGCACCGATGACGTGCGCCGAACCCGTGACCGCGATGGGCGCGTAGTCCCCGGCCGCGACGAGCACCCACCCGGAGCTTCCCGCGGCGGCGAGGCCCGCGGTGAGGGAGTTGAAGGGACGCTGCGGAGTACCGTCCCCCGCAGGCATCGCGTCGGCACGGACGTACACCACCCGCTGCCCAACCGCCTCCGCAGGGATCGCCGCGTACTCGCCCGCGGGGCAGTCACGGAGGGAAGTCGCGGTGCAGGCTCCGCCGGGGAGGGCCCACGCACCCGGCGGGCAGGCGGTCGAGAGGTTTGGGTCGCAGGCCCGGTCCGCGCGACGTGACCAGCCCGCGGGACACGACGTGACCCCCGCTGCGATCACCCGATCGAGCGGGGGTAGTCCCTCGGGCATCCACAGCGCGTCAGGAGGACCGCCCATGCCCTCGGGCCACGCTCCCCCGATGCGTCCATCCGCGAGGCGGTAGAGCCGGGTGCCGATGGTTCCGTCGGCGTCCATGGTGGATACCGGGCGGGTGACGTCGGAGCCCGCGCACGCCCCCTCGGCGGCCTCGCCTCCGGGCGCGCACAAAACCACCGCGGGCCCGCAGCCGCCGCGCGCGTAGGGGACCCAGGTCTCCGGGCAAGACCAGCGTTGCGGCGCCGGAGGCCGAGGCGAAGGGGGCTGTGTCGGGGACGGGTTCGGATCGGTGCACCCCGCGGCCATCGACGCCGCAAGGAGGAGGAGGCGGGCGTCGGCGCGAAGCATCTCTGGCTCGAAGGATACAACGGCCGTCGCGCGAAGAGTCACCAGTGGGCGGCGCGTCCGGTGCTACCACAGGGGGATGACCCAAGCGCTCACGCTCACGCTCTCACAAGCCCGGCGCGCGCTCGCGGTGCGGCAGGGCATCGGCCGCGTCGACCCACGCCCGCTCGGCGACGTCGTCTCGGCGATCGGATGGATCCCGGCGGTCTCCCCCGCGACGGCCCCCATCGCCCTGCGCGCGCGTGGTGCCTGGACGGGGAAGGCCGCGTTGGCCGAGGCCATCGAGCGGGGCGACCTCGCGCTCGTCCCCGGCCCGCGCGGAATGACCTGGATCGTCCCCGCCGCGGAGTCACCCCTCGCGCGGGCGTTCGCGCTCGCCGATCACACCTCGCGGGAGGCGCGGGTGGCGTCGGCGTGCGGCCTCACCGCGCGCGACCTTCAGGCTGCCCGCGACGCAATCCGGAGTGCGCTCGACACCCCGGCGATGGGACCCGAGCTTGCGGCGCGCCTCGACCCCTCGTCACTGCGTCCGCTCGGCGCGCCGGGGCGGCGGGCGGGGCTCAGCACGGTGGCGGGGCTCGTGCTCCGCGGCCTCTGGGCGCTCGGCGAGGTGAAGCGCGTGATCACGACGACGCGCGCGGGTGAGGCCCGGATCACCTGGGCGATCGACGCGTACCCGCGGGTGGTGCCGAGCGCCGCTGACGCCGTCGACCTCGTTGCGCCGCGCTGGCTCGCCGCCCACGCTCCCGTCAGCGCGAGGGAGTTCGCTCAGGCCTTCGGGATCGCCGCGGGTCGTGCGGCCGCGGCGCTGAAGCCGTTGAAGCCGGTGGAGGTGCGGGTGGAGACGCTCGACGAGGTGCTCCTCGCGCCGGCGGATTTCGCGCTCCCCGACGCGCCTCCATCGACGGAGGTGGTGTTCCTGCCGATCGGTGACCCGATGGTGGACGCGCGCGACCGTCTGTCGATCCTGTGCGCGCCGGAGCACGTGGCCGCGTTGGAGCTTCGCCCGCTCGGCATCGCGCCGCTCGTCGTGCGCGACGGAGAAGCGGTGGGCCGATGGTCGTACGAGCTGGGACGCGTGGCGGTTCGCCCGCTCGGTTCGTCCACCGATGGCGCGTCGGCCGACGCCGTGGACGCGCTCCAGCGCTTCGTCACCGCGGAGCTCGGCGGGGTCGCGCCGCTGCACGGGGAGAAGGGGCCGCGCGGGCACGCGATGCTCGACGGTGACGTCGCCGCGCGCACCTGAAGGTCGCGCGCAGCGGAGGGGGGCCGAAGGAGGGGTCGATCAGGCGCGGAAGAGCAGCAGGCGCAGACCGTTGAGCACGACGATCATGGTGCTGCCCTCGTGGAGGAGGACGGCGTGGCTGATGCGCACCCAGCCCATGATCGACGCAACGATGAGGAGCGAGGCGATGCCGAGCGACACGGCGAGGTTGACCTTCACCGTGCGGGTGGCCTCCCGCGCGAGGGCCACCGCGAAGGGGAGCTGACGGAGGTCGTCGCCCATGAGCACGACGTCCGCGGTCTCCAGCGCGACGTCGGAGCCGGCGCCGCCCATCGCGATGCCGACGGAGGCCGCCGCGAGCGCGGGCGCGTCGTTGACGCCGTCGCCCACCATCGCCACGCCGCCGCCCTTGGCGAGCTCGCGGAGCGCCGCGACCTTGCCTTCGGGCATGAGCGGCGCGCGGGGCTCGTCGATGCCCACCTCCTTGCCGATGGCCTGGGCCACGCGGAGGTTGTCGCCCGAGAGCATCACGGTCTTCTGGATGCCGAGCGCGTGCAGCGAGGCCAGGGCCGCCTTCGCCTCCGGACGCAGCGTGTCGGCCACCCCGATCACCCCGAGGAACTGCTGCCCCCGACGGATCACCATGGTGGTCTGCCCGCTCTCCTGGAGGCGCGTGACCTCGTTCTTCACTGCCTCGGGCACCTTGGCGGCGTCGAAGAGGTCGAGGGACCCGATGGCGACGGCCTTCCCACCGACCATCGAGCGGAGCCCCTTGCCGTGCACTGTCTCGCAGCCGACGGCGGTGAGCACCGGGAGCTCGCGCTGCTTCGCCCCGTCGACGACGGCCTTCGCCAGCGGGTGCGACGAGAGGGCCTCGACGGCGGCCGCGGTGGCGAGCATGTCCTTCTCGTCAGCCCCCTCGTGCGTCCAGACGGACACCAGCTTGGGCTTGCCGAGGGTGAGCGTCCCCGTCTTGTCGAAGGCGATCGACGTGACGGAGCCGAGCTGCTCCAAGTGAGCGCCTCCCTTCATCAGCACGCCGCCGCGGGCCGCGCGCGCCACCGCGGAGAGCACGGCGGCGGGCGTGGCGATCGCGAGGGCGCAGGGGGAGGCCGCGACGAGGAGCGAGAGGGCGCGGAGGATGGCCTCCTGCGCGGTGTGCCCTGTCACCAGCAGCCCGACCGCGAGGGCGGGGGCGAGGCCGAGCACGATGGGGGCGAAGCGCTGCTCGATCTTCTTGGAGAAGCGCTGCGCCTTGCCCTTGCGCGCCTCGGCCTCGCTGACCATGTCGATGACGCGGGCGATGGCCGACTCGTTGGAGAGGCGCGTGACCTCGACCTCCAGGACGGCTTCGGCGTTGATGGTCCCGGCGAAGACGAGGTCGCCCGGACCCTTGGAGACGGGGACCGACTCACCCGTGACCGTCGACTGATCGAGGGACGATCGCCCCTCGCGGATGACGCCGTCGAGGGGGACGCGATCGCCCGCGCGCACGACCATGCGGTCGCCGCGCTTCACCTCGTCGACGGGCACCTCCACGAGCGCGTCGCCGCGGCGCAGGCGGGCCTTGTCGGGGCGCAGCTTGCCGAGGGCCTCGATGGCCTGACGGGCGCGGTCGAGGGCGCGGTGCTCCAGCGCGTGGCCGAGGCTGAAGAGGAAGAGGAGCAGCCCCGCTTCGAACCACGCCCCAAGCACGGCCGCGCCGACCGCGGCGAGCACCGTGAGCGTGTGGATGTCCACCTGCTTGAGGCGGAGCGCAGTGAAGGCGCCCTTCACGGAGAAGAAGCCACCCGCCACCGCCGCGGTGACATAGAGCGCGGTGGGGAGAGAGCGCGGGAGCGCCGTGAGCTTCTCGATGCCGAGGCCCACCGCGAGGAGGACGCCCGCGAAGACCGAGAGCGGGACTTCGAGCTTGGGCGCGAGGCCGCCGCCGTGCGAGTGGCTGCACTGCGCATGGCCCGACTCGGGGACCTCGAGTTCGAAGCCGAGGGCCTCGACGCGCTTCTCGATGTCACGGATCGAGACGGACTTCGCGTCGTACTCGAGGAAGAGTCGCTCCGCGGCGTAGGCCACCGACGCCTCGAGCACGCCGTTCATCCGGCCGAGGGCGAACTCGATGTGGTAGCCGGCCTGCGCGCTGTCCATGCCGCGCACGAACCACGTCATGTGCTTGTAGCGAGCCGCGACCTCCTTGGCACAGGCGCGCACGTGCGCGACCACGTCATCGAAAGGGATCTTCGCGGGGTCGTAGTGAACGCACACCTCACCGTAGCCGCCGTCGCGGCGCAGGTGGATGTCCGCGATGCCCTCGCGCTTCGTGACGTGCTCCTCCAGCTTCTGGAAGCGCCCGATCTCGTTGGTCTCTCCCGGGAGGAGCGCGCGGAGCTCGATCTGGCAGGCGGTGCCCCCGTCCTCAGCCGCGCGCGTTCCGACGGGCTTCTCCGGCGCCTCGTGCTCGTGGCCGTGGCTGTGGTCGTGCGAGCCGTGGCTGTGGTCGTGCCCGCACCCCGCGCCGTGGTCGTGCGCCGCGTGGTCGTGCGCCGCGTGGTCGTGCGCCGCGTGGTCGTGCGCCGCGTGGTCGTGCGCCGCGTGGTCGTGCGCCGCGTGGTCGTGCGCCGCGTGGTCGTGCGCCGCGTGGTCGTGGTCGCAGCCGGGCCCGTGCTCGTGGGCGTGCTCGTGGTCGTGCGTGGCGCCCATCGGATCAGTGGTGCTCGGAGGGGTTGCCGACGTGTCCCTCCTCGTGGTCTTCCTGGTAGCCGCTGGTGCGGCGGAAGCGCGGCGAGCCGACGACGAGCTCGTCCTCGTTCTCGTCCATGTTGAGGCGGAACTCGTGGCCGCGCTCGAAGGGGCGGTCGAGGATCACCACGGGCTGGAGCGTCTGGTAGACGGCGTCGAAGGGCGTCGTCGACCAGCGCGAGACCACCGAGATCGAACCCTCGGCCTTGAGGGCCGCGCACTGGGCGAGGTAACGCTCCTCGATGGGGGTGGTGCGCCAGGCCTTGCGGACCCAGAACTCCTTGATCTCCATCTCGCCGAACTTCGTCCCCTTGAGGTCGCGGACGGCGTCGGGCTCGGAGAGGAACCACCGCTCCTCCTGCGGGATCTGGCGACCGGTGGCGTTGATCCCCACCATCGCTGACGACCGCAGCAGCTCGGGCATCGCGATGAACTGCCCGACGAGGAAGTGGTCGACGAGGGCGTCCCAGAGGCGGTTCTCGGCCTCCTCGTGCGTCTCCAGGGGGACGTTGCCCGCCGTCTGGAGCATGAGGAGCTGCTGGCTGCTGAAGGCGACCTTCGACTGGGCGCGGGCCCACATCTGCGAGAGGTCGGCGAGGTAGGCCTTCACGTCGTCGGGCGGCGCGACGCCGCACGCCTGAACCGACTGGAGGAAGGCGCCGAGGCGGAGCTGCGCCACCTGATCGAGCGCGAGCCCGGCGGCGTGGATGCCCTTGAGGTGGACGAGCGGGCACTTGCCCTGCGCCTCGACGCGCGGCCCGAGGGGAAAGGGCAGCGGGCGCGCGGCGCGGAAGCGCGGATTGGCGAGCGCCTCCCAGGCCATGTGGATGAACTGCGGCACCTGGCCGTAGAGCTCCTTCACCTGACCGAAGGTGACGAGCGGGAGGTAGCCGACGGTGTCGGGGTCTTCGCGGGCGTCGGACTCCAGCAGCGTGGTCGCGATGGTGGAGAGGGCGCGCGCGATCCACGTGAGGGCCATCGCCTGCTGGTGGTGCTTCGGCCGCGCCCAGGGGCCGGTGCCCGGCGGGAGGGGCTGGTTGAGCACCTGCGTCTGGATGGCCGCTTCGAGCTGGTCGATGTGGCCCATCGCCTGGCGGTAGGCGTCGAGCTCGGCCTGCGACCTCTCCCCCTTCATGAATGCATAGAACGCACTGGAGAACGACATCGTGTGCACCTCTTCTGTCGCGCCGCCACTTCCCGCGGCGCGGCGCGGACCTTACCGCCGATCGAAGCCCGCGCGGAAGCTCGGAATCGCCGCCACGCCGCCCGAGGCCCGGGCAACGCTCCCGTCAGGTTGCACGATGCGTGAACCACCCTGGCCGCCCACCCTCGGATCGCCGCGGCCCCAGTTGGCGTTGACGACCGTGAGTTGGAAGCGCCGCGCGAGGCCGTCGAGGATCGGCGCGCGCCCGTCATCACCGGGTGGATCGTCGACCCACGCGCTCGGAAACAGGAGGACGTCGGCCGCGGTGAGCGCTTCGGGGGCGTCGTCGGCGATGAAGTGGATGTCGAAGCACACGCACGCCGTCACCCTCACGCCGCCGATGACCACCACGGGCGAGCCGAGGTCGCCGGGGGAGGCCCACCGCTCGGGGTACCAGGGGTGCCGCTTGCGCCAGTGGCCCACGAGCGAACCCGACGGGTCGAAGAGCAGCAGGCTGTTGTAGAGGCGGGCGCCGTCGCGCTCGATGAGGGGGCCGGCGAGGTGGAGCTGGTGGCGGCGCGCGAGGGCGGAGAGCGCGGCGGCGGAGGGGCCGTCGAGGGCTTCGGCGAAGCGGGAGCGGTCGAAGTCGCCGGTGGGCGAGAGGTAGCCCGTGAGCGCGCACTCGGGGAGGAGGGCGAGGTCGGTGTCGGGCGGCGCGCGGTCGAGGAGGCGGGCGACGTCGGCGAGGGCGGAGGCGACGTCGCCGTGGCGGTGCGGGACTTCGAGGGCGGCGAGGCGGAGGCTGGGGATGGGGGGTGGGCAGTGGGGCATCGGGCGATGGTTCGTGGGTTCTCCGCGCGTCGTCCGACGGGAGTTCGAGCGTCGGACAGCGGCGCGCTGAAGGCGTCAACCGCGGCGGTGATCTCACGCGCGGCGCTTCCAACGCACCGGTATTTGTATCGAAGCGCCTCAAGCCCGCCGCGCCCCCGACCGTTGAACCTCAACGAGTGGGCGCCACGCGAAGCCCACCCCAAAGGAGCAGCCGCCGCCATGCAGAAGACCTTCCAAGACGCCTGGACCGCCACCACGTCCCTCCGCCCGTCCTCGCCCGCGCCCGCCTCCGCCCCGCCCTCCGCCGACGACGGCCTCATCACCAAGGCGTCGCGCCTCCTGCGCCACATCCGCGACCCGCAGCTCCTCCGCCTGGCGCGCGACCATGGCTACACGCAGAGCGAGCACGAGGCCGGCTGGGCCCTCTACCGCCGCGCCTCGGGCGAGCGCGACCTGCTGCGCGCGACGCGGACGAAGGCGCCGCCGCGCGCTGCCGAGCACACCGCCACCTTCCGCGAGCTCGCCGCGTTCGAAGACCTCTGGTTCGCGCGGACGCGGGCCATCCTCCGGCGGGTGATGCCGCTCTCGCGCCGCGACGCCTTCGAGGCGACCTTCTTCGAAGGTCTGTCCCATGATGGCGACGTGGCGGGTCTCGCGGCCTCGGTGCGCGGGTACCTCGATCGCTTCGCCGCCCTGCAGACCTCCTCCGCGCCCTCGGCCCACCGGCTCTGGACGATGCTCCGGGCCCGTGGGCTCAACGACGGCTTCGTCGCGTCGACCCTCGCGCGCGTCGAAGCGCTGGAGGCGCTGGTCCCCGCCGCCCACGTCCCGTCGCTCGCGCCGGGCGTCGATCAGGCCATCGCCCTCGCGGCGCTGGAGGCGTGGTACGGCGCGTGGTCGGTCGCCCTCCTCGGCGCCTTCGACACGCAGCAGCTCGATCAGCTCGGGCTGCGCGCGGCGTAGCACCGCCTCATCGAGCTCCCTCCGCCCACCTCACCTTCCGCTCCGCCACCCTCCCACGCCACCGGGTGAACGTCCCTCTTGCATGGGGGCGGGCATCCAAAGTACCAGTGTCGGCGCGCCACGCGATCGATCACGCGTCGGCTCAAGGAGAGAATCACGATGGCAGCGCAGAAGCTCAGCGGGACCAAGACGCACGACAACCTCAAGCACGCGTTCGCGGGCGAGTCGCAGGCGAACCGGCGCTACGAGTATTTCGCCAAGGTGGCCGACGTGGAGGGTCTGCCCGACGTGGCCGGGCTCTTCCGTGACACGGCGGCGGGCGAGACGGGCCACGCCCACGGGCACCTCGACTACCTCAAGCAGGCGGGCGACCCGGCGACCGGCCTCCCGATCGGCAACACGGAGAAGAACCTCAAGGCCGCCGTCCACGGCGAGACCGAGGAGTACCAGAGCATGTACCCGGGCTTCGCGAAGACCGCCCGCGAGGAGGGCTTCGAGGACATCGCCGAGTGGTTCGAGACGCTCGCCCGCGCGGAGCGGGCCCACGCGGGGCGCTTCCAGAAGGCGCTCGACGGCATCGCGGGCTGAGCCCGTCACCGATTCCCCTCGACCGCACCCGACGGGGGCGCTGCGACGCGGCGCCCCCGAAGTGCATCTCCCCTTCCAGCACTGGAGCCCACCGTGGACCTGAAGCCCACCCCCGACCGCCCTCCCGCGTTCGACCCGAACGACGCGCGCTTCTGGGACCCCGCCGACCTCGACGGCGAGCTCCGGCGCGTGTTCGAAATCTGTCACGGCTGCCGCATGTGCGTCGGCTACTGCCCCAGCTTCCCGTTTCTCTTCGAGCGCATCGACGAGAACCACGAGAAGCACGGCCAGGCCCACTCCGCGGTGACGCTCCGCGCCGACGATTTCGTCAAGGTCACCGACCTCTGCTTCCAGTGCAAGCTCTGCTACGTGAAGTGCCCCTACACCCCCGACGACCCCGAGTCGAAGTGGCTGGTGGACTTCCCGCGGCTCCTCTGGCGCGAGAAGGTGGTGCGCACGCGTCGCGAGGGCGGCACCACGCTGCAGGAGAAGCTCCTGGGTGAGCCCGGCGTGCTCGGCGCGCTCAACGCGGGCCCGATGGCGCCGGTGGCCAACCTCATCACGGCAAGTTCCCTCGTGCGCCGCGGGATGGACCGGGTCGCGGGCATCTCCGAGCACTTTCCCCTCCCCACCTACGCGAGCGAGACCTTCCCGCGGTGGTTCGCGCGGCACAAATCGCCGACGGGCGCAGGCGACAAGGGGACGGTCGCGCTCTTCTCGACGTGCCTCGTGGACTACAACCGCCCCGGCATCGGCGCCGCGGCCGTGAAGGTGCTGGAGCACGCCGGGCTGCGCGTCACGCTCCCCGCGCAGACCTGCTGCGGCATGCCCAACATGGACACTGGAGACCTGGAGCGCGTGCGCGAGAAGGCCCGCTACAACGTCGCCTCGCTCGCGGAGGCCGTCCGTCAGGGGATGACCATCGTGGCGCCGGGGCCGTCGTGTTCGATGACGCTCAAGCGGGAGTACCCGGAGATCCTTCAGACCCCCGACGCCCGGCTCGTGGCCGAGCACACCATGGACCTCATGGAGTACCTCTGGAAGCTCTGGCGCGAGAAGAAGCTGCCGCGGGACTTCGCGCAGCCGCTGGGCTCGGTGGCCTACCACGCCGCGTGTCACCTCCGCGCGCAGCGCATCGCGTACCCGGGCAAGATGCTGCTCGAGCGCGTCCCCGACACCGAGGTGACGCTGGTGGAGCAGTGCTCCGCGGTCGACGGCACCTGGGGGATGAAGGCCGAGTACTACGACCTCGGGGTGAAGTACGCGAAGCGCCTCACGCGCGGCATCGAGAACGCCGAGGCGAAGCTCGTGGCCTCCGACTGTCCCCTCGCGTCGCAGCGGATCATGAAGGAAAACCACACCGCCGTCGCGCACCCGATCGAGCTGCTGGCGCGCGCGTACGGCCTGGAGGACGTGTCCCATGCGTAAGGTGACCGCGGATGAGCTGCTCCCCCTGGGGGCCTACGAGCAGGTGCGGGAGCGCTTCCGCCAGCGCGTGATGGCGCACAAGAAGCTGCGCCGCGTCTTCCTCGGCCCCGACATGACGGCGCTCTTCGAAGACCACGACACGGCGCTGCTCACGGTGCAGGAGATGCTGCGGGCCGAGCGGGTGTCGGCGCCGAGGGTCGTTCGCGAGGAGCTGGCGTCGTACAACGAGCTCGTCCCCCCCGACGGCGCGCTGCGCTGCACGCTGATGATCGAGATCGAAGACCCGGACGAGCGCGAGCGCGTCCGCCGCGAGCTCGTGGGCCTCGACGACCGCATGCACCTCGCGCTCGGCGACCGCGTGGTGAAGGCCGAGTTCGACGCCTACGGCCGCTTCGACGACCGCGTCGCCGTGGTGCGCTACGTCACCTTCGCGATGCCCGACGACGGCCGCGCGCTGCTCCTCGACCCGACGGTGGAGGCCCGCGTCGTCATCGATCACCCCCGCTACCAGGCGACCGTGGTGCTCTCCGAAGCCACGCGCCGCTCGCTCGCCGACGACCTCGACCCCGAGAACGCCGAAGCCCGCGCCGCGAACTGACGTCCTCGCTGGCCCGCCCCGTGCGATGTTCGGCCCGTGAGGTGTTCATGAGCCGAGTTGTGTCAGAGAAGTTCGCTTACGCCGTGGTGGCGCTGTCCCTCGTGTCAGGGTGCGGAGCGACGGTGACCGCGACGCCCGACAGTGGCGTCCCGAGCGACGCGCCGCCTGCCGACGGCCCGATGGTCGATGTGCCGAGGCCGGGGCGGGTTCCGCTGCGGCACCGGGCGAGCGCGATGACGTGTCCGTCGACGCGCCCCGCCGCGACGTGCGACCCCGGCACCGGAGGTGGGCCTCCTGTGTCGTGCCGGGCCGACACCGACTGCACGATGGGCGTCAACGGTCGCTGTGTCGGCCACCCCCGCGCAGGGTGCAACTGCAGCTACGACGTCTGCACGGTCGACAGCCAGTGCACGACGGGCGGCCCCTGCGAGTGTCGCCTCGGGTCGCTGGGCGGCAGCGGCGCCAACGTGTGCATGGCGGGCAACTGCCGC
>JBILLV010000487.1:0-5362 GCA_044375895.1 Polyangiales bacterium | reverse complement strand
TTGCCAAAGCACGTCACGGCCGTTCGCTACGCGCCGCAGTGGTCGCTGCTGGAGCGGGCGCGGGTGTTCGTGACCCACGGCGGCGCCAACTCGGTGATGGAGGCCGTGACGTGCGCCGTGCCGATGCTCGTCTCGCCGCTCTGCAACGATCAGTTTCACAACGCGCATTTCGTCGAACGGGCGGGCCTGGGCGTCGCCCTCGACCTGCGGACCGCGCGGGCGGAGGCGATCGGGACGGCCTTCGACGCGCTGCTCGGCGGCGCAGGGGCGCACGAGCGGGCCCGGGTGGCGCGGAGCTACGCAGCCGACGGCGCTGCGGAGGCCGCGCGGCTCGTTCTTGCGCTCGCGGCGGGGTAAGAGGCGCTACAGCACGCACACGCCCGCGGCGTCCCAGATGGGCGTCGAGCGGGCGCGGGTGATGGGGCCGCCGTGTTGCAGCCGCTCGTCGTGGACGCGGTACCCGTAGGCCATCCCCGAGCGACCGAACACCACCAGCTCGTAGGGGTGCGCCCCCTCCGCCCGCTCCGGCGCGAGCCAGAGGAGACCCTTCGGGAAGTCGAGGTCGAAGCCCGTCACGTCGAGCTCCGCCCAGGTCGCCAGGTCGAAGATGTGAACCCGCCGCGCGTAGGTGCACGCCGCGAGGTAGCGCCCGGAGTCGTCCCACGCGAAGTCCTCGATGGTGTTGCCGAGGTGCGGGATCACGTTGTCCATCGCCCCGGTCGCCACGTCGAGCGCGTAGAGCTCGGCGCCGCGGCCCACCAGGAGCTGGTCGTCGCCGCGCCAGCGCATGCGCTTCGGCGCCCAGGTTCCTTCGACCGCCGTCTGCCGCGCGGTGAGGGTGTCGGCGTCGAGCAGGTGGAGCTTGCCCTGCCGCTCGCTCACCGCCAGCAGCCTGCGCGCGGGGTTGTAGGCCAGCGACCAGAGGGGCTCCTCCTCGGTGCGAAAGTGGGCCTTCGTGCGCCCCGATTCGTAGTCGATGCGCCAGGCCGCCCCGTCCTCGGTCACGGCGAAGACGTCGTGGCCGTCGGGTGACACCGCGAGGTCACGGAGGGGGGAGGGGAGGCGCGCGATGATGCGGCTGTGACGGCCCCGCACGGCCACGATGGCGCCGTCGGAGCGGGCCTGGACGAGGGCGCCGCTCGGCTCGTGCACCACCATGCGCTTCACGTAGGCGCCGCCGGGCGCGTCGAGGCGAATCCACTCGGGGGCCAGGCGCGTGTCGCGGGTCTCGGGGTCGACGCCCGTCACCCGCGCGCGGAGCATCTCGGGCCCTTCGCCCGCGATGGCGAGCTCCGTGGCGCTCACGCGGACGCCCGTCCACAGCGCGTTGGGCGTGCGCTTGAGGACGCCCGTGCAGCGCTTGGTCGCGAGGTCGACCTTGTAGAGCGCCCCGTTGCGGCACTGGACCACCAGGGTGTCCGGCGCGCTGGCGAAGGTGTGGATCCACCGGAGCTTGAAGGGCGTCTCCAGCACGACGGCGCGGCGCGCGAGCGTCTCCGGATCGACCTCGACCACCGTGCGGTCGAAGCTCGACGCGAACACGCGCCCGCTGGTGGGGTTGATCACCACCTGCTCCAAGTGGTCGCGCACCACGGTGGGGCCCACCACCGGCTCGCGCGCCCCCGACGCGTCGAAGCGGATCACCCGGCGCGTGTCGCTCGCGAGGAGGTACTCGGTGCCGGTGAGGTGGGCCGCGCAGTGGATGGTGCGGCGGTCGTAGCGGTAGCGGAGCGGCGGCGCGTGCGGGGCGGCGGGATCGACGACGGCGAGGTGGCCGCCGAAGGTGGAGGCGAAGATGCGCTCGTCGCCCTCCAGGTAGCGCACATAGTCGATGTCGTAGGCCGTGCCGTCTTCGTCTTGAAAGAGCCCGACGGCCCAGCGCGGGCGCCACGTGTGGTCGTCGAAATCGATCTCGGTGAGCGCGCCTGATGCGCTGTGCGTGAGGAGGCGCCGCTCGCGGGGGTGGAAGGCGAGGGGGCAGGAGAGGGGCAGCGTGGCGACGAAGTCGTAGCCGTCGGCCTTCACGTCGCGCAGGCGCAGCGTCTGGAGCTTCCGCGGGCGCGCGGGGTCGGTGCGGTCCCAGAGCACGATGGTGTAGTCGATGGCGAGCGTGGCGAGGTACGGGAGCGTCGGGTGGACGGCGACGGTCTCGATGCCGCCCGCGTGGCCGTGCGCCACCGCGCGGAGGAGGAGGTCGTCGACGCGAACGCTGAAGAGGTCGCCGCCGATGGTGCCGGCCCAGAGCCACTGCTCGTCGGGCGACACCGCGAAGGCTGAGATCTTGTCGAGGGTGTTCATGCGCAGCTCCGGGTCGCCCGTCGTGGGCGAAGGCGAACGACTCATTCGAAAGGCGCGCGGCGGGCGCTGCGCCGCGACACCGCTTCCCCCCCTTTGGAGACAGCGGTGACGAGGCGTGGCGCCCGCCGCGGCGGTGCGTCGGGTCAGTCGATCACGCGGGAGCGGCGAGGAGCCGGCCCGGGAGCACGCGGATGGTCTGGAGGCTGATCGAGGGGCGGGCGAGCGTGAGGTTGCCGGCCTTGACGTTGCTCTTCACCGCGAGCGGGAAGGAGGCGGGGGCGACGGGCGTCTGCGTGGACTTGTCGAGGTGCTTCATGGTGGTTCTTTCCTTCTGCGTGTTGAAACCGTCGCCGTCGCAATGACGGCGCGGCGCTGGTGGCCGCGGGACGGCGATGCCGCCGCGGCGCAAAAAAGCTCCGGGAACGTCCCCCCCGAAGGTCACGCTCGCGCTGCGTGGGTGACCGACGTTCCCGGACGGAGAGACCTCTACGCAGCAGGCGTGCCACGCGCTGAAACGTCGAACCTACGGATGTTGTGAGGCGACGGCGGGCGGAGGGTGTGAGGCGCGCTGCACAGGGTGTAAAGCGCGTCGCAATGGCGTGTGCACGGGCCACCCGTTGACCCTCGCGCTGCGGTGCTGCACCACGGAGGGCGTTCCGTGCGAGGGGTCAGCGCTCCGCGTCGCCGATCACGTAGAGCGTGCCGTCGTCGCACCCGACCGCCATCGTCCGGTCGTCGATGAGCACCGGCGCCGAGTCCACGTCCGCCGGCAGGGGGAACCTCACCGGGTGCGTCCCGTCGCGGTCGACGATGTGGACGGCGTCGTCGGGGGCTCCGAACGCGATGCGCCCGTCGGCGTCCACCAGCGGGGCGCTCGCGATGCCGTAGTCGCGCGTGGGCGGTCCGCCGATGGCGTACGACCACAGCTCGCGCCCGTTGCCCCGGTCGAGGGCGGCGAGGCGCGGGCGCGGGCCGTACGTGGCGACGATCACCGTGCCGTCGAGCCCGAGCGCCGCCGCCGCCCGCACGTAGCCGCCCATCGCGCGCCGCCAGCGCTCGGCCCCCGCGGCGGTGAGCGAGTACACGCTCCCGTCGTCGCTGCCGACGTACACGTTGCCCTCGCCGTCGAGCATCGGGGACGCGTCGACGTCGTCGCCAGTCTGAAAGCGCCAGCGGACGGCGCCCTCCCCGTCCACCGCGTAGACGTAGTTGTCCTGGGCGCCGAACACGGCCGTCCCGTCGTCCATCACCGCGGGCGAGGAGAACACCTTGCCGCCCACGTCGAGGCGCCACCGCACGGTGAAATCCGGGTCGAGCGACCAGAGCGTGCGTCCGGCCGCCATGCGCACGGTGCCGTCGGCGGCGATGGCCGCGGAGGTGTCGGCGTCCGAGTCGGTGCCGAGCGCGAGGTTGAGCCGCCCTCGCTGCGACACCGAGAGGAAGCGGTCGGCGTCCGTCCCGAGGAGGAGCGCGCCGTTGGCCGTGACGGCGGGCGTCGTGTAGACGCGGTCGCCGGTGTTGAAGCGCCAGCGCACGGCCCCTGCGGGGGTGGCCTGGTAGAGCATCCCGTCGTGCGAGCCGACCACGAGGAGGTTGTCGCCCACCACCACGGGCTGGGCCGAGATGCGGGCGCGCGTGACGACGCGGGCGGTGATGCGCGGCCGCCGCGGGAGCCGCCAGCCCGAGCGCCCGGTGTGCGAGCGGTCGAGGCGGTACATCGTGGGGGCGTGGGGCTCGGGGGGCGGTTCGAGGGGGCGGCGCGCGACGCCGCCGTCACGACGGCCCACGGAGGCGAGCTGGAGGCGCGGCGTCGAGCCGGCGCGCGGGGTTCGCCCCATGGGTTTGCAGGCGGCGAGGAGGCAAAAGATGGCGAGACCCCAGGGGCGCACGGCGGGTACCGCGGACCGTACACCGAAGCGCCGCGGGGGGTGAAATTCAGCGCGGTTTGCCCGTGCCCGGGAGGCGCGCCGCCATGGCCCTTGCGCCGCTGCGTCCCTTGGGGGTAACCACCTCAGCCGCCGATGCTCCACGGACAGAAGCTCACCGTCGTGGTCCCCGCATACAACACGGGGGCGCGCGTCCTCCGCGTCCTCGCGACGATGCCCGCGGTGGTCGACCGGGTCGTGGTGGTCGATGACGCGAGCATCGACGACACCGCCGCGCACGTCGCCGGCTGCGACGACCCGCGGCTGGAAGTCGTGCGCCACACCGTGAACCGCGGCGTCGGCGCGGCCATCGCGACGGGCTACGGCCGCGCGCTCGCCCACGGCGCCGACCTCATCGCCGTGATGGCCGGCGACGCGCAGATGCACCCCGACGACCTCGTCCCCCTCGCGACGCCCGTCGCCCTGGGGCGCGCGGACTACGCCAAGGGCAACCGCCTCGCCCACCCCGACTGCGCGCGGGTGATGCCCTGGACGCGCCTGGTCGGCAACATCGCGCTCTCCGCCCTCACCCGCGCGGCGACGGGGGTGACGCACGTCAGCGACTCGCAGTGCGGCTACACCGTGGTGTCGCGGCGGGCGCTCCTGCGCTTCGACGTGACGCGGCTCTGGGGGCGCTACGGCTACCCCAACCACCTCCTCGGCGCGCTGGCGCAGGCGGGGATGCGCGTGGTCGATGTCACCGTGCGACCGGTGTACGCGGGCGAGCGGAGCGGCGTGCGGCTGCGCGACGCGGTGGTGACCGTGCCGCGGGTGTTGGCCCTGGTGGCGTGGGCGCGGCTGCGCGCCGAGCCGTTGCTGGAGGCACGCGCGTGAGCGACGAGGCGAGCGCGCTCAGCGAGCGGGCGGTGGCGGCGTCGGCGGGCGAGCTCAACGCCCTCCTCGGGCGTGGGGCGCGCTTCGTCGGCAAGCTCACCTTCGAAGGCAAGGTGCGCATCGATGGCACCTTCGAAGGCGAGGTGTTCTCCGACGGGATCCTCATCGTCGGCGATGAGGCCGAGGTGACCGCCAGCATCGAGGTGGGGACGCTCATCGTCCGCGGGGGCAACGTGCGGGGCGACGTGAAGGCCAGCGTCGCGGTGGAGGTGTACGCGCCCTCGCGGCTGCACGGCAACCTCACG
>JBILLV010000486.1:0-5374 GCA_044375895.1 Polyangiales bacterium | reverse complement strand
CCCCCGCATCCTGGAGCACGAGGTGTACGGGGAGCAGGCCCGCAAGCTGTTCGAGGAGGCCAACGCGCTGCTCGACGTCATCATCGCGAAGAAGCTCCTCCGGGCGCGCGCGGTGTACGGGCTCTTCCCGGCGGCCAGCGTGGGCGATGACGTGGCCGTGTACGCCGACGGGGGCCGCGGGGCCGTGGCGGAGACGTTCCATTTTTTGCGGCAGCAGACGGCGCGGGACGGGGGGAAGGCGCAGCAGTCGCTGGCGGATTTTGTCGCGCCGCGGGAGACGGGCCTGGCCGACCACCTCGGCGCCTTCGCGGTGACCACGGGCCACGGCCTCGCGGCGCTCGTCGAGCGGTACAAGGCCGAGCACGACGACTACAACGCCATCATGGCCGAGGCCCTCGCCGACCGGCTCGCCGAAGCCTTCGCGGAGTACCTCCATCAGCACGTGCGGGCGGAGTGGGGCTACGGCCGCGGCGAGGGCCTCACCACGGCCGACCTGCTCGCGGAGAAATACCGCGGGATCCGCCCCGCTGCGGGCTACCCCGCGTGCCCCGACCACACCGAGAAGGCCGCCCTGTGGCGCGTGCTCGACGCGGAGAAGAACACGGGCATCACGCTTACGGAGAGCTACGCGATGTGGCCCGGGTCGAGCGTGAGCGGGCTCTATTTCGCGCACCCGGAGTCGCGCTACTTCACGCTGGGGAAGATCGATCGCGACCAGGTGACCGACTACGCCGCCCGCAAGGGGATGAGCGTCGCCGAGGTGGAGCGCTGGCTCGGACCGAACCTGGGCTACGATCCCGCGCGGTGAACGCGCCGTGAGAAACGTGCGTCCGCGCGAGGGCGGGCGTATCGTCGCCGGGATGCTCCCGCGCCGCCACCTGCTCGCCCTCCTCGCGGCCTCGCCGCTGGCCCTTGTCGCCCGCGCCGCCCGCGCGCAGCAGCGTCCCATCGAGGTGAAGGTCGGCGAGGACGTCTTCTTTCAGCTCCCGCGCCAGCCGCAAATCCTCGGCACCGAGCACCCCGACATCGCGACGGTGACGGTGCTCCCCGACGGCCGCGCGCGCATCCACGGCGTGTCCGTCGGCGCCACGCGCATCATCGGCCGTGACTTCGGCGACCTGCCGATGATCTTCCCGATCGTGGTGGCCGCGCGCTGACGCTCAGCGCGGCGCGGTGGTCGGCGAGGCTTCGAAGTACGCGCGGGTGTTGGGGTGGACGGCGTCGTCGGCGAGGAGCTCGGCGACGGGCAACCAGCGGTAGCCGCTGTGCTGCGCGTCGGGGAGCTGGAGCCCTTCGTCGACGCGGAGCTCGTACGCGAGGACGACGTAGTGGGTGCTCACGCCGGGCACGTCGAGCCCGTTGTCGTCGTAGAGGTGCTCGAACACACCGACGAAGCGCGCGTCGGAGAGCGCGCGCGGGGCGCCGAGCTCGGCCGCGGTGGTGCGTCGGAAGGCGTCGCCGATGCGCTCGTCTTTGTACACGCGGCCGCCCGGGACAAACCACGCGTCGCGGGCGGGGCGGTTGACGCGCCACCCGACCAGCACGCGGTCGTGGGGGTCGCGGACGATGAGGTCGAGCGAGACCAGCGGCCCGCAGCGGACGAGGTGGAGAAAATCGGCGCGGTCGAGTCGCACGGGCCGCGATGCTACGCCACTCCGCGGCGTTTTCCGCGGGGGAGGGCGTTGTCGTGTAGGGTCGTCGGGATGCGCCCGCTCCTCCTTGCGTTCGCCGCTGTGCTCGCGGCGTGCTCTGACCCGACGCCCGCTGCCTCCGACGCCGCGCCCGACACGGTCGACGCCACGGCGCCCGACGCGGCCGCGGACGTGACGTCGCCCGATGTCGCCCGCGATGGTTCTGTCGACGCTGCGCCCGACGCCTCGCCCGACGCGGTCGCCGACGTCGCGCAGGACGGCGCATGCGCGCGGCCTGACGTGATGGTGCTCCCCGATCGCATCGACTGCGGTCGCGGCGGGGGGACGTGCCCGGCGGGCTACGAGTGCCTGTCGTTCTCTGGCATCGTGCTGCAGCAGTACTGCGGTCGCTCGTGCCGCAGCGACTGCGACTGCCCCGCCACCCAGCGCTGCGGGAGCTACACCGACAAAGCTGGTACTCACCCTCTCTGCGTCGCGATGTGATCGCCGCCGCGGGGGCGACTCTGGCGTTTGGCGTCGCGGTCGGAGCGACGAGAAACCACGCCTGATCGCTTCCGCGATACGGTCCGTCGTCCGTCGCCGAGGGCCGTAGGGTCGCCCCCAACGAAGCGACGCGCATCCGCTCGACGCCTCGTTCGAAAGCGCCCGAATGGCCCTCGCCGCCAGACGCCAGCGCGATTCCCCCCCTTCCCTTTCCTCCGAGGATTCTCGACACTGTCGGGTGACCGGCGCGCCTTCGCGTCGAAGGAGGTCTTCGCTCATGAACCGGCTTGTCATGGTCTTCGCGCTCCTCTGCCTCGCGGCGGTGGGGTGCTCCAACTCCCAGGCTGTGGTCGGCGGCAGGCTCGACGCCGCCGCAGACGACATCACCAACGACCTCGCCCCCGACGCCCCCGACGCGGCGGACGTCGTCATCGAGCGCGAGGTGCGCTGCGGCGCCACGCAGCAAAACTGCGCCGGCGCCTGCGTCGTCCTCGCCTCCGACCCGATGAACTGCGGCGCCTGCGGGCTCCGCTGCGGCAGCCGTCAGGTGTGCATCGCCGGGAGCTGTCAGGACGCCTGTCCCCCCGGCCAGATCGCGTGCAGCGGCACCTGCGTCAACCCGCTCACCGACCGCGAGAGCTGCGGCACCTGCGGCAACCAGTGCACCGCCGCGCAGGTGTGCGCGGGCGGCGCGTGCGTGGCCGACTGCAACGCCCCCGCGGGCGACGGCGGCGCGGCGGACGGCGGCGCGCGCCCGATGCTCGCCGAGTGTCGGCCCGTCGAGGGCGTTCGCCTCTGCGCGGACATCTCCAGCGACCGCGACAACTGCGGCGCGTGCAACAACCGCTGCCCCCTCGGCCAGGTGTGCTACGCGGGTCGCTGCGCGGTGCTCTGCGCGCCGGGGCAGACCTTCTGCGTCGATCGCTGCGTCGACGTCCGGGCCGACAGCCGCAACTGCGGGACGTGTGGCACCGTGTGCCCCGCGGGCAACGTCTGCATGGACGGTCGCTGCCAGCTCTCGTGCCCCGCCGAGCTCACCAACTGCGGCGGCGCGTGCCGCGACGCGCAGAACGACTCCATGAACTGCGGCGCCTGCGGCACCGTCTGCCCCGCGGGTCAGCTCTGCATGATGGGTGCGTGCCGCCTCTCGTGCCCGACCGGCCAGACGGGCTGCGGCGGCGCTTGCGTCAACACCCAGACCGACCGCGCCAACTGCGGGATGTGCGGCACCGCCTGCCCCGCGGGCCAGGTGTGCTCGATGGGCACGTGCGGCGTCGAGTGCGGCTCGCCCCTCACGCTCTGCGAAGGCGGCGGGGCGCGTCGCTGCATCGACACGCAGGTCGACGCCGCCAACTGCGGGATGTGCGGCAACGCCTGCCCCGCCGGTCAGGTGTGCACCGCGGGGGCCTGCGTCGTCGCCTGCCCGCCCGGCCAGACCAACTGCATGGGAACCTGCCGCGACCTCCAGGGCGACCCCGCCAACTGCGGCGCGTGCGCGACGGCCTGCCCCGCGGGCCAGATCTGCGCGATGGGCGGCTGCCGCTTCTCGTGCCCCGCGGGCCAGACGGTGTGCGCGGGCACCTGCGTGTCGACCACCACCGACCGCGACAACTGCGGGATGTGCGGGCGCGTCTGCCCCGCGGGCAACGTCTGCTCGGCGGGGGCCTGCGCGCTCTCATGCGCGACGCCGCTCATCCAGTGCGGCACGGGCGCGGACGTCGGGTGCGTCGACCCGCGCGTCGACTCGGCCAACTGCGGGATGTGCGGCAACGCGTGCCCCGCCGGACAGGTGTGCTCCGCCGGGCGCTGCGCGGTGAGCTGCCCGCCGGGCCAGACCGTCTGCGGCACCGCCTGCCGCGACCTCCAGAGCGACGTGAACAACTGCGGCGGCTGCGGCACCGTCTGCGGCCCCGGCCAGGTGTGCGCGGCGGGCGCGTGCACGCTCTCGTGCCCCATCGGTCAGACGGTGTGCGCGGGCCGCTGCGTGTCGCTCGCCACCGACGCGGCCAACTGCGGGATGTGCGGCCGCGCCTGCCCCGCGGGCAACCTCTGCTCGATGGGCGCCTGCGCGCTCTCGTGCGCGGCGCCGCTCTCGCTCTGCGGCAGCGGCGCGTCGGCCACCTGCGCCGACACCCGCATCGACCCTGCCAACTGCGGCGCCTGCGGGACGTCGTGCGGCGCCGGCCAGGCGTGCCGTGAGGGGCGCTGCACCATCACGTGCCCGCCGGGTCAGACCAACTGCTCGGGGACGTGCCGCGACCTCGACACCGACCTCGCCAACTGCGGCGGCTGCGGGCTCCCGTGCCCCGCGGGCCAGCTCTGCGCGGCGGGGACGTGCCGGGTGAGCTGCCCGCCGGGACAGACCAACTGCGCGGGGACGTGCCGCGACCTCCAGAGCGATCCGTCCAACTGCGGCGGCTGCGGCACCGCGTGCCCCGCTGGTCAGCTCTGCGGCTCGGGGACGTGCCGCCTCTCGTGCCCCGCGGGCCAGACCGCCTGCGGCACCCGCTGCGTCTCCACCGCGTCGGACCGCGACAACTGCGGCGGCTGCGGGGTCAACTGCCCGCCGGGCAACGTGTGCTCCGCGGGGGCGTGCGTGCTCGACTGCGCGGCGCCGCTCACCCTCTGCGGCAGCGGCGCGTCGGCCCGCTGCGCCGACACGCGCATCGACCCGTCCAACTGCGGCGCGTGCGGCACGTCGTGTCCGGGCGGGCAGATCTGCACCGCGGGGGCCTGCGTGCTCTCGTGCCCCACCGGGCAGACGGCGTGCTCGGGCGTGTGCCGCGACACGGCGGTGGACAACAGCCACTGCGGCGGCTGCGGCGTGGCCTGCGGCGCCGGGCGCGTGTGCGCGGGGGGCATGTGCACGACGAGCTGCCCGACGGGCCTCACCACCTGCGGCGGGTCGTGCGTCAACCTCCAGACCGACACCGCCAACTGCGGCGCGTGCGGGACGGTGTGCGGCGCCACCCGCACCTGCGTCGCCGGGGCGTGCACGGGCTACCCGAGCTGCGCGGCGCTCCGGGCGGCTGTACCCTCCGCGGCGTCGGGGGAGTACGACCTCACGGTGGGCGGCGCGACGGTGCGGGTCTACTGCGAGATGACGCTCCACGAGGGCGGCTGGACGCTCATCGGGAGCTTCGTCAACGGCGTGGCCCGCTCGTGGACGACGCTCGACGTGATGCGCAACGCGTCGACCTTCGGCACCATCGCGTCGCGCACCTCGGCCAACTTCAAGT
>JBILLV010000485.1:0-5404 GCA_044375895.1 Polyangiales bacterium | reverse complement strand
CACCGAGGCCGCCCAGACGCGCCTCACGCTCGTCTCGGGCGCCCGCGACGACCTCCGCCGCGACGACTACGACGCCGCCCGCGACCCCGCCGCCCTCGCCCGCATGCAGTCCCGCATGAACGCCCCCGGTCCCCTCCGCCCCTTCAGCGCCGTCGTCGACCGCGCGCAAGACACCCTCGAAGCCGACCTCCTCACCGTGCTCACGTCGCTCGCCCGCGCGGGCATCCGCGAGGTGGCCGTCGTCGACCTCACGCGCCCCGACGTCGGCATCCCCGTGGTGCGCGCGGTGGTGCCGGGGCTCGAAGGCATCCACGACCTCCCGGGCTACGTCCCCGGCGCCCGGATGATCCGCGCCCTCGAAGCCCGCGGCCTCACGCTCGGGGGTGCGCCGTGACCCGCCCCGTGATCTTCGCCGGCCCGACCCTCGACGCCGACACCATCCGCGCCTCGCTCGACGCCGACGTGCGCGGCCCGGCGGCGCGCGGTGATGTGCTCCGCGCCGTGGAGGCCGGCGCCACCGCCATCGGTGTCATCGACGGGTACTTCGAACGGGTCGCGGCCGTGTGGCACAAGGAGCTCTTGTGGGCCCTCGCGAAGGGGCTGCCGGTGTACGGCGCGGCGAGCATGGGGGCCCTGCGCGCGGCGGAGCTGGCGGCCTTCGGGATGAAGCCCGTGGGAGCGATCGCCGACGCGTACCTCCGCGACGAGCTCAGCGACGACGACGAGGTGGCCGTCGCCCACCGCGACGCCGACGACGGGTACGCCCCCGTCTCCGAGGCGATGGTCAACGTGCGGGCGACGCTGGCGGCGGCGCGCGGCGAGGGCGTGATCACCGTGGCGACCCACGACGCGCTGGTGGCGCTGCTCAAGGGGCGCTTCTACGCCGAGCGGAGCTGGGGGCTGGCCTGGAGCGAAGGGGCGAAGCGCGGCATCCCCGCGACGGAGCTCCACGCGCTGCGGCAGTGGCTCCCGGGCGGGCGCGTCGACGCGAAGCGGGCGGATGCCCTCGCGCTGGTCGCGCAAATGCGCGCGGAGGCGGGAGTGAAGTGGGAGGCCCCGACGTGGCGCTTCGAGCACACCGACGCGTGGGAGATGTTGCGTCGGAGCGTGCTCCAGGGGTAGGGAGGCGCTCCCTCTCCCCGCGTCACACCATCCCCTGAAATTCAAGGGTAGCCACGGGGTGGGGAAGTTGTTATACCCGCGGCCCGGCACCCGCTTTGTGTGGGCGACGGACAACGCCCACGACTCTCCAACCTGCACGGAAAGACCCCTGAATGCTCTTTGACTGGGTGAGCGGACTGTTCTCGAACGATCTGGCGATCGACCTCGGAACCGCCAATACGCTCATCTATGTCCGCGGCAAGGGGATCGTGTCGTGCGAGCCGTCCGTGGTGGCGGTGCAGCGCGACGAGCGTGGGGTGAAGACGGTCCGGGCGGTGGGTCGCGAAGCCAAGGAGATGCTCGGGCGCACCCCCGGGAGCGTCCAGGCCGTGCGGCCGCTGCGCGACGGGGTCATCGCCGACTTCGAGATCACCGAGGCGATGCTCGAGTACTTCATCAAGAAGACCAACAACCGCAAGACGCTGGTCAAGCCGCGCATCGTCATCTGCGTTCCCTTCGGCATCACCGAGGTGGAGAAGCGCGCCGTCCGCGAGAGCGCTGAGAGCGCCGGGGCCCGCGAGGTTCACCTCATCGAGGAGCCCATGGCCGCGGCCATCGGGGCGGGGCTGCCGGTCACCGAGGCGACGGGCAACATGGTGGTCGACATCGGCGGCGGCACCACCGAGGTCGCCGTCATCTCGCTCGGCGGCATCGTGTACTCGCAGTCGATCCGCGTGGGCGGCGACAAGATGGACGACGCCGTCATCGCGTACATGCGCCGCAACTACAACCTGCTCATCGGCGAGCAGACGGCCGAGCGCGTGAAGTGCCAGGTGGGCAACGCCTACCCCCTCGACGAGGGCCTCGTGATGGAGGTCAAGGGCCGCGACCTCGTGGCGGGCGTCCCCCGCACGGTGGTGGTCAACTCCGACGAGATCCGCGACGCGCTCGCCGAGCCCATCAACTCGATCGTCGAGGCCGTGATGGGCGCGCTGGAGAAGACGCCCCCCGAGCTCAGCTCCGACATCAAGGACAAGGGCATCGTCCTCACCGGCGGCGGCGCCCTCCTGCGCAACCTCGACGTGCTCCTGCGCGAAGAGACTGGCCTCCCCGTGATGGTCGCCGACGACCCGATCAGCGCCGTGGTGCTCGGCTCGGGGAAGTCCCTCGACCACCCCGAGCTCCTCGACATGATCGCGATCGGCTAGCCCCCTGCTACCCGTGCACGGCGCGGCCGAAATCGCGCATCCACTTCAGCTCGTCGTCGCCCAGCGGACCCTTCTCGACGGCGGCGAGGTTCTCGTCGAGCTCGCGCTCGTCGGCGGGCCCCGTCAGCACCACGTCGACGTGGGGGGAGCTCAGGCAGAAGCGGTAGCAGTCCCCCGCGGTCATCACCTCGCCCGCCCAGCCTGACGGTCGCTTCAACAGCTTGCGCCACGAGGTCGCGGTGTAGGCCACCACCGAGGGCTGACGCTTCGCGAGGTGCGGGAAGATGTCGCGCTCGGCGCCGGGGTGGGCGGCGTTGTAGCGGATCATGAAGAGGTCGATGGGCGAGTCCTCGGCGAGCTTGCCCGCCCGCTCCCGGTCGTGGATGGAGACGCCGATCGAGCGGATCTTGCCCTCCTCCTTGAGCCTCCGCAGCGCCTCCAGCGTGCCCTCGGTGAGGGCCGACGACACGCCCAGCCAGAAGAGCTGGAAGACGTCGATGTAGTCCGTCCCCAGCTTGCGCAGGAGCTTCTCGCAGCCGCTGCGCACCCCGCCGCCGTAGAAGCCCAGCGTCGGCCCCGTGGCCACCACCATGCGCTCCCGGTCGGCCTTGAGCTTCTCCACCAGGATGGGCGTGACGCTCCCGGTGCGGAAGGGCGTCCAGAAGACGTAGTTGACGCCGCGGTCGAGGGCCTTCGCGAAGGCGCGGCCGTCGATGCCGAGGTTGCACGCGAGGCCGAGGCGGTGCACCGGCTTGCCCGCGGCGCGCAGCGTCCGGTGGGTGAAGGGGTCGGCCACGGTCACTGCCCGAGGGTGAAGGTGTAGCGGACGTTGAGCGCGGCGGAGAAGGCCACGTTGCTCGCGGCGGCGGGGTCGTACGAGCGCTCGACCTGCATGGTGGTGTCGCTACCCGGCGTGATCGTGCGGTTGTAGAGCACCTCCGACGTCCCACCGCCCACGAGCGGGGTGACGGTGAAGCTCAGGCCCACCGCGAGGGGCTGGAGGATGCGGTACTCCATCCCGACGCCGATGGGGATGCCGACGTAGCTCGTCGTCCAGGTGGAGTAGGAGTCCATCACGGTGACGTCGTTGTAGGTGCGGTGGCGGCGGTACTGGGCAAACTCCACCCCGAGCGAGAGCCACGGCTCGAAGCGCCGGCGGTCGGTGGCCGAGTCGAAGAAGACGCGCGGGTTGTGCTGCGAGCCGTTGAAAAACGACATGGGGTACACGCGGCCGTAGACGCCGACGTGAAACGAACCGATCGAATCCTGCGGCATGTAGGCCGCCTGCGAGGAGGCGAACACGTTGGCCGTCGTGAGGCTCTGGTAGCCGCCGCGGAGGCCCGCGCTGACGAAGGGGGCGAAGCGCCAGCCCACCGCGAGGTCGCCGCCCACGCTGGCGCCGAACGAGTCGAAGGGGGCGCCGCTCTCCGGGCGCGGGAGCCGCTCGGCGGGGAGAAAGACCCCCTCGTCGTGCGTGAAGGCCCCGCCGAACCCCGGGAGCAGCGACAGCTCCAGGCCCTTCTCCCCCTCGTAGTCGGGGTGCGTCGCGTGCGCGCTCCCACCGGCCAGGGCCACCGTCATCGCGCACCAAACAGCCGCCCGCGTCGTCTTCGAAGCCACGTGGTTCTCCATCTCCTTCCGGGGCCGCGACTCTGGCACGGAAGGCGGCGCCGGGTCGAGACGTTGCCGCGCCGCAGCATCGTTGTTCGTTGACACCCGCGCGACCGGGCACCGACACTGCGCGGCGCCCGTCACCCCCTAATCCTTCCAACGGGCAGAAGCGGTACGTCGGATGCGGGTCTCGATTCCGAAGGAGATCCTCCCCGGGGAGCGTCGCGTCGCGGCCTCCCCCGACAGCGTGAAGAAGCTCCTCGCGATGGGCTTCGAAGTCTCTGTGGAACGCGGTGCGGGGGAGCGCGCCGCCCTCCCCGATCGGCTCTTCGAAGCGGCCGGCGCGACCGTCGTCGACGACCCGTGGACGGGCGCCGACCTCGTGCTCAAGGTGCGGCCGCCCGCGCGCCGCGACGACGGGCGCGACGAGGCCGACCTCGTCCCCGAGGGGGCGACGCTGCTGTCGTTTCTGTGGCCCGCGCGCAACGGGGAGATGCTGGCGAAGCTGGCGGCGCGCAAGGTCACCGCCCTCGCCATCGACCAGGTGCCGCGCATCTCCCGCGCGCAGAAGATGGACGCGCTCTCGTCGATGGCCAACATCGCCGGGTACCGCGCCGTCATCGAGGCCGCCCACCATTTCGGCAGCTTCTTCTGCGGGCAGATGACGGCCGCGGGCAAGGTGTCGCCGGCCAAGGTGCTGGTGATCGGCGCGGGCGTCGCGGGCCTCGCGGCGCTCGGCGCGGCCAAGGGGCTCGGCGCCGTGGTGCGCGCGTTCGACACGCGCTCGGCCGCCCGCGACCAGGTGAAGTCCATGGGCGGGGAGTTTCTGGAGGTGGCGCTGAAGGAGGAGGGCGAAGGCGGCGGCGGGTACGCGCGCGAGATGTCCTCGGCCTTCATCGAGGCGGAGATGGCGCTCTTCCGCGCGCAGGCGAAGGAGGTCGACGTGGTGATCACCACCGCGCTCATCCCCGGCAAGCCCGCGCCCAAGCTGTGGCTCCGCGACATGGTGGAGTCGATGCGCCCGGGCTCGGTCATCGTCGACCTCGCGGCGGAGACGGGCGGCAACTGCGAGCTCACCGTCCCCGATCAGGTGGTGACCCACCACGGGGTGATGATCCTCGGCCGCACCGACCTCACGAGCTGCCTCGCCACGACGGCGAGCAAGCTCTACGCGAACAACCTCCTCCACCTGCTCAACGACATGGGCGGGGCGAAGCTCACGGTCCACCTCGACGACGAGGTGATCCGCAGCGCCCTCGTCACGCACAAGGGCGAGGTGACGTGGCCGCCGCCCAAGGAGGTGCTCAAGCCGAAGAACCCCTCCACCACGCCGGTGGTGAAGCCCGCCGACCCGGCCGTGCCCAAGACGCACGGCCCGCCGCCGCCGTCGGAGTCGGGCCGCACGACGTGGTTCGCCTGGGTGTCCATCGCGCTGCTGCTGGCGGGCTACGGCGTCGTGCGGATGAGCGCGTCGGGGGGAGCAG
>JBILLV010000484.1:0-5405 GCA_044375895.1 Polyangiales bacterium | reverse complement strand
GCAGTGGCCGTGCCGGTGCCCGTGATGGGGGCCGCGATGAAGTTGCTGCCGTAGTTGGCGGGGACGTGCTGCACGTGCAGCGTGAAGGCGCCCGTCGCCGCGAGGAAGCCCCCGACGCCGATGCTGTACGTCCCCGCGTTGAGCACCGCGGCGAAGCGCGACTGGAGCGTGCTGGTGAAGCCGCCGACGCTGCACGACGCGTCGTCGTTGCAAGTGCCCGTCACCACCGCGCCCGCGCTGTCGACGAGGTAGATCTTGGTGTCGAACGACGAGCCCGCGGTGTCGACGTAGACGAGCTCGCGCTGCGTGAGCGTGAAGCGGTACCAGACGTTGCCGCCCGTCGCCACGCAGGTGGTGGGGCCGTCGAAGGTGGCGCCGACGGAGGTGCCGGTGACCGTGAGCTCCGCGGCCGTGAGCGTGAGGGCGGTGGCCGAGGCGCGCGCGTCGTTGAGCGGCGCGCACGCGCCCGCGACGCAGCCCGTCCCGGCCGGACACGCCGTCCCGCAGGCGCCGCAGTTGCCGCGGTCGGTCTGGAGGTTGACGCAGGCCGGGCCGCAGCACGACTGTCCCGTCGGGCAGGCGCACGCGCACGACCCCGCGGCGCACGAGCGGGCGGCGGGGCAGACGGTGCCGCACGCGCCGCAGTGGCTGTTGTCGCTCTGGAGGTTGACGCAGCGGCCGCCGCAGACGCTCTGGCCCGTGGGGCAGGCGCAGCGACCGGCCGCGCAGCTCTGGCCCGCGGGGCACGCGTTGCCGCAGGCGCCGCAGTTGGCGGTGTCGGTCTGCGTGGAGAGGCAGCGGCCGTTGCAGAGCGTCTGGCCCGCGGGGCAGGCGCAGCGCCCCGCCGTGCACGACTGACCCGCCATGCACGCGTTGCCGCAGGCGCCGCAGTTGGCGGTGTCGGTCTGGGTGTCGAGGCAGGCGGTGCCGCAGAGCGTCTGGCCCGCGGGGCAGGCGCAGCGGCCGGCGACGCAGCTCTGGCCGCGGCCGCAGACGCGCGCGCACGCGCCGCAGTTGGTGCTGTCTCCCTGGGTGTCGACGCAGCGCCCGGCGCAGGCCGTCTGACCGCTCGGGCACACGCAGCGCCCGGCCGTGCAGCTCTGGCCCATCCCGCAGACCGTCCCGCAGGCGCCGCAGTTGGAGCTGTCGGAGTTGAGGTCGGCGCAGCTCCCGCCCGCGCACATCATCTGGCCGCTGGGGCAGGTGGTGGCGCAGCGGCCCGCGGAGCAGGTCTGCGGGGCGACGCAGGCGTTGCCGCAGCGGCCGCAGTGCCTCCCGTCGCTCTGCACGTTGACGCACACGACGCCCGCCCCGGTGGTGCAGGCGGTCTGCCCCGCGGCGCAGGTCGAGCGGCAGGCGCCCGCGGTGCAGGCCATCCCCGCGGGGCACGCGTTGCCGCAGACGCCGCAGTTCATGTTGTCGGAGAGCGGCGAGACGCAGGTGCCGCCGCACGCGATCTGATCGGCCCCGCACATCACGCCCACGTCGGGGGGCGGCGGGAGGTCTTCGGGCGGCGTCGGGACGTCCTCGGGGGGCGGAGGCGGCGGGGGCGGCGGGGGCGGCGGAGGCTTCGGGACGTCGTCGGCGAGAGGCACGTCGTCGACGACGCTGATGTCGTCGAAGGGCGAGGGGGTGTCCGCGCGGAAGGGGGCGTCGCCGGAGACGGGGACGTCCGCGGCGCCGCCGATCATTTCACCGTTCCCCTTGGCGCAGGCCGCGAGGAGGGTAGAAGCGAGGAGAAGATGAAGGTGTGAACGAGCCATCAGCGGGGCCACTGTCGCCTTTCCGTCGCGGGCATTCCATCACGAATGGCCTCGATCGTCACCCCCGACCCCAGGGCGGCGTTGCCAGATTCACTATGAGGGAAGCACTCCGCTGCATCGTGGAATACCCAGGGCTCGCGGACGCTCGGCCTGGGCTCGCATCGGATCGCCCGCAGAGCCGGGCTCCCTCATCGTACGTCGTGGGGACTTCTTGAACCCGGCTTTGCGGGTGATCCGACGTGAGCCCAGGCCGAGCGTCCGCGAGCCCTGGGTACTCCGCTGGGTACTCCGCTGGGTACTCCGCGATCTGCCTTTCTACTCGGTGAATCTGGCAACGCCGCCCCTTCCCCGACCCCGTCACGTCGTCGTCGGGGTGATCCGCTCGCACCCGCGGCGACGTAGTCCTCGCTGCGCATGAACCATCGCCCGCTGCTCCTCGCGCTCGCGCTCCTCTCGCTCGCGGCCCGCTGTGGCACCGCGCCGACGCCGCCCGCCGCGGCGCCCGCAACCGACGCGCCCGCACCCGATGCGCCTGCGGCCGCCGCGCAGGTGCGGTACCTCGCGCTGGGCGACTCGTTCACCATCGGGACGGGGTCGTCGCCCGACGCCGCCTTCCCCGCGCGCCTCGCCGCCCGCTGGACGTCCCCGCGCTGCGTCGTCGCGCTGCGCAACCCCGCGGTCAACGGCTTCACCACCCAAGACCTCCTCGACGTGGAGCTCCCCGTGGTGCGCCCCTTCGGCCCCTCGCTCGTGACCCTCGCGGTGGGCGCCAACGACCTCGTGCGCGGTCGCTCGCTCGATCAGTATCGCTCGCAGCTCGGGCGCATCTTCGAGGCCCTCGCCGCCGCGGGTGTGCCCGGCGATCGCGTGGTGGCGATCCCGCAGCCCGACTGGGCGCGCTCGCCCGCCGCGCGGAGCTTCGGCGACCCGGAGGCGCTGCACGCGACGATCGTGGCCTTCAACGAGGCGCTGCGGGCGGAGACGGAGGCGCGCGGCGGGCGCTACGTCGACCTCTTCCCGCTGATGATGGAGCAGGCGCGGGCGGGGCGCGTGGCGGGCGACGGGCTGCACCCCGACGCGGGCGCGCACGACGCGTGGGCCGAGGCGCTGGCGCGGCAGCTCCCCGACCCCTGCGCGCGCTGACGCTCAGCGCACGTAGAACTGGATGTGGTTGCAGGTGTAGCCGCTGTCGTGCGTGCAGACGAGCGGCCAGTTGGAGTAGACGCGGTACTGACCGACGGCGTGCGTCCAGTTGGGCCCGTAGCCGTTGATCACGGTCCAGTCCGAAGGGCCCGGGGTGTAGCCGCACCAGAGGCTCGGAGTGTAGCTCCCTTCGAGCACGCGGGCGCTCGGCGGGCAGCGGCCGGCGTAGGTGGTGGCGAGGGGCGACTCGGTCTGCGACGACACGAGCTGCTGGTTGTACTGGCGGTTCCAGTAGAGAAACTCGTAGCGCCCGTCGCGGACAAACTGAGTCACCTTGCCGAGGATGCTGTAGAGCGGCGCGGCGGGGTCGTTCTCGTTGAAGCTGAGCCCGTTGCGCTCGTTGGTGAAGAAGCCCGCCGAGGCCTGGTGGTTGGTGAGCAGCGTCCAGCCGCCGCCGCGCGTGGTCATGTCGCAGTACGCGCGGAAGGGCGCGTCGCCGCCGTCGCCGTCGGGGTCGATGAGGTACTGCCCGCTCGGCGCCGCCGGCGTCGCCGCGTGGATCGCGAAGCACGTCCGCCCCGAGGTGCACCGCCCGGCGAAGCACGTCGCCAGCCCGCAGCTCGTCCCGCACGACCCGCAGTGCGCCGCGCTCGTCTGCGTGTCGACGCACGCGTCACCGCAGGCCGTCTGTCCCGTGGGGCACACGCGTCGGCAGGCCCCCGCGATGCAGCTCTGCCCGGCCATGCACGCGACCCCGCAGGCGCCGCAGTGGGCGGGGTTGGTCTGCCCGTCGACGCACACGCCCCCGCAGGCCGTGAGCCCGGTGGGGCACACGAGGCGGCACGCGCCGTCGACGCAGCTCTGGCCCGCCGCGCACGCCATCCCGCAGGCGCCGCAGTGCTGCGCGTCGACGAGCGTGTCGCGGCACCGACCGTCGCAGAGCGTCCGTCCGGCGGCGCAGCGACACGCCCCGCTCACGCACGACTGCTCGAGCGCGCACGTCGTCCCGCAGGCGCCGCAGTGCGTCTCGTCGGAGGCGAGCGTCACGCAGGAGGCGTCGCACACCGTCTGCCCCGTCGGGCACGAGAGCTGGCACACGCCCAGCGAGCACACGCGCCCGGCGCTGCACGCGAGGCCGCAGTCGCCGCAGTGGGCTGGGTCGCTGAGCGTGTCGCGGCACACGCCGCCGCAGAGCGCCTGGTTCGTCTGGCAGTTGCATCGACCCGCGACGCACACCTGACCGCCCGTGCACACGTTGCCGCAGGCGCCGCAGTGGGAGGCGTCGCTCGCGGTGCTCACGCACGACGCGCCGCAGAGGGTCTGGCCGGGCGGGCAGACGATCTGGCAGCGGCCGTCGGTGCAGGTCTGGCCGGCGCTGCACGCCGTCCCGCAGGCGCCGCAGTTGCGCGGGTCGCGCTGGACGTCGCGGCACGCACCCTCGCAGAAGGCCTGACCCGTGGGGCAGCGGCACATGCCGTCGGTGCAGGTCTGGCCGCCCACGCAGCCCATGTCGCACGCGCCGCAGTGGCGGGTGTCGGTGGCGAGCGACGCGCAGACCATCCCGCACGCGGTCTGACCGACGGGGCAGGAGAGCAGGCAGGTGCCCATCGCGCAGCGCGTTCCGGAGGGGCAGGCGGTGCCGCACGCGCCGCAGTTGGAGGGGTCGACCTGGGGGTCGACGCAGCGCCCGCCGCAGCGGATCTGACCCGCGGGGCAGGCCATCACGCAGCGCCCGGCCTCGCAGAGCTGGCCCGTCAGGCAGAGCGTCCCGCACGCGCCGCAGTTGCGTCGGTCGTTGGAGATGTCGGCGCAGAAGCGGATGCCGTCGGCCACGCGGCACTCGCGCACCATCGCGCCGGGGGCGTCGCAGGTGAGCGAGCAGCGGCCCGCGACGCAGCCCTGGCCCGCGGGGCACGCCATACCGCACGCGCCGCAGTGGGCGCCGTCGGTGTCGAGCTGGACGCAGCGCTCGTTGCACGCGGTCTCCCCCGCGGGGCAGGTGGCCTGACACGAGCCAGCGACGCAGAGCTCGCCCGCGGGGCACGCGCGGTCGCAGGCGCCGCAGTGGGCGCGGTCTTCGGTGACGTCGACGCAGCGCTCGCCGCACGCGCGCTGCGAGGCCGCGCACTGGGGGACGAAGACCTCCGCCTCGGGGGCGAGGTCGGGGGTGACGTCCTTCGGGGGGGCGACGTCGGGGGCGTCCATCGAGGGGACGTCGGGCGGCGGTGGGGGGAGGTCGGGGAGGGCGTCGGTGGCGGCGTCAGGGGGTGTTGTGGAGGGCGGCGAGCTGCCGCACGCGGTGAGCACGATCGCGACGAGGCCGATGGGGAAGAGCGCGCGCATGGAGCGATGGTACGCACGCTGGGGAGCCGGAGGCGAGGGGAGAGCGGGGCGACGTGGGGGGCGGAGTCGGTTTCGAAGCGACGAGAATCAGCGCCCGATCGCTTCCGCGCTACGGTCCGTCATCCGTCGCTGGGGGCCTTACGGTCGCCTTCGACG
>JBILLV010000502.1:0-5108 GCA_044375895.1 Polyangiales bacterium | reverse complement strand
CGCGATGAGGCGCTCCAGCTCACCGCCGCCGCCACCGCGCAGGGAGCGCTCGTCGCGTGGGACGACCCCGCCCCAGGAGCCCCTGGGAGCGTGGTGATGGTGCAGCCCGTCGGACCGTCGCCCGCGGCCGGTCGCTGCGCCGCGGCGCACCAGGTGTCGCCCTCCAACCAGGACGCGAGCGACCCGCTGCTGGCCTCGACGCCCGAAGGCGGCGCGGTGCTCTTCTGGCTCGACGCGCGCGACCTCGACCCGGGCCAGTACAACGACACCGTCACCGACCTCTGGGGCGTCCTGCTCGATCCGATGGGCGTCCCGCGGGGCGTTCCGTTGCGAATCACCACGGCACCGGGGCACCGCTTCGGCCTCGCCGCGACCATCGCCACCGAGGGGCCCGGCGTGTGGCTCGCGTACCGGGTCGCCCCCAACAGCGGCACGGAGGCGCGCGGCGACGGGGGCCAGGTGGCGGTGATGCGCCTCACGCGCGGCGCCCAGGGCCTCGGCCGCACGGGCGACGCCGCCATCGTGACGGGCGGCGACGCCGTCCCCACGGGGATGCCGCGGGTGTTCGCGCGGCGCCAGGGGGCCGAGGTGTGGTGGCGCGAGCGGGGCTCCGCGGGCACCGTGACGCTGCGACGCACGCTCGACGGGCAGGGGCGGACGGCGCCCGCTACACGGCCGCTCCCCGAGCTCGCGCTCCAGGGCGTGCTCCCGGCGTGGAGCGACCCGACGGGGGCGGCGCTGGCGACGCTGGTGCGTACGCCCGGTGGCGGCGTCGGCGTCGCGCGCTATCGCTGCGCGGGCGGTGGGTAACACCTCGTCGGTGGGCGTCGGATCTGGTACAACTTGAGGTCTACGCCATGTCTGAAAAAGTCCTGATGACCCCCGAGGGGCACGCCTTCCTCAAGGCGAAGCTCGAACGACTGAAGCTCGAAATGCCGAAGGTGAGCGCCGAGATCGGCACCGCCCGCGAGCACGGCGACCTCCGCGAAAACGCCGAGTACCACGCCGCGAAGGAGAAGCAGGGGATGCTCGTCGCGGAGATCGCCCGCGTGGAGACGCACCTCGCCGACGCCGAGGTGGTCGACATCTCGAAGCTCAAGGGCGACAAGATCGCGTTCGGCGCGAAGGTCACCCTCTCCAACTCCGACACGGGCGAGGAGGTCCGCTACAACATCGTCGGCCCCGCCGAGGCCGACATGGAGCAGGGGAAGATCTCCTACGAGGCGCCCCTCGCGCGCCAGCTCATGGGCCGCAAGGTGGGCGACGAGGTCACCGTCCGCACGCCGGGCGGGACGCGCTCGTACGAAGTCCTCGCGGTCACCTTCGCCTGACCGATGCCTCCGCGTCCGAGCGAGGCCAGCGGTGCGGCCCCCCCGGAGCCTGTCATCGACCTCCAGGATCGCCCCGTCGGCGAGCTCCGCAACGTCGGCCCGCAGGTGGCGGCCGTGCTCCGCAACCGCGGCATCGCCACCATCGGCGACCTCCTCGCGCACCTCCCGCGCCGCTACCTCGACCTGCGCAACGCCGACGACTGGCGGCTCGTTCGTCACGAGGCGTGGGGCTCGCTCGTCGCGGTGGAGGGCCGCATCGAAGACGCGCGCCTGGCGGGTCCGCCCAACCGCAAGCGCCTCATGGTCGCGCTCCGCGAGCCGCGGGGGACGACGGTGTTGCGCGCGGTGTTCTTCCACGCGAAGCCCGGGATGGCCGCGCGGATGCCCGTCGGCACCACCGTCCGCGTGGTGGGGATGCTGCGCGACGGCGTGACGGGCCCCGAGCTGGTGCAGCCGAAGGTGGTCGCACCGGGCACGCGCGTCCGGCCCATCGAGCCGGTGTACGGCGGCATCGGCAGCGTCGCGCCGGGCAACGTCGCGCGCATCGTCGACTCCGCCGTCCTGCGCGCCCGGGAGTGGGCCGACCCCGTTCCGCCCGAGGTCGCTCGCTCGCTCGGGCTCCCGACGGCCGCCCAAGCCATCGTCTCGCTCCACGCGCCCGACGAGTCCGTCGCCCCGGAGGCCCTCCGCGCGCTCGCCGCGGGGACCAGTCCCGCCCACAAGCGCCTCGGCTTCGAAGAGCTCCTCGCGCTGAGCGTGGCGCTCGAGCGGGCGCGTCGACTCTCCGGGCCGGCGCGCCGCTTCGAACGGGCCCCGGACGTTGCCGACGTCGTCGCGCGTCGCCTCGGGCTCACGCTCACGGCCGCCCAGCGCGCGGCCATCGATGTCCTCCAGGGCGACCTCGCGGGCGAAGCGCCGATGCGTCGCTTGCTGGTCGGTGACGTCGGCTCGGGCAAGACGGCAGTGGCCCTCGCCGCCACGCTCGCGGTCCTTCGCGGGGGCGGGAGCGCGGTGTGGCTCTGCCCGACCACCCTCGTCGCCGAGCAGCACGCGCGCACGCTGGAGAAGGGGCTCGTGGCCGACGGCGGGCCGCTCGCGGTGCTCCTCGGATCGACCGCGGCGCGCGCGCGCAAGCAGGCCGAGAAGGTGATCGCGCAGGGCCTCGTGCGCATGGTGGTGGGGACGCACACGGTGTTGGAGGCGGGGGCCGCGCCGCCGGGCGTGTCGCTGGTGGTCATCGACGAGCAGCACCGCTTCGGCGTCGCGCAGCGCCTCGCGATGGTGGCCGGCCGCGCCCCGAGCCCGCACCTGCTGGTGCTGTCGGCGACCCCGATCCCGCGGACGATGGCCCTCGCGCGCTACGGCGACCTCGACCTCGTCACCCTCGACGAGAAGCCCCCCGGGCGCCAGGAGGTGACGACGAAGGTGGTCGCCCCCGACGACCGATCGTTCGTGGTCCGAACCATCGAGCGAGCCCTCGCGGCGGAGGGCCGGGTGTTCGTGGTGGTGCCGCGCATCGACGCCACCGACGGCGACGACGAGGAGGGCGGCGCGAAGACCGACATCGCCAGCGCCGACGCGTGGCTCGCCGAGCACTTCGGCCGCGACCGCATCGCCACCGTCCACGGGCGCATGCCGGTCGACGCGCAGCGCGAGGGGCTGGAGGCATTTCGGCGGGGCACCCACCCGATCCTCCTCGGCACGACCGTGGTGGAGGTGGGCATCGACGTGCCCGCGGCCAACCTCATGGTGGTGCTCGGCGCGGACCACTTCGGCGTCGCGCAGCTCCATCAGCTCCGCGGACGCGTGGGGCGTGGCGGGCAGAAGGCGGGCTGTCTGCTGATGCCCGAAGAGGCGACGGGCGAGGCGATGGCGCGGCTCGGCGAGGTGGCGGGGTGCCACGACGGGTTTCGCCTCGCGGAGATGGACATGGCGCGGCGCGGGGCAGGGGAGTGGTTCGGCGCGCGGCAGTCGGGGGTCGACACGACGCTGCGCTTCACCGACCCCGTGCGCGACCCGAGCCTCGCGGCGAAGGCGCGGGAGGTGGCGCAGGACATCGTGGCGCGCGACCCGACGCTGGCCCAGCACGCGACCCTCGCGCGGGCGGTGCGCAGACTGCTCGCACGTGGCGCGGCGCCGGTGGGTGAGGAGGCGGGGTAGTGGCCGCGCCCGACGATCCCGCGAACAACGCCGCGTTCACCGAGGAGGCGCTCCGCCTCAACGATCGGTACGTACGCGAGGTGGTCGAGGCCTTCAACGTCTGCCCCTTCGCCCGCGGGGCGCGCCTGTCAGGCGCGGCGGTGCGCGAGGTCGACCTCCTCGACGTGTGCGACGCGAGCGCCATCGTCGAGGTGGTCGAGCGGTACGAGCGCGGGTCGCCGGAGGTCTCGGTGGTCCAGGTGATCTATCCGCGCTTGAAGGTCTCTGCGCGGGCCTTCGACGCGCTGGTGTCGACGGCGCGGGCGCTGCGTGCGGCGCGTGAGCCGACGCCGCCCTTCGCGCTGGCGCCCTTCCACCCCGACTTCGCGCTCGACGCGTCGACGCCCGACGCGCTGGTCGCGTTCTTTCGGCGCACGCCCGACCCGACGATCCAGCTCGTCCGGCGCTCGGTGATCGACGCGCTCACGCGCGACCCAGACGCGTACGCGGCGCAGATGGAGCGCTTCCTCCGGGGCGAGGCGCCGCCGCCGCCGTCGGTGGCGTCGCGGATCACGCGCGACAACTTCGACCGCGTGATGCGCGACGGCCCCGAGGTGATCGCCGCCATCTACGCGGCCATCGCGCGCGACCGACGGGCATAGCCTCAGGGGCCGCAGCGCGTCGGGACGGCCGTCGTGCACTCGGTGGGCGGCCCGCTCTGCATCCCACCGTCGCACTGCGCGCAGGCCGCGCCGCGGGTCCACGTCTGCTCGAAGGGGCGCCCCCCCCGACCGCCGCCCATCCCGCGCACGACGACCCCCGATCCGTCCGCGGCGAGGGAGACGCGCGCCGCCGCGACCGGCTCCGCCAGCGTGCCGACGACCCAGGGGAACTCCCCGAATGCGCTCGCGCCAGAGAGGGCGATCGTGTCGCCGCTGCGGGTCCAGCGGCCACACGCGCCCGACGGCGCGGCGCAGTCGTCGCGGTGCCAGCGGTAGGTCCCGTTCGCGTCGATGACGAGGTTGAGCGCGGCCTCGACGCCGAAGTGGAACGTGCCGAGCATGCGCGGGTCGATGCCGGCAGGCGCGTCGGCGGGCGTGGCGTCCGGTGCGGCGTCCGCGGCTGCGTCGGGTGTGACGTCCGCGGCTGCGTCCGGTGCTGCGTCGGGAGCCGCGTCGGGAGCCGCGTCGGGAGCCGCGACGGCGTCAGGCGCAACGGCGTCGGGAGGAGGCTCACGGGCGTCGGGCGCGGCGGCGTCGGGCGTGGCGTCGGGCGGAGGCGCAGCGACGTCCGCGGGCGCGGCGTCGATGGGAGCCGCGGGCGCGCCCGGGTCGGCAGAGCAGGCTGCGATGAGGAGCGCGCCCGCGAGGCGGAGAGGCGAGGCGCTCGAGGCGAGGCGGGGTGCGACGGAAGCCATGGGATGGATCCTCTTTCCAGATGCGGGAGTCGGCGCCGCGGGACCTCCCCTGTGCGCCGATCGTGTCTGATGCCGGAGTGGCCGCTGCGCGCGAAGTCCGTCTCGGAAATCGCCACCATCGTTCCAGGCCCGCTTCGCCCTGCCGCTTCGTTGCCTCGCCGCGCGCGGATGCGCCATGCTCCCGGCCCGTGAAGGTTCATCTCCTCGACGGCACCTACGAG
>JBILLV010000482.1:0-5422 GCA_044375895.1 Polyangiales bacterium | reverse complement strand
TTCGTTGGTAGGCGGCGTCCCAGAGGGCCTCGGGGTCGCCTTCGAAGACGAGCTCGGCGTCGATGTCCGCCGGCAGCCACACGCCCTGACGAACCTCCCCTTCGAGCTGCTCGGGACCCCAGCCCGCGTACCCGAGCAGAAGCCGAAAGTCGCGGTCTTGTGTGCGGAGGAGCGAACCGAGCGCCTCCATGTCGCCCGTCACAGCGAGCTCGTCGCCGACGTCGATCTCGCCCGCGAGCTCCCCCGCGCTCCGTCGGTAGAGCACCCAGCCCGTCGCCCCCTGCACCGGCCCGCCGAGCCGCGCCGAACGACCGTACGGACCCGACTGCGGGAGCTCGACCCCCTCGGGCACCAGGCTCGCCTCCTGAAGGAGCTCACCCACCACGCCGAGCGAGCGCCCGTTGAGCACCCACCCGAGGGCTCCGCTGGCGTCGTGGCGCGCGAGGAGGACGACGGTCCGTTCGAAGTTCGGGTCACCGAGCTGGGGGGCCGCGAGGAGGAGGCCGGGCGCGAGGCTTCGTAGGATCGCCATGACCGCGCGAGGATAGCACCCGAAGCCGCCGCGGGAGATCCATCGCGCGCGGTGGGGTATACCTACGCCGTGTCTGCCCACGCGCTCACGCTCACCCTCCACGCCGACCGCGACGCGCTCCTCGCCGCCGCCGGCCCCTGTCTCGAAGCCCACGAGGCCGAGCACAACCTCCTCCTCGGGCTCCTCCCGCAGCTCACCCCCGCGAGCGGTCAGCTCTTCGCGCACGTGTCGCGCGCCGACGCCATCGAGCTCGTCGCCGTGCTCGGCCCGCCGCGCGGGGTCATCTTCTCGCGCGCCCTCTCGCTCGACGGCGTCCCCCTCGTGATCGACGCGCTGCTCGACGCCGGGCACCGCGCGCTCCCCACCGCCGCGGGCCCTTCGGAGGTCGTGCGCGCCTTCGCCAACCGCTGGCGCGAGCGCACCGGCGTCACCCCCCGCTACACCATGAACCAGCGCATCTACGCGCTCACCGAACTCATCGCGCCGCGCCCCACGCCGGGCCACTTCCGCGTCGCGACGGCCGACGACGTCGCGCTCGTGGGAGCGTGGATCGCCGCCTTCGCCGCCGACGCCAACGTCCCCGCGCCGCAGGGGGCCGCGATGCGCGCTCAGGTCGATCAGGGGCTGGCGGCGGGGCGCTTCTTCCTCTGGGACGACGGCGGCCCCGTCTCGATGGCGGGGACGGCGCGCGTGACCCCGCACGGCGCCTGCGTGAGCTCGGTGTACACGCCCCCGTCACTCCGCGGCCGCGGGTACGCGTCGTCGTGCGTGGCCGCATGGACGGCCCGTCAGCTCGCCGCGGGGAAGCGCTTCTGCTGCCTCTACGCCGACATCGCCAACCCGACCTCCAACGCGATCTACCAGGCGATGGGCTACGCGCCCGTGGCCGACGCGGCCTTCGTCGCCTACGACGCGGTCTGAACGATCACCGCGGCCAGCGCGCCGACTGCTGCCGAACGAGCTCGACGAGGTCGCCGAGGGCGAGGTTCACTTCGAGCTGATGGAGCCCCCACGAAGGCCCCAGCGCGGGTGAGAGCGTCGGGCGTCCATCGGGCATCGCGCGGGTGTCTTCGACGCGCAGCCAGCTCACGTCGCCCTCCTGGGCGCACGACGCGCGGTAGAGCCCCGGCCACGTCACCCACGGCGTCGCGAACATCCCCGGCGTCCGCGGAACGAGCCCCTGCGCCTCCATCGTCCGCACGTGGAAGTACGGTCGAAGCACGGCGGCGCCGCCCGGCATCGCGGGGTTGACGCACAGCGCCCGCGAGCCCGCCGCGGGCGCCCGACCGAAGCGCGCGTCGGCCGGGGCCGCCCCCAGGAAGGCCGAGTACGCCACCACGCAGCCGGTCTGCGTCGCCGCCCGGCAAGCAGGAACGTTCGCGAACTCCCCGCCCACCTCGGCCCCCTGCGGCACCCGCACGGCGCTCCCGAGGATGAGCGCCGACACCAGCTTCGCCCGCGCTGCGGCGTCGCCGTCGATGCGCTCGCGCACGAGCCGGGTGACCATCCCCGCCCCTTGCGAGTGCCCGATGAGCACCACCCCGCGGCCCCGGTTGTCGCGCGCGAGGTACTCGCTCCACGCGTCGCGGACGTCGGCGTAGGCCCGTTCGAATCCGGCCGCGGCGTTGGGGCTGATGAGGCCCACCACCGTCACCTGTCGGTACACGGGGGCGTACACCCGGCACACCGACGAGAAGCGGGCGGCCTGCGCCTCGGCGATGTCGACGAGCTCGGGGTCGACGGTGCGGTCGGCGTTGACGTCACCCTGCGCGCTGACCGTGGGGTACACGTAGAAGCAGTCGATGGGCGGATCGGCCGGAGGCGTCGCGCGCTCCACGGTGGTCGTCCCGTCGGCTGCGACGACGCTGGTGTCGAGGGAGATCGCGCAGGGGTTGGAGGCCATCCCCGGGCGACAGAGCCACACCGTGGCGGCGGGCGCGTCGACGCTCGCATCCGCCGCGGGCGCGGGCGTGGCGGAGTCGCAGGCGGCGAGGGACAACACACACAGGAGCGCGGCGCGGCGGGTCATGGCGCGGGAGAATACGGCGATTCCGCCGCCGTGGGGGGCTTCATGCACTCGGTGAGGACGGGCTCCGCCAGACCCCCCATCCGCGCGAAGAGCGAGGGCTGCTCGGGGTCGTCGAAGAGCGCGCGAAAGCCCTCAGACGAGAAGGCCCGCGCCAATCGGGTGGCGTAGGTCTCGCGCAGGAGCCGCGCGTAGTGGGCTCCGTCGTAGTCCCGCGGGGCGTCGGGCAGGGGCTCGCCATCGCTGTCCTCCGCGAGCAACGCCGCCCGCGCCCCGGTGGCTTTGTACACCCGCACGCGCTCGCCCACGACCCAGCTCGTTCGTCCGCTCGTGAGAAGCGCCTCGTACGCGAGCTCGCGCCGCCGTCCACGAATCGCGAGGTACTGCGCGGGGTCGCGGGTGAGCTTCACGCGGGTGGTGACGTCCACCGTGGGAAACTCCCGGCGTCGCAGGGCGCGGGCGGTGTCTTCGTAGGTCGTGCGCACCCCGGCGACGTCGCCCGCGAGCAGGCGCCCGACGGCCTCGCGCAGAAAGCGCTCCCCAAACGGCTCCGCCCGGCTCGAACGGAACGCCACCCCTCGCAGCAGCAGCGACCCGTCATGGCCGAGGAGGGCGTAGTTCTTGGGCTCGTGCGAGAGCATCGCGGCGTAGCGTCCTTCGAGCTCCAGGCGCACCAGCGGCGGCAGGAGCGCGGCCACTTCATCGACCACGCGCCGCTCGTCGGCCTCCGTCCACCCCGCGGGGACGGCGAAGTACACCCCGTCGGTGTCGGCCTCGATGAGCGTCACGCCGCGCGCCGCGAGGGCCGCGCAGAGCCCGTCGAGCAGCTCACGGCCGCGGCGGGTCACCTCGTTGGCGGCGTGAACGTCCGAGAAGCGCGTCAGCCCCACCGCCCCGAGGTACCCGTAGGCCGAGTTCACGATGATCTTCATCGCCGCCGAGAGGGCCTCCTCGACGTAGCGCTCGGGCGATCGCTTCGGCAGCGCGCGGGCCCGCTCCTTGGCCGCGAGCCGTTGCGTCACGAGGCGGTCGACGAGCGCCAGGAGCGCGCCGAGCCCATCGCCGCTCGGTCCGATGCGGTACTGGCGCATCAGCGACGGGTAGAGGCTCGCGACGTCGACCTTCACCACCCGCCGCGCCACCCCCGCGGCGAAGAGGTAGAGGGCGGCGCCGGTGTGCGTGGTCCCATCGCCCTGGGGCTTCGCGGGGAGCGCGCGGCCAGCCCGGAGATACGCACGAACGAGCAGCGGGTCGAGCACACCCGTCGCGGGCCCGGCGTCGGCGAGGCGCTCGTAGCGGCGCGGGGCCATGCGGGCGAGCGCGAAGGCCGCCCCGCCGAGGAGCTGCGCGAGCCCGCCGGCCTCCGTGACGTCGTCGAGGGCGTAGCGTCGGACACGCGCGGGATCCCGCCGCCACGTCTCGTACACGCGGGCGCCAGGGACGTACTCGCGCTCGGGCGGGGCGAGGCCGAAGTGTCGCGCGACGGCCTTGAGACCGTGCCCCGGGAGGTCGCGCGCGGAGAAGTCGTGACGTCGCACGGCGTCGAGCGTGTCGATGAGCTCGCGGCCGGCGAGGGTGTAGCGCGTCTTGCCGCGCGGGCCGGGTCGCGGCACGGGCGTCGCGCCGTCGAGGCGACCCAGCGGGAGCGGGACACCGAGGGCCTTCGCGCGTCGCACGACGAAGGGGAGGTCGAAGCCGAAGAGGTTGTGGTTCTCGATGACGTCGGGGTCGCGCGCGCGGACGAGGGCGACGAAGCGACGCAGGAGGTCGGCCTCGGCGGCGTCGCTGTCGTCGGTGACCTCCAGCGTCTCGGCGAGCCCCGCGGTGTCGCGCACGGCGATGAGGAAGATGCGGTCGCGCGCGGCGTCGAGCCCGGTGGTCTCCAGGTCAAATTGCATCCGATGGAGCGACTCGAACACCAGCCCGCGGAAGTACGTCCGCCCCGTCGACACGAGGTACTGCTCGTCGGGCGGCAGGAGGAGAACGGACCCGTCGTCGAGCTCGCCGAGTCGATCGAGCGAGCGCCCCAGGCGCTGCGAGGCGCCGCGGAGCAGGGCGCGGGTGAGGGTGCGTCCGTCCGGCGCCCGCACGAGGTAGCGGAGCGACCCGGGGCCTTCGAGCGTCTCCCAGGTGACGGCGCGCGGGTCGTCGGTGCTCTCCTCGGGACGGAGCGCGGCGCCGAGCGAGCTCAGGTCGCTGCGGTGCCGCACGAGCGCCCACGCCCGAAACGACTCTACCTCCCGCACCACGCCCGCCGCCGTGCGACGCCAGACGTGGGCGCGCCCGTCGAGGTCGGCCCACACCGAGACGATGCCAGGGGTGTCGTCCCAGCCCCAGAGCCACTCATCTTCGCGCGCGCTGCTCACGCCGCTACGCCCCGTCGGGCGCGCGTCGCTCGCGCCAGGCCCGCTGCGCGCGGATGCCGTAGCGTTCGAGGGACGGGAGCACGGCGCCCTCCAGCGTGGTGTGAAACACCTCCCGCGCCCGCGCGGGGTCGGGGCAGCCGAGGGCGCGCTCCTCGTCGGTGACCGTCCACGGCTGCGGCGAGGTGCCGGCGAGCGCGTGTTCGAGCACGGTGAAGGCGCCGCGGAGGTAACGCTCGATGCCGTCGCACACCTCGGGGTGCGCGGCGAGCCACGGCTGCCACGCCTCGAGGTAGTGGAACCCGAACTGCCCATGGAGCACCTCGTCGGCCAGGAGTCGGCGCGTGCACTCGGCGAGGAAGGGGTCTTCCATTGCGTCGAGGGCTTCGACGAAGCGGGCCACGGCCACCATCTCGGAGAGGCAGGTGGTGTAGATCACGTTGCGCAGCGCGCGCTCCTCGGGCGAGCACCCGGGGTGGCGGGCCAGCGGCGCGACGGCGC
>JBILLV010000013.1:0-66391 GCA_044375895.1 Polyangiales bacterium | reverse complement strand
CTTGCCCCCGCTCCGCGGGGGTGAGGGCGCGCGGCAGCGCGGAGAGGGGGCCGTGACGAGCGGCACCGTCACACGGTCCGCGATGCGTCAACGGCCAAACCTGAGTCTGAGACCGACGCCATCATCCATGGGCTACCACCCCTCTTCATCGATCTCCCAGGGCCGTGTTAGCGTGCGGCATTCCTTGGCATTGGAGGGTCCTTCATGAAGCTTCAGGACGTCATCGTTCACGGGTCGCGGGCGGCGATCCTCATGGCTGCGCTCGGCGCGGGGAGCTGCCACGGCTGCTGCGGGAGCGGCGGAGCATCCACCTCGGGCTCGGCCCTCTCATGCTCCAGCGGATGCGCCCCGGAGCCGTCGTGCGGCAACCCCGGAGAGGCCTGCTGCGGCCGCGACACCGCCTCCCCCAGCTGCCGCCGCGGACCGTGTGTCGGCGGCCTCTGCAACGAGATCGACCCCTGCGGCGCGGCGGGGCAGGCGTGCTGCGCGAGCGGTCGCTCCGCCTGCGACCCGTCGCTCACGTGCCGCAGCGGGCGGTGTCGGGCGTGCGGTGACCCCGGTCAGTCGTGCTGCGAGCGAGCCCCCGCGTGCAGCCCCGGCGCGGAGTGCTTCACCGACGCCTGCCTCGCGTGCGGTGGTGCGGGCGAGCCGTGCTGCAAGGGCGGCTGCCGCGACGGGCGGAGCTGCACCAACGGGTCGTGCTCGGTCTGCGGCGCGCCGGACATGGCGTGCTGTCCCGGTGGGATGTGCGAGTCGGGCTCCCAATGCGTTGCGGCGGTGGATGGCGAGCGCTGCCGCCGCTGCGGTGGCGCCGAGCAGCCGTGCTGCGCGGGGAGCGCGTGCGGCGCCGGGATGGCGTGCCAGTTCGATGGGCGCTGCCGCGTCGACGTGTGCGGGCGGGCATTCGCGCGCTGCTGTGCGTCGTCGGTGTGCGCGGGCGGTACGACCTGCGTGAGCCCGGAGGTGGCGGTCGCGCTCGACGGCGGGGTGAGCGACGCTGGCGACGCTGGCGACGCCGATGTGAGCGATGCGCGTGATGCCGTTGATGCCAGTGACGCTGTTGACGCTGTTGACGCCGTTGACGCTGTTGACGCCGTTGACGTCGTTGACGTTGTTGACGCCGTTGACGCGAACGACGCCACCGACGCCAATGACGGCGCCGCCGACGTCGCGGAAGCCGGTCGTCGCGGCGTCTGCCTCCCCTGCGGCACGCAGGATCAACCCTGCTGCGCGTCGCAGCGCTGCGAGGGCGCCTTCCTGGTGTGCGATCCCGCCGCGCCGGAGGGGGCGCCCGTGTGTCGCCTCTGCGGCTTCGCGGGGGCGCCGTGCTGCATCGGACCGGGCGCCTGCCGCGACGGCTCTCGGTGCGTGACCCGCCCGGGCGACATCGGTCGGTGCGTCGACGAACCTGCCCCTCCCGCGGACGGATCCGTCGACGCCCGGTAGCGCGCTACCGCGCCGGCAGCAGCGTCTCCACGTGGCCCTCGATCGCCTCCGCGAGGGCCACCATCGTCCCGTCGGGCGTCGCCGACTCCACGTACGGCAGCCGCACCTGCGCCACCTTCTTCACCCGCCGCCCGAGCTCCGCGCACAGCGCGTCGGCGGCGGACTTCCGGCTCGCGCTCTCCTGCTCCAGCGCGCTCACCGCGTCGCGCACCGACTCGGGGACGCCCTTCGCCTCGCGCAGCACGCGGAGGTACGGCGCCGCCGCGGCTTCGGCGCGGTTCATCACGATGGCGCGGGGCGTCCGGCCGAGGGCCTCCAGGCGCTTCGTCAGGTACAGCACGTCGTCGCGCGCCGCCGCCGTCGGAGCCGCCACCAGCGCGTACGCCGCCCGGTCGCCCAGCAGCAGCCGCGAGGCCCGCTCCGTCAGCGCGACGAAGCGCTCCCGCACGATCGCCAGGTCGCCGAAGAGGCTCGCCGTGTCGCTCACCAGCGTCGGCCCGGTGACCCGCGCGATCACGCCCTCCAGGTGCCCCGCCCCCCACGAGAGGATGCCGCCCGCGGGGCGCTCCACCGGCGCCGCACCGCTGCGCGCCGCGAGGTTGGACAGCCACGACACCGTGCGCCCGCCCAGCAGCGACGCGAGGCGCTCGGGGTACGTGACAAAATCGATCGCGTGGCGCGAGGGGGCCGTGTCGATGACGATCACTTCGAAGTCACCGCGCGCCGCGGCGTGGGCGACGAGGTTCATCGCGACGAGCTCGTGGACGCCCGCGGCGGCGTCGGCGAGGCCGATGTACAGCCGGTTGGCGAGCACGCGGCGGCGCGCCTCGGGCTCGTGTTCGAAGAGGTGTTCGATGAAGGTGCGCAGCGAGCGCCGGGGGTCGGGCATCAGCGCCGACAGGTTTCCCCGCGCCGACGCCAGCGGAACCTTCGACACCGCGTCCGTGATCGGGACCCCCATCGCCCCCGCGAGTCGCCGCGCCGGGTCGATGGTGACGATGAGCGTCGAGCGTCCGCCGCGCGCGAGGGCCAGCGCGAGGGCCGCCGACGTGGTCGTCTTGCCGACGCCGCCGCCGCCCGCGCACACGACCACCATCGGGTCGTTCGATGAGCCGCCGCCCGCGTGCTTCGACCCGCTCACGCCGCCCCCTCCCCCCGCAGCCAGCGGGCCACGTCGCGCGCCGACGGATCGACCGGCGCCAGCGGCACCCGCCACAGGGCGTGCTGCTTCAGCGTGAGGGCCTCCAGCGCCGCCGTGGCCTCCGCGCTCGCCGCCTCCCGCGCCTCCAGCGCCCGCACGAGCGAAGCCGCGGCTTCACCCAGCGCACCGCCGCCCGCGACGAGCCCGCGCGCGTCCGCCAGCGCCCCTGGCGCCATCGGCAGCGGAACCCGGTTCACCACCACCCGATCGGCGGGGAGGCCCACCTCGCGGGCGAGCGCGTCGCAGAGCTCGAGGGTCTCTTCGATGACGAGGCGCTCGGGGAGCGTCACCACCACGATCGACGCGTGACCCGGCGACAAGAGCTCGCGCCCCACCCGGTCGCACATCTCGAACAGCGGCCCCGCGCCGAGGAAGTCCCTCCCCTGCTTGGGCACGCGGAGCCACGCCACGCCGTGCCCCGTCGCCGGCATGTCGACCACGACGCGGACGCCGGGGTGCTCGGCCACCACCTGCCGCACGGCCTCCAGCATCGCGAGCTCGCGCACCGCCGGGGCCGCGCGCAGCAGGGGGCGCATCGCGAAGTTGTCGAGGGCGAGCTTCGCCACCGTGGCCGACCCGAAGAGCGGCGCCGCCCCGCGCTGCAACGCCTCGGCGGGCTTGATCACCACGTGTTGGACGTGCTGGTGCGACCCCGCGAGCGCGCGCCGCCCCGACTCCCCGTCGCCAAACTCCACCAGCACCGCCGCGCCGTGCGTCTCCGCATCGAGCACAGCGAGGCTGGCAGCGATGGTGGTCTTGCCGACGCCCCCCTTGCCCATGACGAGGAGGGCCTGCGCGAGGCTGCGCGGCGGAGCCCGCGGGGGGACGGAGGGGCGCTGCGAGGCGGTCACGCGTCGGGTCTCTCAGCCATGGCTTCCATCACGTCGTACATCATCAGCACGTAGGCTTCACGCGCGAAGCGGACGTAGCGCGGCGACGTGAGCCCCGCGGCCCGCGCCAGCGCCTCCATCCCCTCAACCGAGCGACGCCAGCCCGCGGCCACGTCGTCGAAGGTCCACTCGCCGGTCACCATCGGGGTCGAGCGGTCGGAGCGGGCGTCGGCCTCGACGTCGATCCAGTCATCCATGAGCTGGACGAACATCGACACGTCGTACATCCACTGCCGCGCCCCCTCCCCCGCATAACGAATCACGGGGAAGAGGAGCCCGTCGATGGTGCCCTCCACCCCCGCGAGCCGGTGGCCGAGGCCGCGCGGGTCGGGCTCGCCGCGCATCGCCCGCACCTCCGCGCGAATCCACCCGGTGACCCGCTCCATGGCCGCTTCGAAGGCGGCGCGGTCGGCCACGTCGAGCCCGTCGCCCATCGCGACGGCGAGCGCGCGCACGAGGGCCAGCTCGGGGGTGTCGCCCCGCACCGTCCCCGCGATGACGCCCTCGAGGCGCGGCCCGCGGCGTTCGGGCGGGTCGGTCATGCAGTGGTCGAGCACGTGGTCGACCACCACGATGAAGGCCGACACCAGCGCGATGCGGCGGTGCTGGTCGGCGAAGGCGAAGCGGCCGACGAGCTCCATCGCGCCGCGCCCGAGCAGCGACAGCGCGGGGAGCGACAGGGGCAGGTGGTTGCCCGCGTCGGTGACCGCCCGCACGAGCAGCGGTCGCCGCGGCGCGCAGAAGAGGGCGGTGTAGGGCCCCGACGCGTAGAGGTCGCACGCCCCGATGCGCAGCTTCTCATAGAACGGCGTGCCGAAGACGGCGGGCCAGTGCGCCCGGACGAGCGGGACGACGTGGCGGTCGAAGTGCCGATGCGCCGTGGCCCGGACGCCGAGCGCGAAGTGACGGACGGACGGATCGGCGCGGCCCATCAGCGAGCGGAGCGCGGCGACGCGGGCGCTGCGGGTGGGGAGCGCCGCGGCGCCACACGAGACGGACAAATTCATGGCGGGGGGAGCGCATCGTTGCGGCCATCGGGCGCCGGAGTCAACGCGATCGTTGGAGGCGCCGACGCGCGCGCCGGTTGCGCCGCCGTCACCGCCGCGTCACCCTGCGCGCCCTCATGAGCCACGACAAACCGCTGCGGGTGGCGGTGCTCGGCGACGTCCACGGGCACCTCTCCCTCGCCTACACCCTCCTTCGACGCTGGGAGCGTGAGACCTCGCGCACCCTCGACCTCATCCTCCAGGTGGGCGACATGGGGGCCTTTCCGCCGCCGTACCGACTCGACAAGGCGACCAAGCGCTTCGCCGAGCACGACCCCGACGAGCTCGGCTTCGCCCGCTACCAGGAGGGCGACGACGAGGCCGCGGCCTTCCTCGGCCCCGACGCCACGCCCGCCCGACGCATCGCCGCGGACACGGTCTTCATCCGCGGCAACCACGAGGACTTCGTCTACCTCGCCGAGGCCGCACAGGGCGCCGACGCCCCCGTCTACCTCGACCTCCACGACCGCATCGCCTACCTCCCCACGGGCGTGCTCTTCACCTTCCAACGACGCGGCCTCTCGTTGCGCATCGCGGGCCTCGGCGGCGTGTCCGACCTCGGCGCGCACGGCCATGACCCCATCGGAGAGTATTTCACCGGCCACGACGTGCGGGCGGTGCGCGCGCTGGCGGGACAGGTGGACGTTCTCCTCACGCACGAGCCCCCCGCGGGCGGCGGCGCGACCATCAGCGCGAAGCGGGCGGCGCAGGGCTCGCGCGACGTCGCGGCGCTGCTCGGCGACGTGAAGCCCCGGTACCACTTCTGCGGCCACTGGCACGAGAGCGGCGCGGCCCTCGACGCCCCCGTCGGCGTGCGGAGCTACCAGCTCAACGCGGTCAATTTCCTCAAGGCCAACCGTTTCAACCCGCGGAGCATGGGCGTCCTCACGTGGCACTCGCCCGAGCGCCACGCGTGGGACTGGGTGGAGGGCCCTTGGGTGAGCCAGTACACCCGCCACACCTGGCGCGCGATGATGTCGTCGGATGGGTGAAGGGCGGTACACTTCAAGCGTTCCCAGGGTTCGCAGGAGCTCACGCCTGGGCTGGGTTCGGATCGCCCGCAGAGCCGGGCTCATGGAGACCCCTCGAAGGTCTGTGACGAGGGAGCCCGGCTCTGCGGGCGATCCGATTCGAGCCCAGGTGTGAGCTCCTGCGAACCCTGGGAGATCGAGGTAACGCGCGACGCGCTGACGGAGGGGCATTGGCGCTACAGTCGCCGCCATGCCGCACCACCCCGTCGCCTGCCCCGTCTGCGGGCAGACCATGCAGAAGCACCACATCCCGCAGGGCCTGGAGATCGACCACTGCGCCACCCACGGCGTCTGGCTCGACCACGGCGAGCTCGAGGCCCTCGTGCGCGGCGCGCAGCCCACCGCGACGATGCAGGCGCCGCCGCCGCCGCAGCCCTCCGCGGTGGGCACGGCCGTGCGTCAGGCCGGGGCTCAGTTTGGCCAGAGCGTGGTGATGGGCGCCGGCGCGACGCTGGGCAACCGCATCGTCGGCGGGATCATCGACGCCGTGTTTCGTCGCTGACGCCGGCCGGTGGGTGTGAGCGCGCGCGGTGGGTACAGAGGGCGCCTCACCCATCGCCCCCACCATGATCGACCTGCGCGACCTCCGCCTCGACACCGCCGACCACTGCCACGCCGCCCTCGCCACGCTCCTCACGTCGAACGATCAAGAGCAACGCCTCCGCGCCCACACGCTCCTCGCCGACGCAGCGCCGCCCGCGCTCGAAGCGCCCCTCGTCGCCGTCGCCTCCGACCCCGACGCCGACGGCTGGGCCTGCTCGTACGCCCTCCGCGCGCTCTACCACCTGGGCGCGGCCGTCCCGGTGACGGTGTACCGTCGGCTCCTCGGCGAGGCGGCGTGGGCGCTCGGTCTGAAGCGAACCGTCGCCACGGACACGAACGTCAGCCCCGTGGACGTGGTGCTCGCGGCCACCACCCCGGCGCTCGTGGCGCAGTGCCTCGCGTGGGTCGAGGGGATCGCCTTGCGATCGGTTCCCCGCCTCCTCTGGGTGCTCGCGTGCAACCGCGAGAGCGGGGCGACGGAGGTGCGCGACGCCCTCATCGAGCGCTGGCTCGCCGAGCTCCCGGAGACGCCCGAGAGCTGCGACGTCGACATCGCGACGCTGCTCGCCGACACGCACGAGGGCGCCCTCGAGGTGCTGTGCCGCCACTGGCGCGCGCGGGTGCTGTGCGGCGATGCGGGGGTCGTGGAGGCGATGCGGCGCGTCCCGGCGCTCGCGCGACGCTTGAGCGAGCTCCCCGCGGTGCAAGGCATCGTCCAGGCCGCGCTGCTCGGCCCCACGGGCGGGCTCGTCGACGCGCTCGGCGAGGTCCCCTTCGCCCGCCGCCTCCGCAACGCCGTGCTGCGGTGGAGCGCCCGGACCCTCCCCCCGGCCGATCCCTACGACGGGCCTGAGCACGACCGGTACATGCGCGCGCTCGACCACCTGAACGCCTGGGCGCGCGGCGGTGTCATCGTCGCCGACCTCCTCCGCGAAGCGAAGCTCTCGACCGAGGTGGCAAACGACCTCGTCTCCCTCTGGCTGCGCCACGACCGGAGCGCCGCCCTCGCCTGGACGGAGGCGCGCGTCCGCGATGTCATCGCCCCCGAGGAGCGAGCGAGCCTCGTCGATCAGGTGATCCGGTCGCCGCAGCCCGGTGACCGGAGCTTCCTGCTGCGCATGCTCGACCTGCCCGACACCACCGTGCGTGGCCTCGCGCTCCGCGGGCTCGACGCCATCGAGTCGGGCGACGGGTGGATGGCGACGCTCCGCGCGATCGAAGCCGCGGGTGGGGCCGTGGCGGCGGACGCGCGACGGTACCTCGCGCGCCGTGGCGACGCGGCGGCGATCGAGGCGCTGTTGGCAGCGGCGACGGGGGATGGCGGGGCGCGCGACGAGGCGGTGGTACAACTGGCGGGGCGACGCACGGTGATGCGCGCGCACCGCGGGCTGTTCGAGCAGACGCTGCGGGCGTGGAGCGCGGAGGATCGGCCGGTGTGGGGCGTCACCGCCGTCGTCCACGGGATGGTTGACGCGTTCGGCGTGGGGGTGCGGGAGGTGGTGCTGCGGGCGTACTTGAGCGCGCGTCACCACGATGTCGCCGAAGCGCTGCGGCACGTGATCGTCGACCGCGAACTGCTGCGCAGCGGGTGAGCGGCGGGCGGAGCTGCGGTCAGCCGTCGTCGTCGACGTCGGCGGTGGTGTCCTCGGCGACGACTTCGGTTCCTTCGCCCGCGGCCTCCATCCTCCTCCGTGTTCGCTGGCGACCGCCACCCGCCACCCCACCGCCACCCCCTCGCCACCCCTCGCCACCCCCTCGCCGCCACCCCGCCGTGCGAAATCCCCGCGAAACTCACCTCGGCACGCGCCATGGAGAGTGAGGCCGCGATGCCCTCCATCTCGCACCAGGGTCTCGTGGAGCTGTTCCGCTCGAAGCCGCGGCTGGCGGTCGACCTCGTGCGCGATGCGCTGCACCACGCGGTGCCCGAGGCCGCCGCTGTCGAGGTGACGTCCGCGTCGGTCGACGAGCTCGTCCCGACGGAGCACCGCGCCGACCTCATGGTGATCCTGCGCGATGGAGAGCGCGTGCTGGGCGTGGTGATCGTCGAGGTGCAGCTCGCGGTCGACACCGACAAGCCGTACACGTGGCCCCTCTACGTATACGCGACGCGCAACCGCTACCGCTGCCCCACATGGCTCCTCGTCGTGGCGCCCGACGCTGGCGTCGCGGCGTGGGCCGCGGAAGCGATTGCTTCGGCGCCCGGTCACCCGGCGTGGTGGCCGCTCGTGCTCGGCCCGGCGGAGACGCCGTGGGTGACGACGGCGGAGGAGGCGGCGCGCTCCCCCGAGCTTGCGCTGCTCAGTGCGATGGCGCACGGCGGCGACGAGCGCGCCGCGGCCCTCGTGAATGCGCTACCCTCTGCGCTGATGAAGGTGCCGCGGGAGATGCTCCCCGGCTTCCTCGCGATGCTCTACAAGACACTCGCGCCCGCCCTGCGACGACAACTGGAGAGGCTCATGACCACCGCCTTCGCCGACCTCGAACTCCCGCCCTTCGTTCAGAAGTTCATCGATGTCGGCCTCGTCCAGGGCAAGGCCGAAGGCAGGGTCGAGGGCAAGGCCATCGGGCGCGCGGAGGATATCGTGGCGCTGCTGGAGATCCGCGGGATCGCGGTGCCCGCGTCCGTGCGCGCGCAGGTGATGGCCTGCACCGACCTGCCCACGCTCGACCACTGGTTCAGGCGCGCGGCGAAGCTGAAGACGGCGGCCGCGGTGGTGCGCTCGCGGCCAAAGCCGTAGCTGCTCCGCCCCTCGTACGTACGTGCGTATCACCCTCCCAGCCCGTCCCCCGGTCGGCGTTGCTGCTGATCATATCGCGCGTGGTACCTTCGGCCACCGAAAGACCTAACGCCGTCATGACAGAGCAGACACCGCGAGTCGTACTCTCCCTCGACGTACCGTGGACTCACCCGAGCTGGGTGCTGGAAGACGATACCGTTCCCCTGACGGCGCTTCAGGACAACGCCGCCCGGTGCATGCAGCAGACCTGGGAGTTGTGGTCTCAGGAAGGGGGACGCGACGTGATGGTGAGCCGCAATCTCGCGGTCCGCTGGGATAGGGACCACCCGAGGATCGGCGTCGATGCGGACGTCTGCCTGCTGGATCCGCCCCCGGCGACACCCATCCGTCAGCTCGACAGCCTGCGTCTGTGGGAGCAAGGCAACCACGCGCCGCGCGTCGCCCTCGAAATTGTAAGCGAGGAGACCGCGCCGCACGACTATCGCGCGGGGATCCACAAACACGCGGCGAGCGGAACCCGTGAGCTGTGGGTGTTCGATCCTCAGCGCCACGGCCCCAACCACGACGGAGGTCCGTGGCTGCTCCAAGTGTGGGAGCGCGACGAGAACAACACCTTCTGCCGTGTGTACGCGGGCGACGGGCCGTTCATGAGCCGCTCGTTTGGCGCCTGGCTCGTCGTGCCCCGCGGCGGCTTCCTCCTGCGCTTGAGCGACGACGCAGCAGGGACCTCGATCTGGCCGACCTACGGTGAAGTGTCGGCTCGCCTCCGAGAGGAGTCGGCCGAGATCGAAGCGGAAACCGCGCGTCTGCGGGAGGAGACGGCGGTGATCCGCGCAGAGAAGGAGAGCGCCCTCGCGCGGGCGGATCAGGAGCGCGCCGCGAAGGAGCGGGCCCTCGCGCGCGTGGCCGAGGTGGAGGCCCTGCTCGCGGCGATGCGCGTCAGCGGGTAGCGTCGCCAGCGCTCACCCCCCCTGCCGCACCACCCACATCGACCGCCCCGCCTCCACCGTGATCTTCATCCCCGGGAAGCGCGGCAGGTACCCCAGCGGCGGCGGATCGCGCCGCGCCCCCCGCACCATCTTCAACAGCACGCTCGCCCGCGCGAGGTCGTACTCCGCCTCGTAGGTCGCGTCGCCCACCGTCACCGTGCGCGGATAGTCCCGGTCGAGCAGCTCCTGCACCTCGTACGGGAGCTCCGGCGGCACGAAGTCCGACGACGACAGCATCGCGAGGTCGTCGCCGCTCTCCACCCCCAGCGCCGCCACCCGCGCCCGCACCCACGCGTCGAGCTCCGTCTCCCCGGAGGGCGTCCACGCGACATCGCGCAGGCGCCCGGCGGCGTGCAGGCGCGCGGCGAGCGAGGCCGCGGCGAGGCGCTCCTTCGTCCGCGGCAGCGCGTCCTTGAAGATCGACCCCCGCGTGAACAGCGTCGCCACGGCGTCGCGCGCCACCTCGCCGGTGGGCGGCTCCTCGCGCTCGTCGATCACCTTGCGGGCGTACACCCGCTCCACCTTCGCGACGATGCGCCCGCGCTCCACCGTCACCGCGGCGAGACGGTCGCGACCAAGACCCGCCTCGACCATCCAGCGCACGAGCGTCGGCGTCGCGCACGTCACGATCACCTCGGCGTCACGCGCGTCGCCGATCGCGCGGGTGTCGAACACCACGATGGCCTCCACCTTCTCCGCGCGGCTGACGGCGCTCTCGCGGGCGAGGGAGAGCTCGGTGCCGCCGTTGCTCCACGCGTTGGCCGCGCCGCGGCGACGGGCGACGTAGACGCAGCGGGGGTCGGCCGCCATCGCCGTCCGCACGAGGCGCTCGTGGTCGACGACGTCGTCGGGCCAGCGGTCGTCGGGGAGGTCGTGGGCACGGCGGAGGCGCGAGCGGGTCTTGCGCGCGTCGTCGAGGGCCATCCGGCTCAGGCCGTCGGTGCTCGGGTCGCCGCTTCGCACCGCGCGGATGAGGGCCGTGGCGTCGCAGCCGCCCGCGCGCAGGTCGTCGTCGCGCTCGCCCCCACCGCCGCCGACAAACATCGGCCGCCCCGTGGAGAGCGCCGACACCAGGTCGATGACGTCTTCGAGGGCGCCCGTGCGACGCGCCTCCACCAGCAGCCGCGCGAGGGGAGCGTCGAGCGGGAGACCGAAGAGCTCGCGCCCCCGCGGGGTGATCGCGCCGCCCGCGTCGAGCGCCCCGAGGGCGATGAGCTCCTCGCGCGCCGCGGCCACCGCATGGGGCTTCGCCGCGTCGAGGAGGGGGAGCGTCTCGGGCCGCTCGGCGTACATCGCCGCCGCGTGGACGAGCGACACGAGCGACTCGCGGTGCACCTCAGGGAGCGTGGCGGGGTTGAGCTTCGCGGCCGTTCCCCAGAGGCGGTAGCAGACGCCCGGGGCGGTGCGTCCGGCGCGGCCCGCGCGCTGGTCGGCGCTGTCCTGCGCGACGGCGGTGAGCGTGAGGGCGGCCCGGCCCGCGCGGTAGCGGGTCTGACGGACGAGCCCCGCGTCGATGACCACGCCGATGCCCGGAATGGTGACCGAGGTCTCGGCGACGTTGGTGGAGAGCACCACCTTGCGGCGCGTCGAGGGCGCGAAGGCGCGGCGCTGATCGTCGAGCGACAGGCCGCCGTGGAGCGTGAGGACGTCGAGGTCGGGGCGGCCGCGGAGGAGGCGGGCACAGTCCTCGATTTCGCCCTTGCCGGGGAGAAACACCAGCACGTCGCCGGGGTCGCTGGCGCTCGCCTCGACGGCGCGTCGCACGCGGGACTCGAGGTGGTCGCGCGTCGGGAGCTGCGCGGGGTTGTCTTGCTGGTGGCGGATGGTGACGGGGTACGTGCGGACATCGACGCGGAGCAGCCGTCCGCCGAGGTGCGACGCCACGCGCTCACCGTCGAGGGTGGCCGACATCACCACGAGGCGCGGCGCGCGGCGCTTCTGGAGGAGCGCGAGGAGGAGGTCGGTGTCGAGGCCGCGCTCGTGAAACTCGTCGATCACCACGGCGGTGTAGCGGTCCCACACGTCGACCATGCGGAGGGCGACGCCGGGGGTGACGAAGAGGATGCGGGTGGCGTCGGAGGCGCGGTGCTCGTCGCGGACGTTGTAGCCGACGGTTCCGCCGAGGGAGGTGCCCTCCAGCTCGGCGACGCGGGCGGCGAGGGCGCGGCAGGCGAGGCGGCGCGGCTCCACCACCAGCACGCGGCCGTCAAACCAGCGCGGCACCTGGGTGGACTTGCCCGATCCCGTGGGCGAGGTGATGACGACGGGGCCGCCGGCGAGGGCGTCGCGGAAGCCCGCGCGGAGGGCGTCGATGGGGAGGGTGGTGCTCACGGAAGGGTCACCGGAGCCCTCAAGGGCGACACACCACGCCGGGGATCGTCCCGCCGTTGTTGCCCTCGGCGCACTCGGCGATGAGGCCGTCGTCGTCGCCGCGGAAGTACACCGTGCGCGGCATGTCGCGGGGTACGCCCGCCCACACGCAGCTCAGCGTCTCGCACTCGCCGGGCGCGAGCGCCCGCGTGGTCACGACGCGGCAGATGCGCGGGGCCGGTCCGGGGCTCGGGTTGCCGTCGTAGAAGCCCACCGCGATGCCGTCGGGCAGGTTGACCGCGCCGCGGTTGCAGGTCGTGGCGGAGACCGTGACGCCCGCCGGCGCGCACGCGCCAAGCGCCGCGGAGGAGGTGACGTCGGCGCTCCCCTGGACGTTGTTGACGCCGGGGATGTTGGTGCGAAAATGGTTGAGCCCGGGCACGCGCCAGTTGCGCCGCACGTCTCTCGTGCGCGGCACGCGGCCGTTGTCGTCGATGTTGGCGACGTGGAAGACGCCCTGCGTCCACACCGGGCGGGCCGGCACCCAGTTGTCGAAGGCGTCGCCGAGCACGCGGATGCCGAAGCGCGTCGCGTCGCGCGCGGTGCGGCAGGTGTTGCCCGTGCCGGGGGTTCCCGCGGGCGGAGCGACGCACACGGAGGTGCACTCGGCGGCGCCGGGCGCGCAGCACTCGGCGTCGACGGTGCAGCGGCAGAAGCCCATGTCGCACGCCCCCGAGACGCAGTCCGCGTTGCGCCCGCAGCGACGGCCGGCGAACATCGGGTCGGTGTTGCGCGGCCCGAGCCCCGAGCAGGTGATGCCGCAGTTGCGGTTGCTCGGCAGCACGATCTCGGCGCGCCCGTCGGCGTCGACGTCCGCGACGGTGGGCTGCTCGTACGCCGTGCACGAGGCGTGGGGGTACGACGCGACGACGTCCCCCGTGCGCCCGTCGTACACGCGGAGGAAGCACTCGTCGGCGTACACGGCCTCCACGCTCCCATCGCCCTCGAAGTCGAAGGTGGTGCTCCCGGTCACCTGCGAGCTCACGTCCTGCGAGCGGGTCGACCACAGAACCCCCGTGGTGCGTGACGTACCGCAGCGGCCGCCGGGGCGCTGCGTGGGCGCCGGGCTCGCGCAGTCGGGGTCGTACACCGCGTAGGCCGTGGAGTCGCCCACGGCGATCTCGACCTGACCGTCGCCGTCGAGGTCGGCCACCGTGGGAGGCCCACCGAGCCCGCCCCCCGCCGTGCGAATCGGGCCGAAGACGGTGCGGCCTTCCAGCGTGTCGACGCGCACGTAGCCCAGCGACACCACCGCGATCTCCGGGAGCGCAGGGTCGGCGAAGCGGGTGGTCGTGTACGCGCCGAAGTCGGCCACGGCCGTGATGCCGTCGGCGCAGCCCGCGCCGGTGCAGTTCGAGCGGGTCGAGTAGGTCTCGCGCTCCCAGGCGCGGGTGGTGGGGTTCCAGGCGTAGAGCCCGGTGCCCGTGACGAGCTCGACGGCGCCGTCTTCGTCGACGTCGAGGACCGGCGGAAAGCCACCGTAGCTGTTGAACCCGAGCCCGAGGTCGAAGGAGCCGCCGATGCGAACACCCGTCTGACCGTTGTAGACCATGCCGTGACGGAGCACCTCCGGGCGACCGTCGTCGTCGATGTCGACCACCGTCGGCCCTGCGAGCACGCCGCGGTTGTCCGTGTCCGTCGTGCGCCCGTCGGTGAGGGTGGCGCGCCAGTACTGGGTCCAGCGCATCGTCGGGACGTCGAAGCGGAAGGCGACCAGGCCGCCGCCGCCCGCGAAGGCCACGATCTCGGGCGGTCCGTCGCCGTTGAGGTCGGCGACCGCGGGGATCGACACCCGCTCCAGGAAGGGCGACCCGATGGTGTCGAGCAAGGCGCAGGTGCGACCGTCGAGGATACGAAGCACGCCGGTCGGCGAGACGTCGGAGCCTCCCGTCGCCGGGCTCTCGAAGATCGCGACGATCGCGGGCCGGGCCGGGGCTCCCGAGGCCCGGTAGAGGTTGAGGTCGAGGACCATCGGCGTGGAGATCACGTCCGTGCGGTCGGGGAAGGCGTCGCCCGCCGGCGCCGTCCCGTAGGCGCATTGGATCGCGGGGTTGAACACCCCCGGCCGCAACGTCCGCGAGCAGGCGGTGTTGCGCGCTCCGGGGCCGTTGGGCACGCAGCGCCCGAGCGCGGTGTCGCACCGGCTGTCGTTGGGGCACTGATCGTCGCTGGTGCACCGACCGTTGTCGCGCACGCACGCCCCACCGAAGCAGAACGTGCCGGCCACACACGCGTTGCCGCAGCGGCCGCAGTGCGCGTCGGAGGTCTGGAGGGCCGTCTCACACCCGTTGGCGGGCATCGCGTCGCAGTCCCCACGGCCCGCGTTGCAGGCGCCCACGGTGCAGCGCCCCGCCACGCACGACGGCGTCCCATCGGGCGTGACGCAGGCCGCTCCGCAGGCGCCGCAGTGAGGGAGCGAGGTGCCCGTGTCGACCTCGCAGCCGTTGGCGGGGTCGCGGTCGCAGTCGCCGCGACCGTCCGCGCACGACGCCACCGCGCACCGCCCCATGACACACGAGGCCATCGCCTGCGGCAGCGCGCACGCCATCGAGCAGCCGCCGCAGTGAAGGGTGTTGCCGGTGATGTCGACGCACGACCCCGCGCAGCACGACTGAGCGCTGGGGCACGGCTGGGCCGGGTTGCACCCCGGGGCGCAGCGATTGCCGACGCAGAGGTTGCCAGCGGGGCAATGGGCGTCGGTGACGCACGCGACGCAGGCGTGGCCCGCGGTGTCGCAGCGAGGCGTCGGGGCGGCGCAGCCCTCGTCGGAGCGGCACCCCGGCACGCAGCGGAGCATCACCGCGTCGCAGTGCCGATCGGGCGCGCAGGTGTCGGCCGAGGGGAGGCACTCGACGCAGCGCCCCGAGGCGAGGTCGCACGCGCGGCCGCCCGGGTCGGTCGCGCAGTCGCTGTTGGCGGTGCAGCGCATCGGCGGTCGATCGTCTGCGGCGTCGCCTGCCTCCGCGGCGTCGGTCGCATCGAGCGAGCTGTCCGCGCCGACCTCGACGGGGAGGTCGGGCGTCGGCGCGCTGTCGAAGGTCGCGGCCTCCGGCGCGTCGAAGGGGTTGGTCGACTGCGCGTCGAGGCGGCCGCCGACGACGGGCTCACCGAGCCCACACCCCACCATCCCGATCGAGAGGACAAGGGTGGCGCGCTGACGAAGGGAGCCGGTGTGCATGGGCCGATGGGACGGCCGCACCCGCCCGTTGTCAAAGACATTGTCCGCGCAGCCGCGCCCTCCGCTCCGCCGCCGCCGCCATCGCGCGGGGCTCCTGCGTGCGACGGGCGATCCACGCGAGGTGGTGCGGCGTCACCGTCGGCGGCACGAAGGGCGCCACCGTCACCTCGTAGCCCGCCGCCTCCAGCGCGAGCGTCCGGTCGGCGTCGATGAGCCCCTGCACGAGCTGCCGCCGCACCGCCGCGTGCCCCGCCGCCCCCATCGCCCCCACCAGCGCGTGCGCCCGCGCCGAGAAGGGAACCGACTCCGCGTAGCAGCACGGCGCGACGACGATCCACTTCGCCGCGCGTCGCACGGCCGCTTCGAAGACGGCGTCCGACGCGGCCCCGCACGCGTGGAGCGCCACCACGGCGTCGACCTTCGCGGGCCACGCGGCGTCGTCGGCCACGTCGCCGCAGCGCACGTCTACGGCGGCCCGCTGCGAGAGCCGCGTCACGGCGTCGCGGCAGGCGGCGGCGCGGGCGGGGTCGCGCTCGATGACGGCGAGGCGCGTGAGGCCGAGGAGTTCGACCGCCACGAGGCCCAGCGGCGACTTGCCCGCGGCGGCGTCGACGACCAGGGCGCGCTTCGAAACGCGCGGGCCAAGGAGGGCGAGAAACCCGCGGAGCTCGTCGACCTTCTTCTCGTCCTCGCGACGCAACCGTGTGCCGTCCGCGGCGATGAAGAGCCGGTGGAGACAGGCGCCCACCGCGTCGCGGTCGATCACCGCCGCCTCGCGCGGGCCGCCTCGACGATCTGCGCGTGGATCTTCTTCGCGTGCTGCCGCGCGTCGAACGCTTCGATCACCACCTCCCGCGCGCGCGCCCCCTCGCGCTTCACGCGGTCGCCGTCGCGCAGGTACGCGAGCATCACGTCGGCCAGCGCCTCGGGCGTGCTCTCGGCGCTCATCAGCGCGCCCGTCTCGCCGCTCCGCACCATCTCGCCGACGCCGCCGACGTCGAAGGCCACCACCGGGCAGCCGTAGGCCATCCCCTCGATCACGGTGCGCGGCAGCGGGTCGGGGTACACCGAGGGGAGCACCACCACATCGAAGTCCTCCACCCATGGGCGCACGTCGGCCGTGAAGCCCGGGAACACGAACACCCCCTCCAGCCCGCACTCCTTCACGAGGGCGCGGCACTCGCCGAGGTGGTCGCCGGGGATGTCCGCGGGCGTGTCGCCCACCACCACGAAGCGGGCGCGCCGCCGCTCGTCCTCCGTCGCGCGCTCCAGGAGAACCTTCGCCGCTCGGATCATCTGGGGGTAGCCCTTGCGCGGCAGCACGCGCCCCATGCTCCCGAAGACGAACGCGTCGGCGGGGGCGTCGTGGCCTTTCACGCAGCCCGAGGTGGCGCCCCGTTGGAAGCGCGTGAGGTCGACCGCGTTGTGGATCACCACGGCCTTCTCCGGGCAGTGCGGGAAGAGGGCCGCCGAGGCGCGCGAGACGCACACGATCCGCGCGACCTCGGGGCGCGAGGAGAGCCACGTGTGGACGGGCTTCGACGCCTCGGGGACGGAGGTGTACCGCACGTGCCAGATCGCGGGGACGCCCGTGAGCACCGCGAGCGTGGCGCCGACGAAGTCCGCGGTGGTTCCGTTGCAGTAGATGACGTCGATGCGGCGGTCGCGAATCAGGCGCGGGAGGGTGAGGGCGAGGCGGCCGAGGCGGGCGACGTTGAGGGCGAGGCGGGGGCCCTTCGCCGTCCAGGGGGCGTCGAGGTCTTCGCGCTCGATGGGGCGGCGGCGGGGCTGGAAGGGGTTCTCGATGAGGTCGGGGTCGATGATGATCTCCTCGACGCAGCGGGACTCGCGGAGGAGCGCGGCGATGACGTCCTCGCGCGGGAGGAGCACGATGCGCTCGACCTGGGCGGGGTCGAGGAACGACAGGATGGAGTGGAGGCTCCGCCCGGGGCCGCCGTTGCGGGCCGTGTCGTTGAGGAAGAGGACGCGGAGGGGGGCGGTCACGAGGGTCTCCTGCGCTGGATGAGGTAGAGCGCGGCGGGCATGAGGAACATCGCCGTTACGAGGCACGACAGCTCGCCCGCCATCGCGACGCGCCCGAAGGACTGCATCGCCTGGTTGTCGTGCGAGAGCAGCGCCCCGTAGCCCACCACCGTGGTGAACGAGCAGAGCGCCATCGCCCCGCCCACCGAGCGGACGGCGGCGGCGGGGTCGTTGCCGACGAACTTCATGCGGTCGTAGAGGTTGATGCCGTAGTCGACGCCGATGCCGAAGGTGAGCGGCAGCGCGACGAAGTTGAGGAAGTTGAGCCGCGTGTCGAGCCAGGCGGCGCCGCCCACCGTGAGCGTCACGCCGCCGAGCAGCGTCATGATCACCGCGAGGGAGGCCCCGAGGCGCCGCGTCGCGAGCAGCACCACCAGGATCACCGCGCCGAGCGCCCCGGCCGTCGCGCGCGGGCCGTCGGCCTCCATCGCGCGGATCATCTCCGCGAACACCGTCGCCCGGCTCGCCGTCGGCAGCGCGCGCCCGTCGGCGAGGCGCACCCGCTGGGTGAGCCGCGACACCTCCAGCAGCTTGCGCCCGTCGCTCGGCGAGTAGTGCGCGCGGTACACCACGAACACCGGCGTCCCGAAGCGACCGTCGCGCTCGGTGTAGCGCTCGCGCACCAGCGTGGGGAGCTCCTCGGGGCGCACGGGGGCGAGCGTCTCGGGCGGGCGCCACTCGCGGGCCTCGGCTTGATCGGCGGCGTCGAGGTTGGGCATCACCGCGTCGAGGTGGGCGCGAATCTCGCCGAGGAGTTCGAGCTTGCGCGCGACGACGGGGGGAGTGCCGCCGAGCACGTCCCACACGGTGTCGACGTGGTGGACGAAGCGCCCGCCCGACTGCGCGCGGTCGCGGGCCACCACCGCCTCGGCGAGCGGGAGCGCGTCGGCCATGCTGTCCGCGAGGAGGAGGTCGGAGTACCCCGGGCCCTGGAGGGACGCCTCGGTGCGCGGTCCCGACGGCGGGGTCGGGGTGTTGGCGCGGAAGACGGTGTCGGCCACCGAGCTCCACGAGCCGGCTCCTGTGAGCTTGTTGTCGCTGCTCTGCAGCTTCGCGAAGTTGTACTCCCACGGGTCGCGCAGGTACGCGGGGATCTTCGACCCGGCCACCGCGAGCAGCACCGTCCCCACGAGGAGAACCAGCGCCGGGAAGCGCCCGGTGAACGCGCCGAGGGCGGCCATCACGGGGGCCGAGTGCTCCTCCACCGCGCGCTCGCCGCGGGGGCCACGGAGGCGCTCGACGAGCGTGATCGACGCGGGGACCACCACCATCGTCGCGCACCAGCAGAAGAGCATCCCCGTGGCGCCGATGAGCCCAAACTGGCTGAAGCCGCGGAAGTCCGTGAGCATCAGCGAGCCGTACGCGCCCGCGGCCGCGAGGGCGGAGAGCCACGTGCCGCCGCGGACGGTGATGGACGCGTCGGCGAGGGCGTCCTCGACGGAGTCCCCCTCGCCCCGGCGCTCGCGGTAGCGGGCGAGGTAGACGATGGCGTAGTTGATCCCGTTGCCGGCGACGATGGAGCCGAGCGACACGGTGGAGAGGGTGAGGTACCCGAAGGCCAGCCACGCCATCGCGTACGCGAGCCCCACCCCCGTGAACATCGCCAGTCCGATGTGCCCGAGCGACCAGGGCGAGCGGAAGAAGGCCATGATGCCGCCGAGGATGAGCAGCGACGCGAGGCCGAACGACACCGCGGCCTCCTGCACCACGGAGTCGCGCTCGGCGATGGCGTTGGGGATGTCGCCGCCGAGGCCCACCTCCATGCGCGGGTGGAAGGTCGCCGGGCGCGTCGCCGCCACGATGGCGTTGACGCGCGCCAGGAGGGCGTCGCCCGAGCGGTCGCCGAAGCCCGCCCCCGACGCGCGGAGCACGAGGAGGTACACGCCCCCGTCGGCCGTGCGGAAGTAGCCCGTGGGGTAGCGGTCGACGTCCTGCGTGCGGCGGGCGATCTGCGTGCGAAAGCGGTCGAAGGGGAGCTTGGAGCGGGTCGCACCGGGCGGCGGCGCGGGAGCGGGTGCGGCCTGCGCGGGAGGCTCCGGGGTGCGCGTGGCGTGGTCGCTGCGGAGGGCGCTGCAGGGCTCGTCGTCGAGCTCGACGAAGCCGGGTTGGGCGCGGGCGCGGGCGCGGGACAGCTCGCACTCCACCTCCTCCAGGTCGCCCACGTCGGCGAAGAGCCAGCGGCGCTGCTGGTAGAAGCGACGGGCCTCCTCGGGGCCGTGCTCGACGGCGCGCACCTGCGTGGCAGGGAGCGCGCGGAGGCGAGGCTCGAGCGCGTCGACGAGGCGCTTGTTGGCCTCGGCGTCGGGCGAGCGGACCACGACGTAGAGCGTCGCGCTGCCGCCCCCCATGCGGCGCATCGCGTCGCGGTAGAGCCGGGCGCCCTCGCTGCGGGCCGGGAGGAGGTCGAGGAAATCGCCGCGCATCTCCAGGCGGCTCGTCGCGAGCGCCGAGAGGGCGATCACGACCAGCGTCGCGAGCACCACGCGCCAGGCGTTGCGGTGCGAGAAGCGCGCGAGGGTGGCGGCGGCGCGGTCGACGGCGGAGAGCGCGGGGGTGGTCACGGCGGCGGAGGGCTCCGTACCACCGCGGACGAGGTGCGCCAACGGCAACCCGAGGCGCCACCCGCGCGGCGCGAGGGCCTCACTTCACCGCGAGGAGCTCGACTTCGAACACCAGCGTGGAGTTCGGGGGGATGAGGTTGGAGAAGCCGCGGTTGCCGTAGGCCAGCTCCGGCGGGATGGTGAGCTTGCGCTTGCCGCCGACGCGCATGCCGACGATGCCGCGGTCCCAGCCCTGGATGACGCGGCCCGCGCCGAGGGGGAAGCCGAACGGGGCGCCGCGGTCGAGGGACGAGTCGAACTTCTTCCCGTCGGTGAGGCGGCCCGTGTAGTGGACTTCGACGCCACGCCCGGTGACGGCCTCGGCCCCGGTGCCCACCTGGAGGTCTTCGATGAGGAGGTCTGCCATGATGGGCGGAGACGCTCGCACACGGCCCGCGCGAGCGTCTACCGCAAAGGTGCCGTCACACCGGCCGCGACGAGTCGCCCGCGTCGCCCGGGAGGTCGACCACCTCGGGGGCGCGCTTCTGCGCGAGGATGATGAGCTCGCGGGACGTGGGGCCGAAGAAGGCCCCCGGCGTGCGGGCCTGACCCGACACCTCGAGGATGCGGAAGCCCGCCTCGTGGAGCACCTGCCCGAGCTCGTGGAGCGAGTACAGCCGGATGGAGTACTCGAACTCGCGCTGCCGGCCGTCGTCGAAGATCATCGTGCGCTTCACGTTGAGCCGCGACGTGATGAAGTTGAACGACGACTCCTCCATGCACACGCACCCGTCGCCCTCGAACCACGCCATCGCGGGCTGCCGCTGGATGGTGTGGTCGCGGTTGAGCACCGCGAGGAGGAAGGTGCCGTGGGGCTTGAGGGCCTTGTGGATGCGCCGCGCCACCTCGGCGTTGCGCGCGTCGTCGAAGAAGCCGAAGGAGCTCCCGACGCAGTACGCCGCGTCGTACCCTTCGGTGAACTCCATCGCCGCCATGTCGCACTGCGTGAAGGCCACGCTGGCCCCGCGCTCCTGGGCGGCCTCCGCGGCGCGGGTGAGCATCGCCACGGACAGGTCGACGCCCATCACCTCGTAGCGCCGCTTCGCGAGCTCCACGGCCTGACGTCCCGAACCGCAGCCCACGTCGAGGATCGACGCGCCCGCCTCCACCCCGAGGGCGTGCTCGATCCAGTCGGCCTCGGACTGCGCCTGCGACGGGGAGAGGCGCTCCATGATGCGGAAGTAGTCTTCGTTGAAGACCTCCTCCCACCACATCCGACGGCGCTTCGGGCGCGTGTCGGGGACGGTGACGTGGCCCGTGATCTTGGTGGTGACGGGCGGGACCGAGCTCTTGGTCGGGGGCCGCGGCACGTCCTTGGGCGGCGGCGGCGGGAGCGACGTGCCGCGCGCCACGGGCTCGACAGGCTCGATGGCGTCGGGGTCGATCTCGTGCGTCTCCGTCGACATCTCCGCGAGCTCGTCGAGCATCGCGAGCGACGGGTCGACGTGCGCGTCCGACGGCTTCGACTTCGGCAGCGCCGGGACGACCACCGCGCTCGGCGCCGCCTCGTCGAGCGACACCTCCACGCTGTCATCGTCGGGAGGCGCGCTGATGCGGTCGATCTCGACCACCGACTCCTCGCCGCCGAGCGACACCTGCGGGAGCGGCGGCGGCTTCATCGAGGGCGAACCCGAGATCGGCAGCGGCGGCATGCTCACCGGCGTCGCGACCGCAGGGGCGGGGGCCGGCGTGCTCACCACGACCGCGGGCGGCGCGGAGGCCGACGCGGGCGCAGGAGCCGGCACAGACACGGGAGCGGGAGCCGGGGCAGGCTGCGCAGGCGCCGGGATGCTGACGGGGGCGGCCGGGGGCGGCGCGGAGGCCGTCGAGCCCGCGGGGATCATCGGCGGCGGCGGATTGGAGGGTCGGCGCGACGGCGGCGGCGTGGAGGGACGCTTCGGGATGGCGTCTTCCACGCGCGGCAGCGGCGGGTTGGACGGCACTTTGCGCGCCGCTTCGCCCATCGGGATGGTCGATCGCGCGCCGAGGTCGTCGCCGTCGAAGCTCATCGTGGGCGGCGGCGACGACGGCCCGGCGGACACCGAAGGCGGCGGGGCGGCAGGCTCGGCCGGAGGCTCCGCGATGCGCGGGAGCGGCGGCGACGAGATGCGCACGGAGGGGTCGGGGAAGGGAGCGGGCGCCGGCGTCGCCGGGGCGGCGTTGGCGGAGTCGTCCTGGCCGATCATCCGCACCTTGCGGCGCACGACCACCATCGACCCCGTGGGGCCGTCGGGCGGCGGTGTACGGATGGCCATCGGGGGGACGGACACCGTGCCGGTCATGTCGAAGTGGACCTCGACCTCGCTCGCGACGCTGGGGCGCTCGCCCTGCGGCGCGGCGGTGACCGTGGCGCCATCGGGCACCGTGGTGGACGCGTCAGACTTCGGGGGCGTTTCGTCGGGTGCGTCCATGCGGGTGATTTCGGTCGGCAGGCGGAGCTGGTGGCGGCTGCGTCGGGGCGCGCGCGGCGCGTCGTCCCCGTCGTGATCGAGGGTGTCGGGCGGGGTCGAAGGCGGCTCTCCCATGCGGTCCCTCAGGCTCCTCGCCAGGCGATGGCCTGGCCGACGCGGACTGGGCCGGAGGGCGCGCGGCGATCGTCTCGCCACGGCCCCGGCGGGAGCAACAAGACCACGGTGGAGCCGAGCAGGAAGGCGCCGAGCTCATCGCCGCGGGCCAGGTGCGGCGCGTCTCCCGTGGCGTAGTGCCGCTCGGTGGGGGCGGCGCCGTGCTCGGGGCGCGGGGGTCCGTCGAACGCGAGCGTGATCTTCCCGACGATGAACGCGCCGACGAAGACGACGGCGACGGGGCCGAAGCGCTCGGTGTCGACGTGCACCACCACCCGCTCGTTGCGGGCGAAGAGCAGCGGGACGTGCTCGACCCCGATCGCGTTGACCGGGTAGAGCGAGCCCGGCAGGTGGCGCACGGCGCGAACCACGCCGTCCACCGGGCTGTGGACGCGGTGGTAGTCGCGCGGCGAGAGGTACACGACGGCGTAGCGACCGCCCTCGAACGCGCGCGCCTCGGCCGCGCTCCCGAGGAGCTCCGCGGCGTCGTACGTCTGCCCCTTGAGGAGGAAGCGCGCGGCGGCGTCGACGGGCCCCTCGTCGTCGAGGCGACCATCGGCGGGCGACAGGATCGCGTCAGGGTCGGCGTCGAAGGGCCGACGGCCGTCGATGAGGCGGCGGGTGAAGAAGTCGTTGAAGCTCGCGAAGCCCCCTTCGGGCACCACCGCCTCCGACAGGTCGACGTCGTAGGCGCGCACGTACAGCGAGAGGAAGCGGTCGAGCACGGCGGAGGGCACCGGGCGCTCGGCGACGCGCCCGACGAGCCGGGTGATGCGCTCGCGCGGGAGCGTTTGGAGGATCCGTGCGGCGGTGCGGTTGGACACGAGGCGCATGGTGCGGCGTTGGCGCAGCCCCGGATCGCCGCCCACGTGGAGTCACGCGACGCGCCCGAGACAGACGGTGAAGCCTAGTGGTTCTGACGAAGCGGGGTCAACAGGAACCCTCGGAGCACGCTCGTTGCGCAGCGCTCACCGGTTCTGCGGAAAGCCGAGGTCCACCCCACGGAAGCGGGGATCGGGCCAGCGCGAGATGATCACCTTGTTGCGGGTGTAGAAATGCACCCCGTCACGACCGTAGACATGCAGGTCGCCGAAGAGGGACTGCTTCCACCCGCCGAAGGAGTAGTAGGCCATGGGGACGGGGATGGGCACGTTGATGCCCACCATCCCCACCTGGATCTCGCTCTGGAACTTGCGCGCCGCGCCGCCGTCGTTGGTGAAGAGGGCGACGCCGTTGGCGTAGGGGTGGGCGTGGATGAGGGCGATGGCCTCGTCGTAGGTCTTCACGCGCACGGTGGAGAGCACCGGGCCGAAGATCTCCTCGCGGTAGATGCTCATCGCGGGCGACACCCGGTCGAAGAGGGTCGGGCCGAGGAAGAAGCCGTTCTCGCGGCCGGGGACCTTGAGCGAGCGGCCGTCGGCGAGGAGCTCCGCGCCGTCGTGGACGCCCTGGTCGACGTAGCCCCGCACCTTGTCGAGGTGCTGCCGGGTGATGAGCGGGCCCATCTGCGACGAGGGGTCGAGGCCGTCGCCCACCTTGAGGGCCGCGATGCGCTCACGGATCTTCGGGAGGATCTTCTCGGCCGCGTCGCCCACGGTGAGCAGCACGGAGATGGCCATGCAGCGCTCACCCGCGGAGCCGTAGGCGGCCCCGACGGCGGCGTCGGCGGCGAGATCCATGTCGGCGTCGGGGAGCACCACCATGTGGTTCTTGGCGCCGCCGAGGGCCTGGACGCGCTTGCCGTGGCGCGTGCCGGTTTCGTAGATGTAGCGGGCGATGGGGGTGCTGCCGACGAAGCTCACGGCGCCGACGTCGGGGTGCTCGAGCAGGCGGTCGACGGCCACCTTGTCGCCGTGGACGACGTTGAGCACGCCCTCCGGGGCGCCGGCCTTGGCGAGGAGCTCGGCGCAGAAGTTGGTGACCGACGGGTCGCGCTCGGAGGGCTTGAGGACGAAGGTGTTTCCGCACGCGATGGCGATGGGGTACATCCACATCGGCACCATCGCGGGGAAGTTGAAGGGGGTGATGCCCGCGACGACGCCGACGGGCTGACGGAGGGAGTACGAGTCGACCTCGGTGGACACGTTCTCCGAGAAGGTGCCCTTGGTGAGGTCGGCGAGGCCGCAGGCGAACTCGATCACCTCGAGGCCGCGCTGCACCTCTCCCTGCGCGTCGGAGAACACCTTGCCGTGCTCGGTCGTGAGCATGCGGGCGAGGTCGTCCTTGTGGCGCTCGACGAGCTCGCGGAAGGCGAACAGGACGCGCGTCCGCTTCGCCACCGAGCTCGCGCGCCACTGCACGAGGGCGCGCTTGGCGGACTCCACCGCGGCGTCGACCTCCGCGGGCGTCGAGTATGCCACCTTGCGCTGCACCTCGCCCGTCGCGGGGTTGTAGACGTCTCCGGCGCGCTCGCCCGTGGGGGAGGCGGAGCGGTTGTCGATCCAGTGGGTGAGGGTCTCCATGCGCGCGGAGGGTACACAATCAGCGCGCGAGCGAAAGGGGGTCCGTGGCGCTACCGCTCGTTACCGAAAGGATCGGCGAACCGAGGGTCACGCACGAGCGCCTCGTCGGTGAGCGCGCGGAGGAACTCCACGAGGTCGGCCTGCTCCCGCGGATTGAGGATGAAGCCCCGCACGAACTCGCTGCGCAGGGGGCTGTTGCTCCCGACGCCCGCGTTGGGCCCCGTCGCGATCGTCCGCCCCCCCGCGGCGTAGTGCTCGATCACGCCCTCCAGGGTGGCGATGGAGCCGTCGTGCATGTAGGGCGCGGTCAGGGCGATGTTGCGCAGCGTCGGCGCGCGGAAGCGCCCCATGTCCGACGCGTTCTTGGTGACCTCATGGAGCCCCGTGTTGGAAGCCGGGTAGGCCCCGTTGCCGTCGACGTTGTAGAGCCCGGTGTTGTGGAAGGGCGTCTCCTCGATGCGGGTCGCGGCGGTGACCACCGCGTCCGTGAGGTTGAAGCCCCCGTGGCAGTGGAAGCACTCCAGGCGCTCACCGAAGTAGAGGTCCATGCCCCGACGGGCCGACGCGCTGAGGGCGCCCGTCTCCCCGCGCTGATAGCGGTCGTAGGGCGAGTCGGCCGAGAGGATGGCCCGCTGGAAGGTGGCGAGGGCCTTGGTCACGTTGTCGAGGGTGACGGGCTCCGCCTGCCCCGGGAAGGCCGCGCGAAACATCCCCGGGTAGCGCGCGTCGGCCCGCAGGCGCCCGAGCATCACCGCCTCCATCCCCGCGAGGCCGAGCTCCACCGGCCGCTCGCCGAACATCGGCACCAGCGCCTGTCGCTCGAGCTGGCGCAGCGTCGCGTTGGCCCACGTGAGCGTCACGGTGTAACCGACGTTGACGAGGCTCATCGACCCGCGCGGCGTCATGTCCCCGGTCGAACCCTGCGACACGGCGCGCCCGTCCGTGAAGGCGAGGCTCTGGCGGTGACACGACCCGCACGACTGCGTCTGGTTGCCCGAGAGCCGACGGTCGTAGAAGAGGAAGCGCCCGAGCTCGGCCTTCTCGCGGGTGAAGGGGTTGTCCGCGGGGATGCGCATCGCCGGGAAGCCCGGCGGCGGGGCGGAGGTGAGCACGGTGGGGCGAGGCGGCGTCGTGTCGCCGTCGCCGCACCCGGCGGTGAGGGCGAGCGCGACGAGGGCGGAGAGGAGGCTTCGGGGCATCATCGCAGCGGCTCCGTTGGTGGACCGCGCGCGTCGCCGTCAACGCACGCGGAAGAAGGTCTGGGCGGCCGGCGCGCCGCCCATCGGGATGCCAAACGCCGGGAGGATCGTGCGGCACTCGGGGTCGGTCAACCCCGACATGCACCCGGGCGCGCCGCCCATGTCGCGGCTCACGTCGGTGGTGGCGACGAGGCGCGCGAGGTCGGCGACGACGACGCTGCGTGCCGGGTCGAAGCCCGTGAGCACGTACTCCGGTCGGTTTCCCTCGGTGCAGGTGACCGTGCCCCCCATCGGGTTGCCGGTGCACCCGGTGCTGCCGAGGTGGATGTTGACGGCGTTGGTGCCGCTGCGTCCGTCGATGCGGGCAAACTTGTACCCGCTCTGCCAGGCCCAGAAGAGGGTCGACAGGTTGAGCGGGGAGGGTGCGGCGGCGGGGTTCTGGTGGTTGAGCGACTGCGGGACGCCGAGCTTGAAGCGGAGCCCCGTCCAGCGCGTCCCGGCCGGCGCCTCGACGCGCCCGCGGACGGAGGTGTTGGTGGGCGCGGTGCCGTTGGAGCAGCTTCCGTTGGCGGTCTCGAAGTCGAGGAGCGCCACCTCGCGGTACTGCCAGGTGCCGTCCTGATCGAGCGACACCGGCACCGGCGCGCCCGTCTCGGGCACGAGCTGGACGTCGTGCACGTAGAAGCGGAAGTCGAGCGGCGTCCACGCGCTCCCCGCCATCCCGACGTTCATGAAGGGAGCGGCGCAGGAGAAGGGCTGCGCGCCCACCACGGCCTCGAAGCGGATCTCGACCGCCGTACCCGTCGCGGGCGTATCGCCAGCGGGCACGTCGGCCGGGGGGACGTCGGCCGCGGGCACGTCGGCCGCGGGCACGTCGGCCGCGGGCACGTCGACCGCGTGGTTGTGATCTTCACCCGCGTCCGCGGCGTGCGTGTGCTCGTCGCCGCACCCGTAGAACGCGAACACCGTCAACAGCGCGAACCTCGACCCGAGATGCATAAGACTCTCCTTGGATGGACCTTCGCGACGACACCGCGTCGTCGCTCGCTGTCCTTCTGTTGCGCATCAGGGCGCGCGTTGACAAGCCGGTGCGGCGCGATGACGCAGGCGATGGTACCCGCCGCGCGCGTCCCCACAAGCGCAGACGCTGCGCCGCGCGCACGCGGGTCGCGGTACGCTCCGCCCATGACCCTCTCCGTCCGCGTGGTGGGCGTCGGCGACGCCTTCACCGCCCGCTACCACAACGCCTGCCTCCTCGTGCAGGGCGGCGACACGCGCGTCCTCATCGACGCCCCGCCCGCCCTCGCCCGCGCCCTCCGCGACCTCGGCGACCGGGGCGGCCCGGCGCTCGGCCTCGACGACATCGACCACGTGCTCATCACCCACCTGCACGGCGACCACATGGGCGGCCTGGAGCAGCTCCTCTTCTGGCGCCGCTTCGTCACGGGTCGCCGCTGCGCGCTCCACGCGATCCCCGCGGTGCTGGCGGGCCTGTGGGAGACGCGGCTGCGCGGCGGGATGGACACCCTCATGGACGCGTCGGGCGCCCGCCACCCGCTCACCCTCGACGACTACGCCGACGTCCGCCCCCTCCCCGACGGCGTGTCGCAGCTCGGCGACCTCACCCTCGCGTGGCGCCCGACGGTGCACCACATCCCGACGTCGGCGCTCCGCTTCGAACACGGCGCCGCGCGCTTCGGCTACAGCGCCGACACCGCGTGGGACCCGTCGCTCATCGCGTGGCTGGCCGAGGCCGACCTCTTCCTCCACGAGACCAACCTCGGCGTCCACACCCCGCTGGAGAAGCTCGCGTCGCTCCCCGAAGACGTGCGCGCCCGCCTGCGGCTCATCCACTACCCCGACCAGCTCGACCCCGACACCGCGCCCATTCGATGCGCGCGCGAGGGCGACCGCTACGACCTGTAGCGTCGTCGCGCGGGCGTCCCCAACCCCTGACGTCCTCGGCTACCGACCCGTCACCCGCGCCGCCGTCGCCTCGTCGACCGCCCCCTCGGCCGCACGCTCGAGCGCCACCCGCAGCTCCTCGCTCGCGCAAGCCTCCGCCGCCACCCGCACGTGCGTCGCCGCGTTGAGCGCCCCCGCGTCGGTCAAACACATCGCCGCCGCCAGCCGACGTTCGGCGCTCACGCTGGGGTCGGCCAGCGTCGCGACGAGGTCGTCGGCGGTCACCACGCCCTGCCGGTACGCCGCGCTCACCATCAACCCCCGCAGCGCCTCGCGCCAGGCCGCCAGCGTGCGCCCCTGGCGGTCGAGCGCCTCCAGCGGCGTGCTCCGGGCGGCGGTGGCGCGCTCCCAGGCGCGGCGAAGGAGCTCGATGACGCCCGCGAGGTGGCCGCCGTCGCGCTGCGAGTGGGGGATCAACACGTGCCCGGCGCGACGCCGCTTCAGCAGCACGCCCTGGTCGTGCCACGCCTCGATCGCGGTCACGTCGCGCCACGCCGCGTACCCGCGGGAGAAGCCGTGCTTCCAGCGCAGCCCGTCGGCGCCGAGGGTGAGCTCCGCGGGGCCGAGCGTGTGGCCGCCGAGGAAGGTGGCGAGCGTGAGGAGCGCGATCCCCAGCGCCGCCGTCGTCGCGCCGCTCAGGTGCAGCGCCACCGCCATCAGCACGAACATCGGCGTCCCCTGGAGCAGCACGAAGAGCGCCGTCACGACGCCGTAGCCCACGCCGTCCCAGCGACCGCCCAGCAGCATCCGAAGGGCCCGCTTCGACGGGTCGATGCCCGCCGCAGCGAGGGCCGCGTGACCGTCCTCGACGGTGGGCAGCTCGGCACTCACCACGTCGCCGTCGTCGCGAGCAAACTCCACGCGCGCCCCGCTCGTCCCCGGCACGACCCAGCCCGCCCGCACCCCCGTCACCGCCACGCGGTCGCCCCCAGCGAGCGTCACGAGCAGCTCACCGGGCGACACCTCCAGCGAGCCCGCGAAGGGGGTCGCGCCCGTCGACACGCTCCGCGCCCAGACGAAGAGCGACACCATGGCGCCGACCCCCGCGAGGCTCAACACCCCGAGGCCCGGCACCGCCACGGAGAGGGCGGTGGTGGTGACGAAGAGGGCCACCGCCAGGCCGCGCACGCGGGCGGCGAGGGCGCGCCGCTGCACGGTGACGCGGGGCGAGGTGATGCGGAGCGTGGTCAACGGGCGGGAGGATAGACCCCTTCGGCGCGGGGGAAAGCCCCGGAGTGGACGGGACGCACGGAGTGGACGATCGCGCGCATGGCGGTGACGTGGGCGTCGTAGAGACTGCGAGGCCCGATCCCGTAGAGCACGGCCCCGCACGAGGCGTCGCCCACCTGCGCGACGAACCACTCCACCGTGGTGTCGCCCTCGACGCCCATCCCTTCAACGACGAAGCCCTCCAGCGGCGCGTCGTCGAGCAGCGAGCGGTGGAGCACGCGGGCCTTCGTCAGCGACCCCACGAGCCGCTTCATCACCGCGTGGAAGGTCTGCCCGACGCCCCCAGGAACCATCCCGACGGACACGCCCCCGTCGGCGGGGCTCACCAGCAGGCAGTGCTCCCCGACGGTGCGGCGCGACCAGTCCCACGGGACGCTCACCCGCACCCCGCCGTCCATCGACTGCACCCAGGGCTGGTGCGAGGGGGTGATCCAATCGTGGCGGGCGCTCGGTTCGCGAAGGCCATGCGGGGGGTTCATCGGGACGACGACTCCTTTCGGGTGAGCGTGGAGCGAGTTCCGTGCCGCGCGGAAAGATGGGGCGGAGGGGCCTTCGGGGCGTGCAGCGACCCACACAGTGTGCAGGGCGATGCCCGCGTGATTGCGTCTTCCGTCCCGTGCGCACGTTAGGTTACAACCCCCAGCCGACCATGACCAACGATCCTCGCAGGAGCCGACGTGAGATTCTGGCCGGGGCCGCGGGCACGCTGGGCGCCGCCGCGTTCGGCGTCGGGTGCAAGCGCCAGGCGTCCGTCGACATCCCCGTCGGGCTCTACTGCTCGCTGACAGGCGCCCACGCCGACTTCGGCATCTCCACCAAGAACGGCGCCGTCCTCGCCTTCGCCGAGGTCAACGCGGCCGGTGGGCTCCTGGGCAAGCAGCTGCGGCTCGTCGACGCCGACACGCGCGGCGAGAGCAACGAGGCCACGAGCGCGGTGACCCAGCTCATCGACCGCGAGCACGTGGTGGCCGTCCTCGGCGAGATCGCGTCCACGCTCTCCCTCGCGGGCGGTCGTGTGTGTCAGCGGCGGCAGATCCCGATGGTGTCTCCGTCGAGCACCAACCCCGCCGTGACCCAGGTGGGCGACTACATCTTCCGCGTGTGCTTCATCGACCCCTTCCAGGGCGAGGTGATGGCCCGCTTCACCAAGAACTCCCTCCACTTCGACCGCGTCGCCATCTTCAAAGACCAGGCGTCGGCGTACTCGGTGGGCCTCGCGGACGCGTTCCGCGCGTCGTTTACGGCCCTCGGCGGCACCATCGTCAACGAGCAGGCGTACCGCGCCGGGGAGACCCACTTCTCCGCCCAGCTCGGGTCGCTCATCGCGCAGAGCCCGCAGGCGATCTTCGTCCCCGGGTACTACACCGAGGTGGCCCTCATCGCCCGCGAGGCGCGCGGCCAGGGCTTCACGGGTCGCTTCCTCGGCGGCGACGGCTGGAGCGGCCCCTCCATCACGCAGAACGACGACGACAAGCTGGTGGGCGACTTCTTCTCCGACGGCTTCGCGCCCGAGGGGGCCACCTCCCCCGTGGCCCGCACCTTCGTGCAGAAGTACCGCGAGCGCTACCACACCGACCCCAACGGCCTCGCCGCGCTGGGCTACGACGCCGCCCTGGTGCTCTTCGACGCCATCCGCCGGGCCAACTCCACCGACGGCGCGCGCCTCCGCGCCGCCCTCGCCACCACCCGCGGCGTCCACGGCGCCACCGGCGACATCACCCTCAACGCCCAGCGCGACGCGGTGAAAAACGCCGTCATCCTCCGCGTCACCGAGTCGGGCTTCCGCTATCACCAGACGGTGGAGCCGCAGTGAGCGCCGCGGCGACCGCCGGAGGCCGCCCCCCGTCCGAGCGGATCGTCCCCGCCGTCGTGGCGCTCCTCGCGCTCCCGCCGCTCGTGCAGGTGCTCCGCGGCGCGGTGAACGCCCCCACGGCGTTTGTGCGCAACGTGGTCGAAGGCGTCTCCCTCGGCGGCGTCTACGCCCTCATCGCGCTCGGGTACACCATGGTGTACGGCGTGCTCGGGCTCATCAACTTCGCCCACTCCGACGTCTTCATGATCGGCGCCTACGTGGGGATCTTCACCGCCTCGTGGTTCGGCGTCACCGCGACCTCACACGGCGGCTCGTCGGTGGGCATCGCCCTCGCCTGCTTCGCCGTCGCGATGGCAGCGACCGCGGCCCTCGGGATGACCATCGAGCGGCTCGCCTACCGCCCCGTCCGCCACGCCCCGAAGCTCACGCCGCTCGTCACGGCCATCGGCGTGTCGATGTTCATCCAGAACGCCGCCATGCTGCTGTTCACCTCGCGCCCGCGGGGTTTTCCGCCGGTGGTTCGCTCGGCCACGGTGTCGCTCGGGCCTGTGTCGGTGACCAACATCAAGCTCCTCAACCTCGGCGCCGCCCTCGCCCTCATGGTGGGCCTCACCTTCCTCGTGCAGAAGACGCGCGTGGGCAAGGCGATGCGCGCCATCTCCACCAACCTCGACGCCGCCCGGCTGATGGGCGTCCCCACCGACCGCATCATCGCCGTCACCTTCGGCCTCGGCTCCGCGCTCGCGGGCGGCGGCGGCATCCTGTTCGGCCTCGACCAGCCCAAGATCGACCCCTTCACCGGCGTCCAGCCCGGCTTGAAGGCCTTCGTTGCGGCCGTCCTCGGGGGCATCGGCAACATCCCCGGCGCGATGATCGGCGGCCTGCTCATCGGCGTCGTCGAGCAGCTCGCCGCCGCCTACCTGTCGAGCTCCTTCGCGCCGGCCATCGTGTTCGCCATCCTCGTGGTGGTGCTCCTCGTGCGGCCCCAGGGGCTCCTCGGCCGCGTCACCCGCGAGAAGGTGTGAGCCGCGCGCGCGCCGCGCTCCTCGCCCTCGCGCTCACTGGCTGCAAGCGAGGCTGCGCGGGAGACGCCCCGCCCGCCGAGCCCGCCGCTCACCACGAAGCGCCGCAGCCTCCGCCGCCGCCCCTCACGCTCTCCCCCCGCTGCGTCCGCGAGATCGTGCGGGCCCCCGTGGTCACCGCCCCCGGCACGGGCGCGATCGACACCATCGCGCCCACTTGTTCGGGCGGCACCCTCGCGCTCTTCGTGGTGCGCGGCCACACGCTCTCGCGCCTCACGCGGAGCACCGCGGCAGCGAGCGGCTTCGACGCGCCTGAGACGTGGTCCACCGGCGTCGATCGCCTCGGCCCCGTGGCGCCCGACGCCGTCCGCGGCCCGGTGACGTGGCGCTCACCGCTCGCGGGCATCGACCCCGACGAGCGCGACGACCTCTGGGCCGCGGCGCTCGGAGAGGGCGACGCGGGCGTGGTGGTGACGCGCGGCGACGCGCTCTTGCCCGCGGGCATCGCGGGCATCGGCGCCCCCGTCGTGCAGGAGCGAAGCGCCGCGGGCGTGACGCTGCTGGCGACCGTGGCCCGCCCGCAGGAGGGCCCGTTCACCGCGCGGGTGCGGGTGACGCTGGGGCGCGACGAGCCCGCGCAGCCCACGGAGCTCCCGACCTGGGCGGAGGGCGAGCTGAAGGCGTGGGAGCCGTCGCGCGGCGTCGGCCTCGCGCGCGTCGAGACACCGGGCGGCGCGTGGCTGGAGGCGACCTGGGCGGCGGGCGGAGCGCGGGTGAGGCACCAACTCGGCGGGCGGCACGCGCTGGTGGCGCCGCGCGGCGTGGCGGTGGGCGGGCGGTCGGTGTTCGTGGTAGGGGAGTTCGAGCGGGGCGCGGGCGACGCGGGGGCGTGCCTCGTGATGGGCGAAGGGATGTGCGTGCGGCCGACAGGGATGTACGCGCTCGTGGCGGGTGCGCCGGGCGCGGCGTTGGAGCGCGTCGAGCTCGCAGAGGCGGGGCTGCCCGACGCGATCGCCGCGCGAGGGGACGCGCTGTGGGTGCTGTACCTCGCGCCCGAAGACGACGGCAACGGCGCGCAAACGCCGTCGCAGCGGGCCGCGCGGGTCGACCTCGCGCACCGGGAGGTGACGCCGCTGGTGCTGTCGCCGCCGCGCGGGTTTGGCGCGATCGATGGGCCGACGCTGGTGGCCTGCGACGACGGCGTGTGGATGGCGGCGGAGCTGGTGACGGACGAAGACGCGGGGGCGCGGGGGTCGGTGACGGCGCTACCGCTGGAGTGCTTCGCGCGGTAGCGCGGGGGGCCTACTTCAGGTCGAGCGCGGCGATGCCGGGGAGAAACTTCCCCTCGAACATCTCCAGCGCCGCGCCGCCGCCGGTCGACACGTGGGTCACCTGCGTGTCGTAGCCAAACTGCCGGATCGCCGCCGCGCTGTCGCCGCCGCCGACGATCGTGATCGCGCCCTTCGCGGTGATGTCCGCGAAGGCCTTCGCCACGTCGGCCGTCCCGGCGTCGAAGCCCTTCATCTCGAAGACGCCCATCGGGCCGTTCCACAGGGCCGTCTTCGCGCCGGAGAGCTTGTCGAGGAAGAGGGCGCGCGTCTTCGGGCCGATGTCCACGCCCATCCACCCGTCCTCCAGCGTCTCCATCACCCGCGTCGGCGCGCCGGCCTCGAACTTCTGCACCGCCACGTGATCCACCGGCAGCACGAGCTTCTTCCCGAGGGCCTTCGCGAGGTCGAGGATCTCCTGCGCCATCTTCAGCACGGGCTTCTCGACGCCCTTCTTGTCGACCACGACGGACTCGTACTTCGAGCTCCCGACGGGCATCCCCGCGGCCTTCATGAAGGTGTACGCCATCGCGCCGCCCACCAGCACCTCGTCGACGAGGTGGAGGAGGTTCTTCACCACGAACACCTTGTCGCTCACCTTCGCGCCGCCGAGCACCGCGACGAAGGGGCGCGCGGGGTTGGTCAGCGCGCGGTGGATCACCTCCACCTCCTTCTTCACGAGGTCACCCGCCACACCGCCGCCGAGGGCCTTCGGCACCCCCGTCATCGACGCCGCGTCACGGTGCGAGGTGCCGAACGCGTCGTTGACGTACACGTCCGCCAGCGAGGCCAGCGACTGCGCGAAGGCCGCGTCGTTGGCCGCCTCGCCCGGGTAGAAGCGGAGGTTCTCGAGCAGCGCCACCTCCGCCTCCTTGAGGGCCGCGACGGCCGCCTTCGCCCCCTCGCCCACGCAGTCGGGGACGAAGGCCACCGGCGCGCCGAGGAGCTTCGCCAGCCGCTCGGCCACGGGCTTCAGCGAGAACTCCGCCTCGTAGCCCTTCTCCGCGGGGCGCCCGAGGTGCGACGCGAGCACGAGGCGCCCGCCCGCGGCGAGCACCTTGCGGATCGTGGGGAGCGCCGACGCGATGCGGAAGTCGTCGGTGATCGCGCCGGCCTCCATCGGGACGTTGAAGTCCACGCGCATGAAGACGCGCTTGCCCTTCACGGCGAGGTCGTCGACCCCTTTGAGCGCGAGGGCGTCGCCGCGGTCGACGCCGAGCGCCGCCATGTGGCGCGCGAGGTCGACCACGCGGACGGAGTAGCCCCACTCGTTGTCGTACCAGGTCACCACCTTGAAGAAGCGCTTCTCGCCCTTGAGGTTGTTCTCCAGCGTGGCCTTCGCGTCGTAGATCGACGAGCGGTCGTCGTGGACGAAGTCGGTCGAGACCAGCTCCTCGTCGGTGACCCCGAGGATGCCCTTCATGTACGACCCGGCGGCCTTGCGGAAGAGCGCGTCGATCTCCGTGATGGACGTGTCCCGCGCCGAGCGGAAGGTCAGGTCGATCACCGACACGTCGGCCACCGGCACGCGGAACGACATCCCCGTGAGCTTGCCCTTCGTCGCCGGGAGCACCTCGCCCACGGCCTTCGCGGCGCCCGTCGACGACGGGATGATGTTGATCGCCGCCGCCCGGCCGCCGCGCCAGTCCTTCTTCGAAGGCCCGTCCACCGTCTTCTGCGTCGCCGTGTACGCGTGGATCGTGGTCATGAGCCCGGTCTCGATGCCGATGCCCTCCTTCATGAGCACGTGGACCACCGGGGCGAGGCCGTTGGTCGTGCACGAGGCGTTCGACACGATGTGGTGCTTCGCGGGGTCGTACTCGTCGTGGTTGACGCCCATCACGATGGTCTTCACGTCGACGCCCTTCCCGGGCGCCGAGATGATCACCTTCTTCGCGCCCGCCGAGAGGTGGCCGCGGGCCGCGTCGGCCTCGGTGAAGAGCCCCGTGGACTCGATCACGATCCCGACGTTCATCGCGCGCCAGGGGAGCAGCGAGAGGTCGCGCGCGGCGGGGAGGCAACGGATCTTGTGGCCGTTGACCACCAGCACGTCGTTCTCCTTCATCTCGGGCGAGCTCTTCTCCGTGTGGATCTCGCCCTGGAAGCGCCCGTGGATCGAGTCGTACTTGAGCTGGTAGGCGAAGTAGTCGGCGTCAGTGGTCATGTCGACGACGGCCACGACGACGACGTCCTTGCCGAAGACGCCCTTCTCGACCATGGCGCTGATCACCTGACGGCCGATGCGCCCGAACCCGTTGATCGCGATGTTGGTGGTGCTCATGGGAGCGACTAGTTAGTTGAAGTCGCCCCCCCGCCGCAATGGTCAGTTTTGCGCGCGGCGACGGCGTCTTGTGCGCGCGGCGGCCACCAGGCCCAGCGTCGTGAGGCCCGCAAGGTACAACCCCCCCGGCGCGCGCGCCCCCCGCGCGGAGCAACCGTCGAAGTCGGTGTGCGGGCTGGCACAGGGATCGTGGCGCAATGTCCCATAGTTGTAGGTGCGCGAACGGTCGGGGCGGTCGCTGGCGGCGAGGAGGAGGTCGCGGTCGAGGGCCGTGGCGTTGAGGTCGGCGCGGAGCCGGGTCACGAGGGCGACGCCGCCGAAGGGCTGGAAAGCGAGCGTCGCGTCGCGGGTCTGCGTGGGGGCCATCTCGCACTCCGGCGGCGGCGTCGTCCCGAATGCGCCCGAGCAACGGACCGAGCGCGCGCTGCTCACCTCCGACTCGCTGACCCGCGTGGCGCTCTCGGTGAGCCACACCCGCCCCATGCTCGCCCGGTTGATGCGGTTGAACTGGGCGATAAAATCCGCCGCCGCGTCCGTCGACGGAGCGTCGTAGTCGAACACGAGGTCGGCGTCGCGCACCTCGCCGTTGGGGAAGTTCATCGCCTCGACGCGCGACTCGGAGATGACCGTGAGCACGAGGCCCACCTTGTCCGCGATGCCCGCGCCGATCATGCGGAGCGGGAGCGTCGGGACGTAGCCCGGCATCACCACCCGCAGCGGCTGCATCTGCGTCACCTCGGCGCCCGGCCGCAGGCGCACCGCCACGAAGTCCATCCGCTGCTCGACGTACGTGTCGATGATCGGCGCCACCGCCGGAGGCACCGCGTACCCGTTGGCCTGGAGCCAGTTGCGCAGGGCCATCGGGTCCGTCCCGCCGAGCGTGGTCACCTGGTAGGGGCCCACCACGGAGCTGTTGTACACGTTGACGGTCGGCGCGCCGAACCCGTTGCTGCCGCCACCCGCGAGGGTCGGCGCGGCGTCGGCGAAGCCACAGCCCCCGCCGCTGTTGCGGCAGCGTCCGGGGGACGGCGCGGGGTTCACCAGCGGCACCGACACGTCGTCCATCGCCGTGAGGAAGACGTTCTCCGCCGTCTCCACCACCACGCCCGGCCCGTTGCGAATGGGCAGGATCCACGAGAACTCCTCCGGCCGCCCCGTGTACCGGAACTGATCCCAGAGCACCGTGCGGTCGCGCGAGAGCGACAGCACCATGCGGTGATCGGTGACCACCTGAACGGCCGTGGGGGGCGCGAAACAGCCGCCGCACGCCCGGGCTGGCGCGGGGGCAGCGAGGACGGCGGTAAGGGCGATGAGGGGCATCCAACGACGAAGGCTCATGGCGTCGAGTGTGCACCCGCCGCGGGCCGGATTGGAAGCGGCTCCGCCCGGTGAAACCGCGCTACCGGGCGCGGGCGAGGCGGGGCTGCACCCACTGCGCGTCGAGCCAGTCGAGCGACGAGGGCGCCTCCCGCAGCGAGGCGTCGATGGACCGCGCGAAGGGGTCGGGCGCGAGGGCGGAGGCCGCGTAGGCGCGGGCGTAGAGAATCCAGTTGGACACCTCGTAGTGATGGAGCAGCGCGTGGAAGCGGTGCCCCGCAAAGGCCGCGAGGCGCCCGACGGCGTCGTCGACGTCCGTGGCGGCGACGAGCGACGCGCACACGTCGAAGAGGAGCGCGCGGAGGTCTTCGAAGGCCCGGTCGGGGTCGGCGCTCACCGACGTGAGGAGCGCTTCGAAGTCCTCCTCGGAGACGCCCGCGTCGAGGGCCGCGTCGGTCATCGCGGGCACCTGCGTGGCGAGGAAATCGGAGTCGGGCGCGTTGGTGAGGAGGCGCCCCACGAGGTAGAGGTCGAAGGCGCTGGCGATGGACTCGCCGAGGAAGAGGGCGTCGGCGCTCATCGCTCGGCCCGCGAAGGCGAGGCGCGCGAGGTGGTGCCACGCGGCGTGGGCCAGGACGTCGGCCGGCGGGTGGTCGTCCGTGAGCACGTCCGAGGGCTCCGCGGCGCTCCAGAAGGTGAGGTTGAGGAAGAGGGCTCGGCCCCAGGGGAGCGTCGCCCCCTTCGCGGGGACGCGGAAGAGGCAGCGGTCGTCGGCCATGATCTGCTTGAGGTCGCGGAAGAGGCCGACGTGGCGGAAGTCGCGCTCGTCGTCGAGGGTGAGCTGCGCCGCGGTGAGGGTTCGGAGCGTCATGGGCGCGGAGCATAGTGGCAACGGCCGGGTCGGCGGCGCCCGAATCTACCGCGCTGCGGGCGACGCGATGATCAGCGAGCCAGAGGTCGTGGTCACATCGATGGCCCCTTCGCCCGAGCCCCGACGGACCGTCGTTGGACCGCCCACTCCGACCGGCGTGACCGCGCGGTCCACCCCGTCGGTGAACTCCCCGGACACCGTCGTGAACCCCAGCGTGAACCCGCTCTCCGCGCGGGGCGTGAGGCGGACGTCGCCCGAGACCGACCGGGCGCCGAAGCGGCAGCCGCGCGCGCAGCCCCCCGACCACGCGATGTCCCCCGAGGTCGTCTCGACGTCGACGACCTGAGCCATCGGCCCCTGCGTGATCTGCGCGTCACCCGAGACCGTGCGTACGCGGACGCGCGCCCCCGTCGTCCCCACCACGAGGTCGCCCGAGCTCGTGGTCACCACTGCGTCTCCCACCTCGAGCGCGCGCACGTTGCCGGCGGTGGTCGTGACGCGCACGGCGCCGAGTCCTCCCTCCAGGGTGACATCGCCGGAAGCCGTCGTGACGTCCGCGGAGCTTCCGCGCGGCACCGCCACCTCCACCGCGCCGCCGACGAGCCTCCCACCGTCGAAGACAACGTCATGGCGACCGTCGGAGCGCTGCACGACACGCGGCGTGGCGTCGAGCCCTCGCACCCGCACGCGCACCTCGGTCGCCACCGTGCCGACGACCCTGACCTCAGCAGACCATGCCTCCAGGTGCAGCCGCACCGGCCCCGACACGGGCGACGCCACCTCGGCGCGCACCGGAGAGAGCGCAGGCGCGTGCGCTGGGTCGACGCCGCGCCGCGCGCGGTGCGCCACCGACTCGTGCGGCCCCACCTTCCGCGTGAGGGCGGCGACGCCCACGCCCAGGAGCGCCGCCGCTGCGAAGCCCGCGGCGAACGCGCGCCACGGCCGACGCTCGGGGGCCGCGGGGGGCGGCGCCGCTGCGCGGTAGGGGGATGGGTTCGCCGCGACCGCATCCGGCAGCCGCGCGGCGACGCCACGCCACAGGGAGTCGACCGCGGGCTCGTCCCGCTCACGCGACCGAAGGAGTCGCTGCTCTGCGCGGAGCCACGCGAGCTCCCGCGCGCAGTCGTCGCAGCCGGCGAGGTGGGCGTCGAGCCGGGCGCGGTCGGCGACTGGCTCTCCCGCGACGAGGGCATCGAGCGCGTCGGTGTCGTGTTCAGCGGGCATGGCCGTCCTCCGAGGCGTTGAGGTGCCCGACCAGCGCGGCGCGCAGCTGGAGGCGGGCGCGGTGGATCTCGTTCTTCACGCGCGGAAGCGTCCACCCGAGGGCCTCCGCGATTTCATCGTATCCAAGCTCGTGGTCGGTGCGGAGCAGGAGGGCCGTTCGGCGGTCGTGGGAGAGTACGGCGAGCGCGACGGCGAGGGCCTCGCCCGCCTGCCGCCCCGCCAGCAGCGCCTCGGGGTCGGCGTCGCACGCCGCCACGTCGCCGTCCACAGGGTCGGCCATCGCGACGGTGCGCGAGCGGGCGCGGAGGTGCTCCCGCGAGACGTTGCGCGCCACCCCGAAGAGCCACGGGGCGAGCCGCTCGACAGCGACCCCGCCACGGAGCGCGGCGTGGGCGCGCACGAAGGTCTCCTGCGTAGCGTCGTCGGCGGCGGCGCGCCCGCTGAGCAGGTCGCGCAGCAGCCGCCAGACGCGCGGGGCGTGCTGACGAAAGATCTCGCGAAACGCGGCCTCGTCGCCGCGCCGGGCCCGCTCGACGAGCGCGCCTTCCAGCGGCACCACGGGCGCAACGTGGGGCAGTGGGGGCGGGGTGTCGGAGGGCATGGCGGTGACGATGCTCACACGGGGGAGTGATTCGAAGGCCCCTCTGGTTTCACCCAAATCGTCGCCGACGACGCGGGTGCGCCCCCGGCCTCGTCGAGTCACCCTCGCGCCGCCATGGAAGACCCCCTCGCAGACCGCATGAAGGCCCTCGAAGCCGTCGAGGCCGGGCGTCGCTTCGACCACGTCACCAACGCGGAGGCGGAGGTCTTCGAGGGCGCCGAACCCATCGTCCGCGCGTAGCGCTGTGAGGTTGTCACCGGTCGCAGACGTTCAGCGCGATGAGCGACTCGGGAGCCGCGCCGTCGGGGCCCATCCTGCACGCCGGGGCGCCGACCGCGCGCGCTTCGGCGAGGCTCCCCTTCACCGCGAGCACCCGCGCCAACGCCTCCCGCACGCGGAACTCCATCCGTCGGTCGTCCGCCGTCGCGCTCGGCCCCGAGAGAACGTCGAGGGCCATGCGCAGGTGGCGCTCGGTCGCCGCGCGCTTCCCCTGGTCGCTCTCGGCCACGGCCTGCATGAAGAGCCCGCGCGCCGACAGCGGAGGAGAGCCCCCCTCGGCGCCGGGCGGCGGCCCGCGCATCGCGAACACCACGAGCGCCATGAGCGGGATCGCGCCGAGGAGCCCGTAGACGGCGCGACGACCGCGATGCTCGAGGAGGGCCATGCGTGGCGCACGATACCACCGCGTCGGGGGGATCGGTCGACGGCGCGATCGGCGGCGTGGCAGAGTCGCGGCCCATGAGTGATGTCTCACCGCACGTGATCAATGTCGACGCGGTCGACGAGGTGGTGGATTTCGACGGGGAGCGCTGGGGGAGCGCCTACAAACCCCTCACGCCGCCCTCGACGCGAACGGGCAGTCGCCTCGGTGTCAACCAGTCGCGCGTGCCGCCGGGCCGGACGTCGTGCCCCTTCCACTATCACCAGCGCGAAGACGAAGCCTTCTTCGTCCTGTCGGGCCGCGGGGTGCTGCGCTACGGGGACGCGCTGCGCGTGCTGCGCGCGGGCGACTTCGTGTACTGCCCCGCGGGCGCGAAGGTCGCCCACCAGATCGCCAACCCCTTCGATGAAGACCTCGTCTACCTCGCCATGGGCCCCAACGACCCCGACGAGGTCTGCGTCTACCCCGACAGCGGCAAGGTGATGGTGCGAAGCCTCGGCCGCGTCGGCTTCCTGGAGAAGACCGACTACATGGCCGGCGAGCCCGAGGAGCCGAGGATCTTCGAACTCGCCCGCGCGCTGCTGGCGGGCTGAACTCCCCGCGCCCCGCCACCGTGAGGCACCGCGCCGGCGGGGACGCTCGCGGCGTCCGCCGGAGTGTGATACGCCACTCGACATGGTGCGCGCCGCGCGAGCGTCCGAGGCGATCGAGTACCCGGAGACCGACGAGATGGGGGAGAGCGCGCTTCAGTGGTTCATCACGAAGCTCCTGTGTGACCTCGTGATCCGGCACCTCGCGGCCCGCGGCATCATCGCGTACGTCGCGGGCAACCAGTTCTTCTACTGGATCGAGGGGGACCCGAAGACCTCCCGGGCGCCGGACCTCTACGTCGTGCTCGGCCTCCCGCAAGACATCCCCGACGTCAGCACCTGGCACACCTGGGAGGGCCACCACCCTGCCTTCGCCCTCGAGGTCGCCAGCTCGAAGTGGCAGAAGGACTACGACGAGCTCCCCGCAGACTACGCGGCGATGGGCTGCAAGGAGCTCATCCTCTTCGACCCGGGCGCCACCGTGCGCAGCCGTCGGCGCGTCCGCTGGCAGATCTTTCGGCCCGTTCGCGGTCGCGGCTTCGTGCGCGTCGCGTCCTCCATGGAAGCGCGCGTCCGCTCGACCGTGCTCGACGCCTGGCTCGTGCGCGTACTCGACAAGGGACGGCCCCGCCTCCGCCTCGCCACCGGCCCCCGCGGCGAGACGCTCCTCCCCACCGCCGACGAAGGCGAGGCCGCGGAGAAGACCATCCGCGCCATCACGGAGACACAAGCCGCCGCGGAGCGAACTGCCCGCCAGCGCGCCGAGTCCGAGGCCCGCGGGGAGGCCGCGCGCGCTCAGGCCGAGGCCGCGCGCGCCGACGAGGCCGTGCGGGAGGTGGAGCGTCTCCGGGCCGAGCTCGCCCGCCTCTCGCAGAAGTAGTCGCCCCCCGACAACGCCGCGAGAGGGTCACCGGTCGCAGACGTTCAGCGCGATGAGCGACTCGGGGACCGCGCCGTGGGGGTGCTTCGCGTTAGCATCCGCCCCCCGATGGAGCTCCCCCCGATCACGCGCCGCCAGCGCTGGGCCTTCGCGCTCGCCGCGACCTTCACCATGACCATCAGCTACGTCGACCGCCAGACGCTCGCCGTCCTCGCGCCGCGCGTGACCGCCGAGCTCGGCATCGACGAGATTCGCTTCGGCTTCCTCCTCTCGGCCTTCTCGGTCGCCTACCTCATCGGCGCGCCGCTCTCGGGCTTCTGGATCGACCGCGTCGGCGCCCGCCGCGGGCTCCTCGCAGCGGTCTGCGCGTGGACCGTCGTCGCCGCCCTCCACACCGTCGCCCCGAGCTTCGCCGTGCTCCTCGCGCTCCGCGTCGCCCTCGGGTTCGCGGAGTCGCCGTCCTTCCCTGGCGCCGCCCAGACGGTGCAGCGCGCCCTCCTCCCCGAAGACCGCGCCCGCGGCCTCGGCGTGCTCTTCACCGGGAGCTCCATCGGCGCCATGATCGCCCCGCCGCTCGCCACCGCCATCATGGCCGCCGTCGGCTGGCGCATGGCCTTCCTCGGCACCGCCCTCGCCGGCCTCGTCTGGGTGCCCGTGTGGCTCGCGGTCGCGTGGACGAGCCGCGGCGTCGCGCTCCTCGACCCGCGCCCCGCCGACTCCCTTCCCCCGCCCGGTGAGACGCCCGGGGGCGCGCCCTTCCGCGCGGCGGGTCGCTTCCCGGGCATCGGGCCGCTGCTCGGCAACCCCGCCCTGTGGCGCGCGCTCCTCCTCGTCGTGGCCTCGGCCCCCGCGATCTCGTTCGTGATCCTCTGGTCGTCGAAGTTCCTCGTGCGCACCTACGGCCTCTCGCCGGTGGAGGTGGGCCGCTACCTCTGGATCCCGCCGCTCTGTTACGACCTCGGCTCGGTTCTCTTCGGCGACCTCTCCAGCCGTCGCGCGCGTCGCAGCGGCTTCGACGGCTCGCCCGACCGCGGTCTCGTCGCGGTCGCGGCGTGCCTCACCGTCTGCATCGCCTTGATGCCGCGCATGGCCACGCCCGCCGCGGCGATGGCCGTCGCCTCCCTCGGCCTCGTCGGCGGCGCCGGCCTCTACGCGATGCTCACCAACGACCTCTTCGCCCGCATCGCCCCCACGCACGTCTCGACGGGCGGCGGCTTCTGCGCGATGGCCCAGTCGCTCGCCATCATCGTCGCGATGCCCCTCGTCGGCGCCTCCGTGCAGGCGCAGGGCAACTACCGCCGGGCGGCCCTCTACCTCGGCCTCTGGGCGCTGCCCGGTGCGGCGGCGTGGATCCTCTGGCGTCCGCCCGCCGCGCACCCGACCACCGTCCCCGCCTGACGCCCGTGGAGGCCGTGCGCTTGCCCGTGGGCGGCGAGCGCGCCGCGGGTGTAGCATCGCCGCGCCGCGCGGCCCTCCCCCATCGACTCACCGCCGCGCCTCACAGGAGCATCGTATGAGCGACGGGACGAGCCTGCCCGATGTCGAGTTCGACCTCACGATCGTAGACGGCGGCGACGACGCTGGCTGGCGCCCGGTTCACCTGCACCAGCGCGAGCATGTGTCGCGGCCCTACGAGTGCTCCGTGGTGCTCGCCTCGACGCAGCTCGACGCCGACATCGACGCGCTCTTCGAGAAGAACGTCGGCGTAGAGATCATCCGCGCGTCGCTCACCCGCGGCGTCCGCGGCTGGGTGAAGCGCGTCGAAGACCTCGGCACCACGGGGTCGTACCGCTTCGCCCGCGTGCTCGTCGCCCCGCAGCTCTGGAAGCTCTCCCACCGCGTCAACTCGCGCATGTGGCAGCAGGTGAACATCATCACCATCCTCCGCGAGCTGCTGCGCGACGCGGGCATCTACCAGGGCAACGGCGGCCTCGTCGTCGGCGGCGGGCTCGACCAGCTCCCGGCCCGCGAGTACTGCGTGCAGTACCGGGAGACCGACCTCGATTTCCTCCAGCGGCTCCTGCAGGAGGAGGGGGTGACGTACTACTTCCGCCACGAGGGGGCGGTGGAGACGCTCGTCCTCGCGGAGGAGGGCCACGCGTGGCAGGTGACCCCGACGCTCGACGGCGGCGCCGTGCAGGCCCTCGACGCGGGCGTGTCGTCGGCGTCGGCGGAGTCGGTCCAGTGGTTCGACTGGCACCGCCGCTCGCACACGACGGGCGTGGTGCTGCGCGACTTCGACTTCACGCACCCGCGGGCCTTCCTCGACTTCACCGCCAAGGCCCCGAGCGACGGCGGCGCGCGTCCCGTGTACGACTACCCGGCGCGCTACAACCTCGGCGAGTACCACGAGGGCGGCCACGCCTACGGCCCCCACCACGGCGTCCGCACGGCGCGGGTGCGCAACGAAGAGCTGCGCTTCGATGAGCGGGCGGGCCACGGGCGCAGCAACGTCACGGGCTTCATGCCCGGCCTCCGCGTCGACCTCGACGGCCACCTGCGGGCGGGCACCGACGGCGCCTGGGTGCTCCTCGGCGTCGAGCACGAGGGGATCGCCTGGGGCGACATCCCCGACGAGACGCGCACCAGCGAGCACATGCGCGCCATCCTCAAGGCCGCCGGCGCCCACCACGCCGCCGAGTCGAGCGTGAGCGAAGGGCGCTACGAGGCGCGCTACAGCAACAGCTTCATCGCCGTGCCGGGCAGCGTGCAGATCCGCCCCGCGCGGGAGACGCCCCGCCCGCTCGTCCACGGCCCGCAGACCGCCACGGTGATGGCCGAGCCCGGCAGCGACGACGAGATCTGCGTCGACTTCCACGGCCGCATCCTCGTGCGCTTCCACTGGGAGCGCCCCGAGCTGCGCCCCGCGTCGCAGCGCGGGAAGAGCGCGTCATGCTGGATCCGCGTGGCGCAGACCTGGGCGGGCGCGCAGTGGGGGACGATGTTCATCCCGCGCGTGGGGATGGAGGTGGTGGTGACCTTCCTCGAAGGCGACCCCGATCGTCCCCTCGTGACGGGCTGCGTCTACAACGGCGAGAACCACGTCCCCTACAACCTCCCCGAGGAGAAGACCAAGAGCACCATCAAGACGAGCACCTCGCCTGGGGGTGACGGCTTCAACGAGCTCCGCTTCGAAGACCTCAAAGACCGCGAGCAGATCTTCATCCACGCCCAGCGCGACATGGACCGGGTGGTGCGCCGCAACGACACCCTCATCGTCGGCAACGACCGCCAGAAGACCATCCAGGGCAACGAGCGGATCACCGTCGTGAAGGACCGCACCTCGGAGGTGCAGGGCGACGAGCGCTTCCTCGTCCAGGGCGATCGCAACGAGCGCGTCAACGGGGGGAAGGGCTACGCGCTCAACGTCGTCAACCACCTCTCCATCAACGCCGACAAGAGCATGAAGCTCACCGTGGGCAGCAGCTCGATCGAGGTGCTCCCCGACAAGATCACCATCGCGTCGAAGACCGTCCACGTGCTCGGCAAGAGCCTGGTGAACATCAACGGCGGGCTGGTGAAGATCAACTGCGGCGACGACCCCGGCGGCGCCAAGGCCGACAAGGGCGACGTCGAAGCAGCGAAGCCTCTGGAGATGATGGGCGAGAAGGGCGACCTCCTCTCGCGCATCAAAGACCTGCTCAACCCGACGCAGCTCGCGGAGACGGCCGGGCGGAGCCTCGACCGGCTGCTGGCGAGCGCCAACGTGCCCGAGCGCATCCGCGAGCGCCTCGGCGTCGTCGCGCGCAACGCCGTCGGCGAGCTGGTGACGGCCGTGAAGGAAGGGCGGCGCCCCAACTTCAAGAAGATCGCCGGGCTCGAGGACCTCATCACCACCGCGGTGGGCGCGGGCGTCGACGCCGTCTTCAAGCGCATCGAGAGCGCCCCGGCGGTGAAGAACAGCAAGTTCCTCTCGGGGCTGGTGAAGGAGGCCAAGGGGGTGAGCAAGACGGCGGCGAGCTACGGGGTGCTCCACGCCGCCGGCCTGCACGAAGGGATGGCGAAGGACCCGTTCTGGTCCGTCATCCGCAACCGCCACGGCGAGTCGGTGAAGTCCTTCCTGCGCGAGAACGGCATGGGCGCCGCGTCGCAGGTGGTCAACGGCTTCGTCGACCGCCTCGGCAACATCCCCCTGCTGGAGAAGAACCCCAAGCTCCGCGAGAAGATCGTCGGCTTCCTCAACAAGGCCGCCGAGCGCGGCGTGAATCAGGGCGTCGACCGCGTCCTGGGGCTCATCCCCTCGGGCGCCTGAGTCACCCTTCGGCGCCGCGCTGGAGCATCTCCGCCGCCGCCTCGCGCGTGCGGTCGGTCACCTGGATCCCACCGAGCATCCGCGCCACCTCTTCGAGCCGCTCGCGGGCGTCGAGCTGGCGCACCGTGGACGTCGTCCGCTCGCCCGACTCGCGCTTGCTCACGACGAAGTGCGTGTCGCCGTACACCGCGATCTGCGGCAGGTGCGTGATGCACAGCACCTGATTGCGCGCGGCCACCTCCTTGATCTTGCGCCCGATCACCTCGGCGACCGCCCCGCCCACCCCCGCGTCGACCTCGTCGAACACGTAGAAGGTGTCGTTGGCCACGTCGGTGAGCACCCGCTTGATCGCCAGGAGCGCGCGCGAAAGCTCACCGCCCGACGCGATCTTCCGCAGCGGCCGCGGGTCTTCGCCCCGGTTGGCGGCGATGAGAAACTCCACCCGGTCGATGCCCGAGGGGCTCAGCCGCGCGCCGTCCACCGCGAGGTCGGTCGACCCCGGCGTGACGTGGGCGACGTCCACCACCACGCGCGCCCCGCCCATGCTCAGCGACGCCAGCTCGCGCCCGATGGCCTCGCCGAGCCGGTGGGCGGCCTCGCGCCGCGACGCGCTCAACGCCCGCGCCTTGCCCGCCGCCGCCGTCCGCGCCTCCTCCACCGCGCGCTCGAGCTCGGTCACGCGCGCCTCGCCCTGCTCCAGGGTGTTGAGCTCTTCGCGCACCTTCTCGCGAAACGCCAGGATCGCCTCCACCGTCGCGCCGTACTTCCGCTTGAGGCGCCCGAGCTTCTGGATCCGATCCTCCAGGTCGCTCAGCCGCTCGGGGTCAGCGCGCACCGTCCGCGAGTAGCGCCCGAGCTCGCGGGCCGCCTCCTGCACGAGCGTCCGCGCCTGCTCGACGAGCTCGTGGAGCGCGCCGAGCGACGGGTCGACCTCCGCCAGCTTGCGGAGCTGATCGGCCACGCCGCCGAGCTCGTCGAGCACCGCGCCGTCGCGCGCGTAGAGGGCGTCCTCCGCGGCCGCCGTCCCGTCCGCGAGGCGGGAGGCGTGACGGAGGCGCTCGCGGTCGGAGGCCCACGACTCCTCGTCGCCCGCGCGCGCGCCGAGCTCGTCGATCTCCTTGGCCTGGTAGCGCAGGAGGTCTTCCCGATCGGCCCGGTCGCGCAGCACGCGGAGGGCGGACTCCAGCCGCCCGGTGGCCTCGTGGAGCGTCGCATACGCGCGGCTCACGTCCGCGCGGCGCCCTTCGAGCGAGCCCGACGCGTCGAGCAGGACGAGGTGCGCGGCCGGGTCGGTGAGCGACTGCTGGTCGTGCTGCGAGGTGATGTCCGCGAGGCCCGCGGTGAGCGACGCGAGCTGCGCCAGCGACACCATCCGCCCGTTGAGGTAGGCCCGCGAACGCCCGCCCGTCCGCTCGTTGCCGACGATGCGACGCACCACCAGCGTGTCGTCCCAGGCGATGCCCGCTTCTTCGAATCGCTGCCGTCGCGGGTCGTCCGCCGCGGCCGAGAACACCGCCTCGATCTCCGCCTGGGCGGCTCCCGTGCGCACGATCTCCGCGGCCGAAGCGCGCGCGCCGAGCACCAGGGCGAGGGCGTCGACGAGGATGCTCTTGCCCGCCCCGGTCTCGCCGGTGACGACGTTGAGCCCCGCGCCGAACGACACTTCGACCGCGTCGATGATCGCGAAATCGCGTACCTGAAGGGAGAGCAGCATCGTGGGTTTCGGTGCCTCGTGGGGTAGTCGGTTGCGCCCCCTGGGTCAATGCCAGCCTGCGCGCGCGGGGCGTACTCTGTCCACGCGCGGTCGACTCCCTCCCTCTTGACCCCTGGCGGTCGGGTGTTACCGTGCCTCTGGACGCGGCGCCTTCCGGCGACGCCCGCTCGGGGTGCACCGCGAGACGCGCCCCACAGCCCCTTCGATCTCGACTCACTCCACCGCCCGACATGATCACCCAGTTGCAGCGAACGCCTCGGCCGACGACCCGGAGTCGCGTGCCATGAGTGAGTTCGCGACCGCGCTCTCGGGCGCGGGGGTCTTTCTCCTCCTCGGCGCGCTGATGGCGTGCCTCGAAGCGTCCCTCATGGCTCTCCCGGATGCGCGGATCCGCGCGCTCCGCGACGAGCTCGGCCCCTCGGGCGACCTGCTGGAGCGCTACCTCCTCGACCCCGCCCGCACGCTGTCCCGCCTCCTCGCGGGCCGCGTCATCGCCCCCATCGCGGCCACCGTGATGATCGTGCCGCTCTTCATCGTGCGGGGCGACGCGTGGTGGGTGCTCGGCCTGGTCGTGGTGGCGGTCTCGTTCGTCTACGGGGCCATGGTGGAGGTGGCCGTCTCCATCGGCCGCTCCCGCGCCCGCAAGATCGCCCCGCGGGCCCTCGCGTGGATGCGCCCCTTCGCGCTGATCCTCGCGCCGCTGGCCGCGCCGATGGAGCGCGTGGGCAAGTGGGTCTCGGGCCGCCTCGCCGACCGCAACTCGATGGAGCCGCCGCCGGTCACCGAGAAGGAGCTCGAGTACGTCGTGGAGGCCGCGCAGAGCGTCGGCGCCATCAACCCGGTGCGCGCCCGCGTGCTGCAGAACGTCTTCGGCCTCAAAGACCGCGTGGCCCGCGACATCATGGTGCCCCGCACGCGCATCGTCGCCCTCGACGTCGCCACCGGGCTGGAGGAGGCCGTGCGTCAGCTCTCCGAGGAGGGCCACTCGCGCGTCCCCATCTACCGCGGCAAGATCGACGAGGTGGTGGGCGTCCTCATCGCGAAGGACCTCTTCCGCGTCGCCACCGCGCGGAGCTCGACGCCGCCCGGCACCGCGACGCCCTCCCTCGGCACCGTCGAGGGCGTGATGCGCCGCCCGCCGCTGTACGTCACCGACGCGCAGCCCGTGATGTCCGTGCTGCGCGAGATGCAGGCGCGGCGGATGCACATCGCGATGGTGGTCGACGAGTTTGGCGCCCTCGTGGGCATCGTGACGCTCGAAGACGTGCTTGAGGAGCTCGTCGGCGAGATCGAGGACGAGCACGACGACCGCAGCCCCGACACGGAGTTCGTCGAGGTGTCGGAGGGCAAGTACCTCGCGAGCGCGGCGATGCCCATCACGGGCCTCGGGCAACGCCTCGACGTGGAGTTTCCCGAGGAGGGCGACTACGCCTCGCTCGGCGGCTTCCTCGCGGCCCGCGCGGGCAAGGTGCCCGAGGTGGGCACGGTGGTCGTGTGGGAGGGCCTCCGCTTCATCGTCCGCGAGGGCGACAAGCGCAAGGCCACCCGCGTGGAGATCATCCGCGACCCCGCCCTCGCCGCCACCGGCTAAGACCCCGCAGAGCCCACCCCCAATGACCACCCGCACCGAGACCGTCACCGGCCCGCTGGCCTTCCTCGCCGACATCCACGGCAACCTCGCCGCCCTCGACGCCGTCCTCCAGGAGCTCCGCGACGCCCGCGCGCAGAACATCTACGTCGCGGGCGACCTGCTCCTCGGCGGCGACGACCCCCTCGGCGTGTGGATGCGCCTCCAGGAGGTGGGGGCTCGCTGCGTGCGCGGGCCGAGCGACCTCGCCCTCGCGGTCCTCGACCCGGCGCGCGTCCCCGCCCGCGACGACGCCCAGCGCGCCGCCCTCGCGCGCTTTCAGGAGACCCGCGCCGCGCTCGGCGAGGTGATCCTCGCGCGCCTCCGCCGCCTCCCCCTCGCCCTCCGCATCGAGCTCCCCGACAAGACCGACGTCCTCGTGGTGCACGGCACCCCGCGCGACCCCGACGAGTGCTTCACGCCCGACCTCAGCGACGACGAGATGGAGTCTCTCCTCGCCGACGACCCCGCGGACTTCGTGCTGTGCGGCGGCAGCCACGTGCCCTTCGCCCGCGAGCTCGACGCCGCCCGCGTCATCTCCGTGGGCTCGGTCGGCGAGTGCACCGACCCGAGCCTCGCGTGCTTCGCGCTCCTCCGCCCCACCGCGACGGGTCCCCTCGTCGAGCCGCGCCACGTCCGCTATCGGTGAATCGCCGCGCGGGCTGTACTGCGCTGTTGACGCCGCACGCCGCTCCGTTTTCACTCCCGGTACGCCGTGGCGCGCTTACGCGCCCGCGCCGACGAAGGCAACACCTCCGATGCGTTCCTCCTCCCGCTGGTCGTCGCTCCTCCTGCTTGCAAGCGCCGCCCTCGCCGCGTGCTCCAGCGACCCTTCGCCCACGCCGACGCCTGACGCCACGGTGCCCGACGTGACGGCCGACGCGCCCACCTCCGAAGAGGTCGCCGTGACGCCCGACCGCCCGGCCACGCCCGATCGACCGCCCGTCACCTGCGCAGCCGAAGACCTCGCGGGGATGTCGCCGGGGGCCGATGGCGCCGTCCGCGTCATGGGCACCACCATGGAGAGCGACGTGACGCGCTTCGGAGCCTTCGCCACCAACTGCTTCTCGGGCGGCATGGTGGGGGCCTTCTCGGTGTACTCGTACACGATGCGGGCGGCGGGCTCGCTGCGCGTGAGCACGGCCAACCCGGGCACGCCGACCAGCTTCGACACCTTCGTCGCGGTGCTCGGCGCGTGCATCCCGTCGAGCCGCTCCATCGCGTGCAACGACAACGCGTCGGGCACGGTGCGCCAGTCGACGACCACCACCGCGTGGCTGGGCGCCGGCCAGAGCGTGATCGTGGTGGTCGGCGGCCGCGGCAGCACGGCCACCAACATCATGCGGGGGCGCTTCGAACTCACGCTCCGCGAGATCGGCGAAGGGGCGCTCGACGGCCCCTGCCGCGTCGAAGGCGAGGCCTGCGGGACGGGGCTGCTCTGCACCACCCTCTTCCCCAACACCGAGGCCCGCGGCGTGTGTCGGCGCCCGGTCGCCGTCGGGATGCCCTGCGTCGGCGGCTCACTCTGCGCGCGCGGCGCCACGTGCATCGCCAACCCGGGCTCGACCACCATGGGGACGTGCCTCGCCGACGGCGCGAGCGGGGGCGTCTGCCTCGTCGGCCGCGCCCCCTGCGGCATGGGCCTGTCGTGCACCAACCCCTTCCCCACGCCCGACGCGACGGGGCTCTGCCGACCGACGCTGATGCCCGGCGCCGACTGCGACACCACGCTCACCACGGGCATCTGCGGCCAGGGCACCACCTGCCGCCAGGCCCCCACGGTGAGAAACCCCGGCCGCTACGCCTGCTTCGCCGGGGGCGCGCGCGGCGGTTTGTGCCGCACGGCCGCGCCCCAGTGCGACATGGGGCTGGAGTGCTCGACGGGGATGCCCCCCACCTGCCGCGCTCAGGTGATGCGCGCCGCGGTGTGCGACCCGACGGGCAACGCCGACTTCTGCGAGGCGGGCTTCGGCTGCTCGCCCGACAGCGCCTTCGCCGGCGGCATTTGCGCCGCGCTCGGGGCCGCTGGCACCGCGTGCCGCACGGGCGAACCGCAGTGCGACATGGGTCTCACGTGTGGGGCGGTCAACGGCCGCAACATCTGCCGCCGCGAGGTCGCGCTCGACGCCGCCTGCGACTGGCGCTACGGCAGCGCGTACTGCGCGATGGGCGCCGCGTGCCTCCCGGCGGGTCCGAGCCGTGGCGTGTGCGCGCCGCCCGTCATGGAGACCGAGCCCAACAGCTCCGTCGCCGCGCCGCAGGGGCCCGTGACGCAGAGCTCGGTGTTCCGCGGGAGCATCACCGCGGGGAGCGACCCGCTGGACTGCTACCGCGTGCGCGTCCCGATGGGGGCCTCGCTCTTCATCGAGACCAACAACAACATGGGCGGGTGCTTCCCGGGCGACTCCGTCGTCGGCGTCCTCAACGCCGCCAACGCCGTCATCGCTGAGAACGACGACATCGCGATGGGCAACAACTGCTCGCGCCTCGACGGCCTCGCCGCCGGCCCCCTGCACGCGATGGCCGCGGGCGACTACACCGTCTGCGTGCGCTCGTTCGACGCCGCGCAGAGCATCCCGCAGTACCACCTCAACATCTCCATCGTCGGCGCCACCAACTGAGCGCGCCACGCTCCCCTCCGGTGCCCGCCCGCCCCGCCGTCCTCTCCGTCGTCATCGCCCTCGCCCTCGCCGCGTGCGAGTCGGCGCGCCCGGCCGACAGCCCCGTCACCACGGTGGCGACCTTCATCGCCGCGGTGGAGGCCGCCGAGCGCGACGCCACGCAGCGCCGCCGCGTCTACGACCTCCTCTCGCTCCGTGGTCGGAACGGCCTCGACGAGCGGGCCGCCCGCGCTTCCCAGGTGTCAGGGCGCGCGCTCGACCCCTGGGAGATGATCGCCCCGGGGCGCCTCCGGCTCCGCATGACCGTCTCCACCGACTCACTCACCGCGCGAGAGTCGGGTGAGCGAGCGATGGTCACCGCGCGGGGTCGAGCGGGCGGCGTCGCGGACATCCCGCTGGTGCGTGAAGAGGGTCGCTGGCGCATCGACCTCGCCCTCCCCGCCCTCTCGGCCCCCGGTCCCGGCGAGCGCTGATCGATACAAATCCTGACGATTGTCTTGCGCCCCACGCCGACGATGTGAAAACCTCCCCTGCGGATTGTTAGAGGTCTGCGGGCGCGTGGGGCTGCGACGGCGGCGGATGCCGCGCCCAGAGGAGGAGGCTGCGGAGTGGGCGGTTTCACGGGCGTCAAGGTGTTCTCCGCGACACGGGCCAGGGACCGTGAGGAGCTCGGCGAGGTCATCACGCGATGGCTGCGGAGCAACCCCACGTTCCAGATCGTCGACAAGGTGGTCACGCAGAGCTCGGACCGCGAGTTCCACTGCCTGACCATCACGCTGTTCTATCGGGAGTAGAGCCCGCGACGCGCTCGGGCGTTGTCTTCTACCGCGCGCCGCCGTTACGCTCTCGCTCGTGACGACGGAGCCGCCCCCCCCTCAGCGCGCCGCCCCCATCGACGACGCGTGGCTCGACGCCGCCTTCGCGGCTACCCGCGAGGCCCGCGTGCGACGAGCGCCCACCCGCGCCGATGACCCGCGCGCGCGCGCCCGCCTCCTGGTGCTCTCCGGGGCCGACGTGGCGCAGCTCCGCTGGATGCTCCGCCTGCGACGTCCCGTCGAAGCCGCCTGCGACGACGGCGCCGAGTGGGTGATCGAGCTGCGCAACACCCGCGCGCGCGTCGCGACGCTCCGGCTCAGCGCGTCGCGCTTCGTGCGGGCCGACGGCGTCGACGCGTGGGCCGAGCTGAAGGACGGCGAGACGCTCGCGCGCTGGCTCTCGTGCCGCGGATTCCGCCCGCCCTTCGACGCCTGGCGCAGCGACCGCGGCTCGGTGCTCTCGCCCCGCTGATCCATCGTCGCCGTTTTTTGGCGGAGCGTCTCGGGGGCTGATACTGCCCCCTCACCGATGGACCTCGTCGCCCTTCTCCGAGGCGCGCGCCGCGTGGTCCATGCGGGTGCAGCGCCAGCGTCGGCCCTCGCCGCCGCGGTGCACATCGCGCATGGGGGATTCACACGCCACGCAGCGCAGCCGCTCGACCTCCTCCTCGCGCTCGCGTGCGCCCTCGCCGGCGTGCTCCGCCTGCGTCGACGGGAGCCCGTCGCCCCCGACGGTGAGCTCGCGCGTCCGCTCGACGTGCACGCCTCCCTCTGCCTCGCAGCGATCTCGGGCTCGCTCGTCGCGTGGACGGGCGGCACCGCCGGGCCGCTCTCGGCGCTCCCTGTCCTCGTCGTGGCGATCGGCGTCGCGCTCGGCCACCCCCGCCGCACGTGGCTCCTCGTCGTGTACGGCGTCGGCCTGGAGGTGGCGCTCCACCGCGCGTCCCACGGCGGCGCCGACCCGCTCGCCATGGGCCTCCGCGCCGCCCTCATCGTCGCCGCCGCGGGCCTGCACCACGGCCTCACGCGCGTCGAGGTGGCCCGCGTCCGCGCCCACGCCCGGCAGATGCTCGCCGACGAGCGCAAGCGCCAGAAGGAAGACGCCCGCTCGCTCCGCCTCGCCGCCCCCGCCGCGCCCGCCGCGCCGGCCCCCGCGCAGCGCAATGAGCGCGTCGACGAGGCGCGCGTCCGCTCGTCGCTGGAGGAGATCCACGCGTCGCTCGTGGGGCTCCTCGAGCTCGCGCGCCGCACCATGAAGCTCCACACGTGCGCCCTGTACTGGACGGACGCCAAGGGGCGCTCGCTGCGCATCGTCGAGGCCGCGTCGCCCGCCGACCTGCAGGAGGGACCGCTCCCCATCACCTCGGGCTTGATGGGCGCCGCGCTCAACCACGGCCGCGCCCTCACCATGGCGGGCCTGCGCCCCGAGCACCCGGGCCTCAGCTACTACGTCACCCCGGCGCCCGTCCGCTGCTTCGCGGGCGTGCCGGTGCTCGACGACGGCGTCGCGCGCGGGGTGCTCGTCGCCGACCGCCTCGAAGACGCCCCCTTCACGGCCGACGACCAGGCCTCCCTCGAAGCCGTGGCCCTGCAGGCCCGCCGGCTCATCGACAACGAGCGGGTGTTCGCCCGCCTCGAGCGCGCCCGCGACGACCTCTCGCGCCTCTTCAACGCCTCCCGCGCCCTCGGCGAGGCCCTCACGGAGGACGAGGTGCTCCAGGCCGTCGCCGTGTCCGCGCGCTCCATCGTCGAGCACGACCTCCTCGTCGTCACGAGCTACGACGCGCGCTCGGGCGAGCACCGCGTCCGTCACGTCGCGGGCGCCGCCCCGCGCGGCGTCGAGGGGCTCACCTTCACGGACAACGCGGGCATCGCCAGCGCCGCGGTGAAGGCCCGCCACGCGCTCCCCTACAAGGGGCAGTTCGACCCGAAGACGCAGCACGTGTTCACCAAGGACATCGCGATGGGCGACGTGAGCTCGGTGCTCGTGCTGCCGCTGGTGGTGCGCGACGCGGTGCTCGGCGCCGTCACCCTCGCCGCCCAGCGCCGCGCGGCCTTCCCCGAGGGGACGCGGCAGCTCCTCGGCGTGCTGGCGGGCCACGCGTCGGTCGCGCTCTCCAACGCCGCCGCGGTGCGCCGCCTGGAGGAGCTCGCCACCACCGACCCGATGACGGGCCACCTCAACAAGCGCGCCTTCGAGACGGAGTTCGACAAGCGTTTGCGCGCCGCCGAGCGCTTCGCCCGCTCGCTCGCCGTCGTCGTGCTCGACATCGACAAGTTCAAGAACGTCAACGACACCTACGGCCACGCCGTCGGCGACGTGGTGATCAAGGGCCTCGGCGCCGTCCTCTCCCGCTGCCGCCGCGAGACCGACGTGGTGTCGCGCTTCGGCGGCGAGGAGTTCGTGCTGGTGTGCGAGGAGACCGACACCGAGGGCGCCTTCCAGGTGGCCGAGCGCATCCGTGAGGAGCTCGGGCGCATGGTGTTCAACACCGACAAGGGCCCGCTCCAGGTGACGTGCTCGCTCGGCGTGTCGGAGTACCCGCGCGACGCCTCCACCCGCGAGGCCCTCTTCCAGCGCGCCGACGCCGCCCTCTACGAGGCCAAGAACGGCGGGCGCAACCAGACCCGTACCGCGCAGATGCGTGACGCCGACGCCGCGCCGAAGCGCAAGCCCGCCGTGTCGCGCCGCGAGGCCTCCGCCCGCGCCCCGGTCGTCCGCCCCGGCGGCGCCACCACCACCGCGTCGTAAACCGCTCCGACGACTCGGACGAGCGGGCAGGTCAAGCAGCGCCACCCGCCGCCACCCCGCCACCCCGCCGCCACCCGCCACCCCGCCGCCACCCCGCCGCCACCCCGCCGCCACCCCTTCGCCGCCACCCCCGCTTCTTCAAAATACCTTTAATTCTCGACATCTTCACGCATGGCCCCCGCGTTGCTCAGGCCCTCCGCACGCCGCGATCACCCGTCGGCGCACCGGAGCACCGCCATGTCCATGCCCTTCCAGCCGCTCGACCTCTCCCTCGACGACGCCCCCATCGTGGGCGAGTCCCTCCTCCCCGACGTCCTCTACTGGTGCCAGCACTGCCAGCGCACCTTCCTCGGCTGCGACGCGAAGCCCTGCCGCTACTTCGGCGGCCTGCAGGCCTGCGCCTTCGAAGGCTGCACCGCGAGCGCCGCGGGGCTCGACATCTTCCCCGTCGACCACCCCTACGTCACCGGCGAGGGCGCGCCCGACGACCCCGACGAGCGCCACGACCTGCGCGAAGAGATCCTCGCCATCGAGCGCCCCGACGACCCTGACGAGCTCGCGCGCTTCGGCGGCCTCCGCCTGCGTGAGCTCACCGAGCTCTTCGAGCGCGGCCTCGCCGATCCTGACGAGCGGCACGGTCGCGCGCCGAGCGCGTTGGAGTTCGCGAGCTTCCTGTGCCGCTGGCCGGAGGTGCGGCTCCACGGCTTCGTGCTCCCGCCCACGAGCGACGGCGACGAAGGCGTGGTGCGCATCGAGGGCATGGAGTGCGAGCTCACGAAGGTGAGCGACGCGCGCCGCAGCGCACTGCGCGGGGCCTTCGCGGCGATGGCCGCGCGGGCCGACGAGCGCATCGACGACCCCGACTGGCTCTACGCGTCGTGGGACTGAGCGAGGCGCCGCCCGGCGGCGCTACCAGGGAGCCGCGGCCGGCGGTAGCATCGGCGCCATGAGCCACAGCCGCTCGACCCCAATGACCCTCGCGCCCGCCGCCTCCGCAAGCCGTACGCCCGGACGCGGTCCCCTTCAGCCCGCGACCTCGCGCGGCGAGCTCCCCGCGGTGGACGACCACCTCGTCGAGCCGGAGACGCACGCGGAGATGATCGACGGGGTGGTCTACGAGACGATGAGCGCCAACGAACCACACGCCACGCAGCACACGGAGGTGACCCACCTGCTCCGTGGTTGCCTCGCGGACGGCTTCGAGGCCGCGGTCGACATGCTCACGCGGGCCGACAAGAAGACCGACGTGGCGCCCGACGTGAGCGTGTACCCCTCGGCCCGCGACCCGAAGACTGGCGGACGGCAGCTCGAGGAGCTCGCCTTCGAAGTCTGCGACAGCGAGCGCGAGGCGCACGTCACCCGCAAGGTGAAGAAGCTCGCGAAGCGCGGCGTGCGGCGCCTCTTCTACATCGACGTCGAGGCCCACCGGCTGCGCGAGTGGCACCACGCCACCAGCGGATGGCGCCCCTTCGACGACGACCAGGAGATCGTCGACCGCTGCTTTCGCGTGCCGATCCCCGCGAAGGCGCTCGTCGACCGGGTCCTCGCCGACGACACGGTCGCGAGGGCGCTGCTCGCCGCAAACAATCGCGTGATCGAGCAGGCCCTCTCTGCAAGGGAGCGTCAGGGGGAGCGCCGGGGGGAGCGCCGGGGACAGCGGCGTGGGGAGCTCCTCTCGCTCTCCGCCGCCGTGCTGCGCGTACTCGACCGGCGCGGCGTGGCGATCGACGACGGCGCGCGTGCGCAGGTGCTCGCCTGCGACGACCGCGAGCGGCTCGACGCGTGGCTCGACCGCGCGGTGACCGCTGCAACGTCAGCGGACGTGTTCGAACCGTAGCGCCCGTCGCCGACCGGCATCACCCCTTCGGGCGCGCGATGTAGACGCTCCGCTCGGTGTGCGACACCACCCGCTGCGTGGTCGTCCCCAGCACGCGGTCGATGAAGCGGTGACCGTGGGCGCCGATCAGAATCAGGTCGGCCGACTCCTCATCCGCCACGTCGCACACCACCCGCCACGCCGTGCCGACCCGAACGACCCGCCGCGTCTTCAGCTCCGCGGGGAGCGCGCTCGCGAGCGTGGCGAGGTCCTTCTCCGCCGCTTCGAAGAGCAGCGTGGTGACGTTGTCCGGCGCCATCGCGAAGGCCTCCGGCGGCAGCTCGGTCGGCAGACCGACGGCGCGCAGCAGGACGAGCTCCGCGCCGAAGCTCTGCGCGAACAGAGCCGCCTCCGCGAGCACCTTCGGGGCAATGGGAGAGCTGTCGAGAGCGACGAGGATCTTCTTCATGGTCATCCACCTCCAGGGTTCGTAACGCGCGACGCGACGGCGTGACAGTGGCACGTCCGCTCGGGCATGTACCAAGGCCGCGCGGCGACCCACGCGCCCGCCACCAGCAGCATCGCGGCGGCGACGTAGCGCACCGCCGCCACGCGCGCGAAGAGCGACGACACCGCGCGCCCCGCCAGCAGCGCCGCGACGAGGCCCGGCGCGCTCGCGACCGCGAAGGTCATCATCACCAGCGCGCCGCCCCACCACGACGCGGCCCCCGCGGCGATCACCAGCGCCGACGCCAGCGCCCCGCACGGCAGGAAGCCCGTCAGGAGGCCCGCCAGCGCCGCCGGGGGTCGCGGCGCGTCCTTCGAGCGCCGCAGCGCCACGGGGGCCTGGGCGGGCCGCGTGCGCAGGAGCCGCAGCGCTGACACCGCGAGGCTCAGTCCGATGGCCAACGCCACCCCGCGCTGCACGTCCACGCCGCGCAGCACCCGCACGAGCGCGCTCCCGGCCGCCCCCGCGATGGCGCCCGTCGTCGCGTACGACGCGAGGCGCCCCAGGCCGTAGGACCCCACCGCCCGCGCACCCTCGCGCCCGCGATCATTGCACGCAGCCGCTGCGAGGGGGCCGCACATCGCCGCACAGTGCGCGGTGGCCGCGAGCCCGGCGGCGCCGGCGGCGAGGAGGAGGGTCGTGGTCGCGGTCATCCCCCGAGGCCAGCGCAACGTGCGTGCCGTAGACCGAATCCGCGCGCTGCGCCCGTCGCGCCACCCTTCGAATGCACGCGGTGCACGCACGGCGGCGCACCGTTCGCGCGGCGCGTGCTTTTCGCCGACGCACCCCGCGCGGACCCCACCGTTCTACGCGCTTCGTGCGTGGCACCGGGGTTGCTCTGTGCGTCGTTGCGATGTCCGCCTCCCCCGCGACGCACCCCTTCGTCCTCGACGCCCCCGACGCGCCCTCGTGCGCGCGGGCGTGCCGTCACTGCGGCGGCGACCTCACGGCCCGCGCGCGCGACGGGTTCTGCTGCACGGGGTGCCGCGTGGTGCACGGGCTCCTCAACGCGCGCGGCCTCACGCAGTACTACGACCTCCGCGGCGGCGTCATCGCGCCCTCCACGTCGCAGACCACCGTCCGCGACCGCAAGTGGCTCGAAGCCCTCGAGGCCGACCTCGCCGCCGCCACCACGCCCCACCGCGTCGCCATGGACCTCCAGGGCACCCAGTGCGCGGCGTGCGTCTGGCTCGTCGAGCAGCTCTTCGAACGGCAGGAGCCTGCGTCTACCCGCCTCGACATCTCCGTCAACCCCGCCCTCGGCCGCATCGAGCTCCTCGTCACCCGCGGGTTTCCCCTCCGCGCGTGGGTCGAGGAGGTCGAGCGCTTCAGCTACCTCCTGGGCCCCGCCCGCAAGGTGGAGTCCCCGCGCTCGGGCGACCTCCTCTGGCGCATCGGCGTCTGCGCGGCCCTCGCGATGAACGCCATGATCTTCTCCGTCCCCGTCTACCTCGGGCTCCACGACGGCCCGGTGTACACGGTGTTTCGCACCCTCGCGATGGCCGCGGGGGCGCTCAGCGTGGCGGTCGGCGGGTCGGTCTTCATCCGCTCGGCCTGGCGCTGCGTGCGCCGCGGCGTGCTCCACCTCGACGTGCCCATCGCGCTCGGCGTGGTGCTCGCGTTCGGCGCCTCGCTCTGGCACTTCATCGCCGGCCACGACGGCGGCGTCTTCTTCGACACCGTCGCCACCTTCATCGTCCTCATGCTCACGGGGCGGTGGCTCCAGGAGCGCGTCGTCTCCCGCAACCGCGCGATGCTCCTCGCCAACGACGGCGTCGACGGGCTCCTCGCGCGCCGCGAGCGGGCGGGCAGCGTGGAGGTGGTCCCGTGCCGCGAGCTCCACGCGGGCGACAAGCTCGTGGTGTCGCCCGGTGACCTCGTCCCCACCGCCGCCACCCTCGACAGCGCCGCCGCCTCCCTCTCCCTCGACTGGATCAACGGCGAGAGCGCCCCCCGCGCCTTCGCCCGCGGCGACGCGCTCCCCGCGGGATCGGTCAACCTCGGGCTCGAAGCCCTCGCCGTCACCACCACGGAAGACTTCGAACGCTCCGCCCTCCCCGGCCTCCTCCGCACCACGCGCGACCCCGCCGCCGACGCCGCCCGCTCCACCACCTGGTGGCAGCGCCTCACGCGCGTCTACGTGATCGGCGTCCTGTCGCTCGCGGCCCTCTGCCTCGCGTGGTGGGCCCTCGTGCGCGGCGACCTCTCGGGCGGGCTCCAGGCCACCACCGCGCTCCTCGTGGTGACGTGCCCCTGCGCCTTCGGCATCGCCACCCCCACGGCCTACGAGCTCGCCCAGGCGGGGCTGCGGCGCGCGGGGATGTTCATCCGCTCGGCCAGCCTCCTCGACCGCCTCCCAGCCGTCCGCCGCGTGGTCTTCGACAAGACCGGCACCCTCACCGAAGGAACCCTCGAGCTCTCGCCCCCCGACGCCCTCGACGCCCTCTCCGACGACGAGCGTGAGGCCCTCTACAACCTCGTCGCCCGCAGCACGCACCCGCGCAGCGTCGCCGTCCGCCGCGCCTTCGAAGCGTCCCCCCTGCCCCGCCCCTTCATCGCCGACCTCACCGTCCGCGAGACGCCCGGCGCCGGCCTCGAACTCGTTCGGGGCCAAACCACCTGGCGCCTCGGCCGCGCCGACTGGGCCGTCGAGGGATCGGCCGAAGGCGACCTCACCTTCTCCCGCGATGGTTCGGAGGTCGTACGGCTCGCCACGACGGAGGTGATCCGCCACGACGCCGCCGACGAGGTCGCCGCCCTCCGCGCCGAGGGGATGGACGTGTGGGTGCTCAGCGGCGACAACGCCCCGCGCGTCGAGGCCATGGCCGACGCCCTCGCGATCCCGCGCGACCACTGCGTCGGCGGCGCGACGCCCGACGACAAGGCCCGCTTCATCGAGGCCCACGACCGCCGCGACACCTGGATGATCGGCGACGGCATCAACGACGGCCCCGCGGTGGAGCGCGCGTTCTGCTCCGCCACCCCCGCGGTCGACCGCCCGTTCATGCCCGCCCGCACCGACGCGTGGTTCGTCACCGCGGGCCTGCGCCCGGTGCGCCTCGCGCTCCGCGTCGCCCGCCGCCTCGCCGCCGTCCACCGCCGCAACCTCGCGGTCGCCACGCTCTACAACGCGGGCACGGTGGTGCTGTCTGTCACCGGGCACATGTCGCCGCTGCTCTGCGCGGTGGTGATGCCCCTCACGTCATTGTCGATCCTCCTCGCGACGATGGCCTCCCTCTCACCAGGAGCCTCGCTGTGGAAATCGTAATCCTCCTCGCCTTCATCGGCCTGCTGCTCGTCGGCGGCGCGCTCGCGCTCTTCACCCGGAGCGTGCGCGACCGCGACTGGCAGCACGTCGACCGCCTCGCGCTCTTCCCCATCCACGACGACACGACCCACGTCCCCCGCAATGGTGCGGCGACGACCGAAGGCACCTGAGACACCCCATGAGCACCGACAGCGAACACACGCCCACCAGCGACGCCGGCGCGTCCCGCATCCGCATCACGTACAACGACGAGATCACGCGAAACTTCGTGTGGGCGTCGATCGTGTTCGGGATCGTCGGGATGCTGGTCGGCGTCCTCATCGCCCTCCAGCTCGCCGACCACCGCGCCAACGTCGCGCCCCTCCTCACCTTCGGCCGGCTGCGCCCGCTGCACACCAACGCGGTGATCTTCGCGTTCGTGGGCAACATGATCTTCGCGGGCATGTACTACTCGACGCAGCGCCTGCTGAAGACGCGCATCGCCTCCGACCTGCTCGCCAAGGTGCACTTCTGGGGCTGGCAGGCGATCATCGTCTCGGCCGCGATCACGCTCCCGCTGGGGTACACCCAGGGCAAGGAGTACGCGGAGCTCGAGTGGCCCATCGACATCGCCGTCACCCTCATCTGGGTGGTCTTCGCGGTCAACTTCTTCTGGACGCTCGCGAAGCGGCGCGAGAAGCACCTCTACGTCGCCATCTGGTTCTACATCGCCACCATCGTGACGGTGGCGATGCTCTACATCGTCAACAACCTCTCCATCCCCTGGTCGCCCCTCAAGAGCTACTCGCTCTTCGGCGGCGTGCAGGACGCCCTCACCCAGTGGTGGTACGGCCACAACGCCGTCGCCTTCTTCCTCACCACGCCCGTCCTGGGCATCATGTACTACTTCCTCCCGAAGGCCGCGGGGAGGCCCGTCTACTCGTACCGCCTCTCCATCGTGCACTTCTGGGCGCTGGTGTTCGTGTACATCTGGGCCGGGCCCCACCACCTGCTCTACACCGCCCTCCCCGAGTGGGCGCAGACGCTCGGGATGATCTTCTCCCTCATGCTCTGGGCCCCGAGCTGGGGCGGCATGCTCAACGGCCTGCTCACGCTCCGCGGCGCCTGGGACAAGGTGCGCGTCGACCCGGTGCTGAAGTTCTTCGTCGCCGGCGTGACCTTCTACGGCATGGCCACCTTCGAAGGCCCGCTCCTCTCCATCAAGTCGGTCAACGGCCTCGCCCACTACACCGACTGGATCGTCGGCCACGTCCACGAGGGCGCCCTCGGCTGGAACGGCTTCATGGCCGCGGGCCTCTTCTACTGGCTCGTGCCGAAGCTCTACGGGACGAAGCTCCACTCGAAGAGCGCGGCCGACACGCACTTCTGGCTCGGCACCATCGGCATCATCCTCTACGTCGTCTCCATGTGGGTCGGCGGCATCACGCAGGGCCTCATGTGGCGCGCCGTCACCGACCAGGGCGCCCTCCAGTACCCGAGCTTCGTCGAGACCCTCATCGCCCTCCGCCCGATGTACTGGACCCGCCTCGTCGGCGGCACGATGTACCTCGTCGGCTTCCTCATGATGGCCTGGAACCTCTTCATGACCGCGAAGTCCGGCGCGGCCGTCGACGGCGAGGCCGAGGTCGTCGACCGCCAGCCCGCCTCTGATGGCGTCCCCTGGACCCAGATCGCCTTCGGCCCGCCCGTCCTCTTCTCCACCTTCGTGGCCGTCATCTTCATGTCCATCGCGGTCATGAGCCAGACGGCGTCCATCATGGTCGCCGGCATCGGCGTGTTCGTCACCATCTTCGGCGTCATCGCGCTCCAGCTCTCGAAGGAAGACGGCAAGCCCAGCTGGCACCGCCTCGTCGAGGGCCGCGCGGCCATCTTCGTCGTCCTCACCGCCCTCGCGGTGTTCGTCGGCGGCGTCGCCGAGCTCATCCCGTCGCTCGTCATCAACCGCGCCGAGATGGCCACCGTGCAGACGCGCCCCTACACCGCCCTCGAGCTCGAGGGCCGCGACATCTACATCCGTGAGGGCTGCTACAACTGCCACTCGCAGATGATCCGCCCGATGCGCGCCGAGGCCATCCGCTACGGCGAGCCCTCGCGCATCGAGGAGTCCATCTTCGACCACCCCTTCCAGTGGGGCTCCAAGCGCACCGGCCCCGACCTCGCGCGCGAGGGCGGCCGCTACCCCAACCTCTGGCACTACAACCACATGCGCGACCCGCGGGCCGTCTCGCCGGGCTCCAACATGCCCACGTACTCGCACCTCTTCACCAACCGCATCGACTGGTCGCGCGTCGACGCCAAGATCGACTCGATGCGCACCGCGGGCGTCCCCTACCGCCCCGCTGAGGTGAGCGCCGCCGCCGCCGTCGGCCACGCGCAGGCCCGCGTCATCGTCGACGACCTGCGCGCCAACGGCGAGCGCAACGCCGACCCCGAGGCCGAGATCATCGCCGTCATCGCGTACCTGCAGCGCCTCGGGCGCCCGCTGGGCAACCCCGACACCGCGCAGGCCGTCACCACCGCCCTGGGCGCCGCCCGCTGAGAGGAGAGAGACCATGTACCGCGACTTCTTCGCCCACAGCCACCTGCTGGCGCTCCCCATCCTCTCGCTGGCGATCTTCATCGCCGTGTTCGTCGGCATCGTCGCCCGGGTGATGGGCCGCCGCCCCGAGCAGTACGACAACACCGCCGCGCTCCCCTTCGAAAACGGAGACCTCTGATCATGACCGTGGACGCCCACAACGACCTCAGCGCGCGCGACGAGCGCGACGAGAAGGTCGCCTATCCCCACGACAACAAGGTGGTCCACACCTACGACGACATCGAGGAGTACGACAACCACCTGCCCAACTGGTGGCTCTACACCCTCTACGTCGCGGTGGTGTTCGCCATCGGGTACTGGTTCCACTACGAGGTGCTGCACAGCGGATCGTCGCTCGCGCAGTCCTTCGAACAGTCGATGGCCGCCGACCGCCGCGCCGCCGCCGAGCGCGCCCGCCGCGCCGGCGCCATGACCGACGAGGCCCTCAACACCCTCGCCCGCGACGGCGCCACGGTGCGCGAGGGCCAGGTCGTCTTCGCCCAGAACTGCGTCTCCTGCCACACGGCGACGGGCGGCGGCAACATCGGCCCCAACCTCACCGACAACCGCTGGATCAACGGCGGCCGCGCGACGCAGATCTACCGCACCGTCCTCGAGGGCGTCCCCGCTCGGGGGATGGCCTCGTGGGGGCCGCAGATCGGCGAAACCAAGGTGCAGGCCGTCGTCGCGTACGTGCTCACCCTGCGCAACACCAACGTCCCCGGCGGCAAGGCCCCGCAGGGCGAACCCTTCACCGAGTAAAGAGGCTCCAACCCCCCGCCATGGCCCGCCACCTCCCCGTCGTCCAGATGCGAAGCTCGATCCGTGAAGACGGGTCCCACGCCACCGTCCACCCCGCGGACGTGTCGGGGCGCTTCACCACCGCGCGCAACGTGATGTTCGCGCTGCTCATCGCGGTGTACGCGGTGGTCCCGTGGCTGGAGGTGGGCGGGCACCCCGCGGTGCTCCTCGACATCGCGCGCCGGCGCTTCTTCCTGTTCGGCGCGGTCTTCAACGCGCAAGACGTGTGGATGGCCTTCTTCCTCCTCTCGGGCATCGGCTTCGCGCTGGTGGCCCTCACCACCGTCGCGGGCCGCGTCTGGTGCGGCTGGGCCTGCCCGCAGACGGTGTACCTCGAGGGCGTCTTCCGCCCCCTCCAGCGCCTCATCGAAGGCCCGCGCGACAAGCGCGTCCGCCGCGAGCAGGGCGACTGGACCTTCGACCGCCTCTGGCGCCGCGCCCTCCTCTGGACGCTCTACTTCGCCCTGGCCGCCGCCGTCGCGCACGTCTTCCTCGGCTACTTCACCCCGATCCGGGGCCTGTGGACGATGATCCAGGCGGGGCCCGGCGCCAGCCCCGAAGCCTTCGCCTGGGTCACCGCGATGACGGCGGTGATGTTCTTCAACTTCGCGTGGTTCCGCGAGCAGACCTGCGTCGCCATCTGCCCCTACGGGCGCCTCCAGTCGGTGCTCACCGACCCCGACTCCCTCGTCATCGGCTACGACGAGAAGCGCGGCGAGCCCCGCGGCAAGGCGAAGGCCGAGGGCGTCGGCGACTGCGTCGACTGCAACCGCTGCGTGGTGGTGTGCCCCACGGGCATCGACATCCGCAACGGCCTCCAGCTCGACTGCGTCGGCTGCGCCCGCTGCATCGACGCCTGCGACGACGTGATGGACAAGCTCCACCGCCCGCGCGGCCTCGTCCGCTACGACTCCTACGTGGGCCTCCACCACGAGCCCCGGCGCTTCCTCCGCCCGCGCCTGTACCTCTACGCGGTGCTCGGGGTGATGGGGCTCATCGCGTCGTTCGCCGCCTACCAGCGCCACACGCTCTACGAGGCCAACTTCCTCCGCCTGCGCGGCATGCCGTACACGGTGGAGGGGGAGATGGTTCGCAACGCGTACAACATCCACCTCGTCAACAAGCACAACGCGCGGGTGGTGTTCGCCCTCGAGCCCGACACCTCCATGGGCCAGAGCTTCGTGCTGCCGCTGCGCGAGGTGGCGCTGGAGTCGCTCGCGGGCGCCGACGCCCCGGTGTTCGTCACGATGCCCGTGAACCAGGCGCGTCCGGGGCAGAAGGTTCGGGTGCGTATCATCCCGCGGGGGATGCCCGCGGAAGAGGCGCGCACCATCGAGGCGCCCTTCCTCGCGCCGCAGTAGCGTCGCTCCCGAGCGGGTCGCGTCGACGCTCACAGGGTGCCTCAGGGCGGCTTTGCCGGATTTGCTATGTTGGCAGCATCTCGCTCGCTGCCCAGGGCTCGCGGACGCTCGGCCTGGGCTAGCGTCGGATCGCCCGCAGAGCCGGGCTCCCTCATCGTACGCCGTGGGGGTTTCTTGAACCCGGCTTTGCGGGTG